>CAMAVY010000077.1 GCA_945861675.1 Klebsiella pneumoniae | reverse complement strand
AACTGCCACATGCGCAGGAATTCGCGCGTGTAACCCAGGCTCAGAATTTGCGCCTCGTTTGCTGTGCAGGCCGCCGACCAGTGCTGCAATGTGGTGGCGTAGTGCATGCCGATATCGTCGAGCTGCACCAGCGTCAGATCCGTACTGCGTGTGGTGGATTCGAGCATGGAACTGATGGAAGGCAGGCAGCCGCCGGGAAAGATGAAACGGCGAATGAAATCGGCACCGCGACGATATTGGTCAAAGCGCGCGTCTTCGATGGTGATGGCCTGTATCAGCGCTAGTCCGGTGGGCTTCAGCAGTCGACCGATCTGACCGAAGTAGGTGTCGAAGTAGCGGTAACCCACGGCTTCGATCATCTCGATGGAGACCAGCTTGTCGTACTGGCCTTGCAGCTCGCGGTAATCGCGCTTCACGACCGTGACGCGGTCCGACAGTCCGAGCCGCTCCGCGCGCGCCTGCGCGTGCTGAAACTGGTTCTCGGAAATCGTCGTGGTGGTCACGCGGCAACCATAGTGCTGCGCCGCGTGACAGGCCATTGCGCCCCACCCCGTGCCAATTTCCAGCAGGTGATCCTCGGGACACAGCTCAAGCTTTTTGCAGATGCGATCGAGCTTCTCGATCTGCGCCATTTCAAGCGTTGCGGCCGGGTCGCTGAACACCGCTGCGGAATACATCATGGTGGGGTCGAGCATGAGCTCGAAGAAGTCGTCACCGATGTCATAGTGCGCGGAGATGTTGGCGCGGCTGTTGCGCAGGCTGTTCTGACGCCGCCAGTGCATGTACGTATAGATGAGGTGCGATGGCATCGACCAGCCTGCATCGAGCGCATCCAGCACGAAACGGCTGTGCACCATGATGCGCACAAGATCGGTGAGCGCGTTGGTATCCCACATACCGAGAAAGTAGCTTTGGCCGGCGCCGATACTTCCGCCCAGACCGATGTAGCTGTACATCAGCGGGTCGTGCACCAGCACGCGCACGTGCGGGCCCGGGTTGCCCGGTTGACCCAGCAGCATGGTGCCGTGGGTTGGATCGACCAGTTCGATCTGCCCCCACTCGATGCGTGCAAGCACCCGCACAAGACGCTGCCGCACCGCCTCGAGCGTGAAGTTGGGCAGGCGGTCGAACAGCGCGCGGCGCTGCTGCCCAAGGACCGATTCACTCATCTTCTTTGTTCTCCTTCATCTTCATCTTCACCTCCATCTTCACCTTCGCATTCACCAGTGCCGGAGTGACGTTGTCGTGCATCGACCTGTCTTGCGTCAACGAGTCGTGCACGAATGCGTCCTGCTCCGACTTGCATTGCTCAGCGCTCAGCGCGTTGCTGTCGCTCGAACTGCTGGGCGCGCCGCCGTGACCGAGAAACGGCACGCCCTTCAGCCACAGCCGCAGGGCTTGGTAGTAGATCGTGACAATGACTTTCCATGTCATGAATGGATAGCGCGCCAGCGCACCGAGCAATGCAGTGTTGGTCAATGCGCTGCGCTTGAGTTGCAGTCCGGCGTGGAACACGCGTTCGCTGCCACGCCAGTTCTCTTTGTGAATGCTGATCTGGTCGCGGCCGAGTTCGAAGCGAAAGCGGTACTCCATGTCGAGCGGCAGAAACGGTGACACGGTGAACGTTTTGGGCAGCACGAACTTGTAGGGACCTGCGCTGTTGCGACAGTCGAGCACATAGCTGTGCTGTTCGCCCCAGGGCGTGTTGCTGACTTCGAGCACGATTGCGCTGAGTGGCGCGCTCAGGGCGTCGGCGGCGCGTGGCGCTTGCTCGCTGGCCGGGTCAGTCGGTGCAAAACAGAAATAGAAGCTGACCGGATTGAAACGAAAACCGAACTGCCCGAGGTGTGTGAGCAACAGCACGGGACCCGGTTTGAAGCCGGCCAGCGCCGCGCTGACACGCTGCAGCACGGCGTCTTTGAGTGGCACATGAGCATCGCCCAGATGATCCTTGCGGCGCATGCGAAACAGCGACAATCGCCGGTTCGGGTCGAGTAGGCGTCCAAGCCCCAGACCTTCGGGCCGCGCCAGTTCATCCAGATTCACTGCAGTCATGAACAGGCGGTAGCGGAACTGATGTGCCACGTTACCGAATCGGGCATGACCGATATGGCCGCAATACAGTGCGCTGGTGTGTGCAAACTCAGCAGGAGTTGCGCGTTGGGTCCCCGGCGTTCTGGCCGCATCTGCGCCAGACTGCGCGAGGATCGCGCTCATGACGTCTGCAGGTCCTGCGCAACCGACAGCGCGCTGACGACGCCGTCTTCATGGAAGCCGAACCGCCAGTAGGCGCCACAGAACCAGGTCCGGTTCACGCCGTTGATCTCCGCACGTCGAGCTTGCGCGGCCAGCGTGGCACTTGTGTACACCGGGTGCGCATAGCGCAGCACCTTGATGATCCTGTTGGGGTCGATGGCGTCGGTCTGATTCAGTGACACGCAGAAGGTCTCGGGTGCATCGATGGACTGCAATCTGTTCATGTCATACGTAACGGTCGGAGGATTGGATGCCGCGCGATCCATCTGTTTGCCGTTCACGCCACCCAGTCGATAGTTCCAGCTGGCCCAGGCGCGGCGGTGCTTCGGCATCAGGCGCGTGTCGGTGTGCAACACCACGTCGTTGTCCTGATAGGCGATGGCACCGAGTATGCTGCGTTCCTGCGCTGACGGGTCCTGCAGCATGGCCAATGCCTGGTCGCTGTGACTCGCTATCACGACAGCATCGAAGCGCAGGCGATCCGCGCCAGCAACGTGCAGCGTGACGCCATCATGCTCGCGGCGCACGCCGGTCACTGCCCGCCCCGTGTGGATGCGTGGGCCGAGCTGCAGGAGCATGCGCTCGACGTATGCGCTGGAGCCGCCTTTCACTACGTACCACTGAGGTCGATCGTTGATCGACAACAGTCCGTGGTTCTTGAAGAACTGCACAAAGCTGCGCGCGGGAAACGCGTCCATCCGGTCCGCAGGTGACGACCAGATCGCCGCGCCCATCGGCGCCAGATAGTCATCGATGAACGCGCTGCTGAAGCGCTGCTCGTGCAGGTATTCCCCAAGCGATGGTCCCGGGCCAGGTGTGTCCAGCAGCGCGGGTGCGTCGCGATTGAAGCGCAGGATGTCGCGCACCATCCCGAAGAAGCGCGGGTTCACAAGATTGCGGCGCTGAGCAAACAGCGCGTTCAAGTTGGTGCCGGCGTATTCAAGACCACTGGCAGGATTCTGGACGCTGAAGCTCATCTCGGTCGGCTGCCGCGTAACCGCCAGCTCATCCAGCAGGGCGATGAAGTTCGGGTAAGTGCGATCGTTGAAGACGATGAAGCCGGTGTCGATGCGGTATTCGCGTCCACCGTGCGGAACCGTGTGGGTGTGCGTGTGCCCGCCCACATGGTCGCCCGCTTCGAACACCGTGATGTCGTGGCTGTTGCGCAACCGCCACGCAACCGTGAGACCCGCGATGCCGGCGCCGACAATGGCCACTCGCATCGCGTTCTGCCCCTAGGGTTCCAGCTGCGGCTGCAGGTAGCGCTCCGGCACGCCCTTCAGTTCCCATGCGAGCCCGAACCACGACAGGGTGCGGATGACGTAGTAGCCGAGATCCAGCTCCCACCAGTGGAAGCCGAGCCGCGCCGAGGCCGGGAAGTGATGGTGGTTGTTGTGCCATGACTCGCCGAACGTCAGCGCCGATAGCCACCACACGTTGCGGCTGTGATCGGTGGTGTTGTAACGGCGACTGCCGACGCTGTCCTTGTGTGACACGGAGTTGATGCAGAACGTCACGTGATACAGCACCACGGTCGACAACACGTAGCCCCACACCAGCGTCTGCTTGCCTGATGTGCCGAGTTCCGGAAACAGCAGGTTCGCGAAGTAGCCGATGAAGAACATCGTTGCGCCGTAGAGAATCGGCACGACGGTGTCGAAGCGATCGAGAAAGCGCAGTTCGGGAAACTTCGCGAAGTCCTTGATCAACTCCAAGCGCGAACGGAAGTTGCCAGTCGCCAGGAACCAGCCCACGTGGCTCCAGAGAAAACTGTGCGCGACGGGCGAGTGCGGGTCAGCGAACTCGTCCGAGACTTTGTGGTGATGGCGATGGTGCGACGCCCACCACAACGGCCCGCGCTGTGTGGCCGCGGCACCAAAGGTTGCAAGAATGAACTGCGTCACGCGGCCCACGCGATAGGCGCGATGCGCGAAGTAACGGTGGTACACACCCGTAATGCCGAAGATACGGATCAGGTAGCTGACGCCAAACAGCGCGAGCGCGAACCAGGAGAAGCCCACCACGAACACGAACAGGCATGCGAGGTGCAACAGTATGAAGGGCATGACGCGCGCCCAGTCGATATGTCGGCTCGTGTCCTGATCGGCGTCGGGAGCGTCGGTGTAAGAGTCGAACCACTGAACAAGGCGTTGAAACAAGGTCTGCCCTCAAGTCGATGTCAGGTAACGAAGTGCTATCCAGCGTCAACGACGCAGGTAGTTCCGCAAGTTGGGTGTACTTTGGTTGGGTGTACTTTGGTTGGGTGTACTTTGGATGCGGCACCAACTCAGGTGCCCGAAAGGTGCCTGCGGTTTAGAACGATAGGGTCACAACCATGTGACCAAGCCGAGTTGAGCCACGCGCATGCTGCGTCGCGGAAGGGAAACTTAGCAAGGTGTTGAAATCCCGCTTGTGCTCGTTGTTCTGAAGTCCAGTCCCATCCAGTCCGGACCGTTTGACCGCGCCGCACCCTTTGCGTGCCGAAGAAAACGGCGTGCCGAAAAAAAACGGCGTGCCGAAAACAACCGGTGCGCGGCATGGATTAACTGGCCAACGGGCCGGGCCGCAACAGGCACAGCAGGTCGTATTCCAGTTCTGCAACACGCCGGCCGCTGGCCGCCATGACGATGGACGGCACGCTGCCATCCAGGTGCTGTCTGGCCTGGCCGGCCAGACCTAATCCCCAGCGCATGGTGCCCATGACTTTCCACCAGCGGAAGGCCATTGGCTCAAATTGTCCGCCGGCCTGAGTGTACGCCCGCACCAGGGTTGCGCGACTGCCAAAGCCGCCAACCTCAATCTCATCCGCGCCAAAACGCCAGCAGCGCAGGCATGGCCACGCGAGGTCCTCCATCGGGTCGCCCACTTTTGTGAGCTCCCAGTCCAGGATGGCCGCAAGACCAGTGGCGTCGATGATGACGTTGCCATTGCGGATGTCGCCGTGCACAACGCGGAGCGATGCCGGCGCAGGCGGCAGGTGGCGCTCCAACCAGCGCAACGCAAGCGCGTACACGGGCGCGGGCTGCAACAGTGTTTCCACGCCCAGCTGCAGGTTCTGCAGTGCCTGTGCGGCGGGCTCGAGCGCGGGCCGCGCCAGTGCCGTCGGCGCCGTGGCGACCGGTATGCGGTGCAGCGCTGCGAACGCAGCGCCCAACTGCGCGGTGATGGTTTCGCCGTTCCCGGCTGTCTGCACCAGCCGCAGCACGCGCCGCGGCACGGTCTCGCCAGCGATGCGTGTGCTGATGAAGAAGGGCCCGCCCGCATAGGCATCGTCTGTGCAGTCGAAATGCACTTCCGGCACGGGCACACCCGCCGCGCGCGCCAACCGCAGCACTTCTGCTTCGGTGGGGATACTCAGGATCTGAATGGCCGCATTGGGTATGACGGTGGCCACCAGTTCGTGCCTGCGCGCGCCGTCGTCGGCGTCGAACAGCAGGTTCAGACGGCGTGCGCCGGCGGACGACTGGCTGATCCAGGGCACCGTGATGCTGCGCTGCCAGCGTTCGCTGAGGAAGCGAGCCAGGCCTGGCCCGAAGTCGGCCGCGGCTGTCAGTGCCGCGTGCGTTGCCTGTGTTGTGTCGCCGCTGCTCACAGAATCTCTCCAGCTGCGTCGTAGCGGTCATAGCCGGGCCGGGCGATCGACAGCTTGCGCTTGCTGATCCTGAACAACGCTTCCCAGATGGCAGTTTCCCGCGCGGGCAGCGGTTGCGCCGATAGCTCTTTGACCAGGCTTTGGTTGAGGTCGGCGACCTGCTCGGCGAGCGGGCCCGGCAGCAGGTCCTGCGATGCCTGCGTCAGCAGGCCAAGCAGCACGTCGCGTTCGTCGAGCAAGGCGTGGCTGCCAAGCAGCAATTCGCGCTCGACAATGCGCACCAGGTTTGCGGCGACCCGTGTGCGGTACTGCAACGGCCCGTCGACCGCTGCCAGCAACTCGTCTTCAAGCAGGTTGCCGATTGCAGCAAGCAGCTCGGCCGCAGTGGGACGGTCTTGCACGCGGTCAGGCTCCGAGCAGTTCCAGCGCCCGCTGTGCACGGGTCTGAATGCTGGCCTTGTAGCCGTCGAGGTCAATCTGCTGGTCGCCCATCGCGCCCATCAGGAAGCGCTTGTACACGCCCTGACCGATGGCGCTCAGCCGCCAGTGCGAGAACGCCTGGTAGTAGTGGATCTGACTCAGATCGCGCCCGGTGCGGGCGCTGTAGCGTGCCGCGAGTGCGGCGCGGGTTGGATAGCCGAGCGCGCTGGTCGGCAGCGCCTCGCCATTCGGTTCGCCGGGTTCGGCCCAGTTGTTCAGCAGGTAGCCGACGTCCGCCAGCACGTCGCCGAGTGTGCACAGCTCCCAGTCGAGTACCGCCGCCACCTGCTTGCCTTTGACCATGAAGTTTCCGGGCCGATAGTCGCCGTGCACGATGCCCGTACCGATCTGCTTCGGCATGCGTTCAGCAAGCAGCTGCCGGCAGTGCTCCATCTCGGGGATGTCATCGGTCTTCGAATCTTCGTATTGCTTGCTCCAGCGCTTCAGTTGCCGTTCCAGGTAAGCCTCTTTGCGTCCGAGCTCGCCCAGCCCGACGCTGTCCGGATCCAGCTGATGCAGCGTCGCGAGCACATCGATGATGTTCTCGCCCAGGGCCTGGCGATCTGCCATCGGAATGCTTTCGCCTGCGGCACCGTCGTGCAGCACGGTGCCATCGACAAAGTCCATGACGTAGAAGTCGGCGCCGTTGACGGCGATGTCCTGACACAGCCCGTGGGTGCGCGCCACGGGCACACCTTTACCGTACAGCGCGGTGATGATTCGGTACTCGCGACTCATGTCGTGCGCGGTGGCCAGCACATGGCCGAGCGGTGGGCGGCGCAGCACGTAGCGGTGCCCGGCCTGATCGCGCACGCCGAATGTCAGGTTGGACTTGCCTCCGGACACCAGCTCGAACTGCAAAGGCGCTTGCGCGCTCGGCACGCTGCGTTCGAACCAGGCTGTCACTGCAGCGGTATCGAGACCTTCAATCGACATGATTCCCCCACCTGTCTGTTGTCTATCTGATCGCTTGCTTGTTGAACGAATGCTTGTTGAACGAATGCTTGTTGCACGAAAGGTTGTTGCACGAATGTCAGTGCGTCGCAAGCAGCTCGCGCACCAGTCCCAGCCGTTCGATGGTGGCGAGCGCCTGATCCTGATCGGGCGTCATGTTGCGTACGAGTACATGGTCGTAACCAAGTTCGCCAAGGCGCGCGAAGCTGTCCGTGACGCTGGCGACATCGCCAATGATCAGCGCTGCCGGGTCGAAGCCACGGTAGCCGCGCGCCAACACACTTTCCATGTCGCGCAGTGCCGAGGCGCGCGTGGCACCCACATACACATCGCGTCGGATCGGAATGGTTGCGGGCGCGCGCTTGTGTTTCACACAGGCGTCGCGATAGATCGCAATGCGCTCGGCCGCAACTCCGAGCGTCATGCCGGGATCGCCCAGCCAGGCGTCGCCCAGGCGCGCCGCGCGCTCGATTGCCACCGGTGCCGAAGCACCGATCCAGATATCGATGGGCTGCGGTGGCAGCGGCGATATGCGCGCATCGCGGTTGTCGAAACGATCACTCAGCGTGACGACGTCGCCGCGCCAGAGCGCACGCAGCGCGCCGATCGATTCTTCAAACGCCGACGGGCGATGCGCAAGCTTTGCACCCATGGCCGCAAACTGCCCGGCGTCAGCACCGATGCCACATTGCAGAACGAATCTGCCGCCGTGAATGCAGGCGAGGGTGGCAACCTGTTCGGCCACCAGCACAGGGTTCCACAGCGGTAGCAGAAACAGCGCCCCGGCCATTGCATCGCCCCACTCGGCGAGCATGCGCGCAAGCATGGGCACGTTCTGGTAGTAGGGCTGCGCTGTGGCGTGATGATCGCCGACGAACAATGAATCAAAACCCGCGCGCCGCGCAGCGGCGGTGCGCTCGATCATGTAGCGCGCGCCGTCGCGTGGATCGTCAACGCGATATGCGCTGGCAACTGAGATACCGATCTTCATGTGTTGGCCGCGCTGCGTCAGGCCGGCGCAGCATAGCGTGCAGCAAGTGCAGCGTGCAGCGCCTCGAGGTAGTCCGATTGCTCGGGTCGCAGTTCGGCGGCAACTTCGAGCAGGTGCACATTGTCTTCGCGGCCGTTCCACAACTTGCGGTAGCTGCCGTCGGCGTAGCCGTTCGACTGGCGAAAGCGGTTCAACACGTTCTTGCCAACGTACAACTCGAACAGTGCCTGGGACGACATGGGCAGTGCCTGCATCAGCGCCACGAAATGGCTCACGTTGAAGGTGTTGTCGAGCGCGTTGCGCGCGAGCTGCTCGACGCAGGTTCTGAACCGTTCTGCAGCGTGGTCCGGGTTCGTTGTGCCGCCGAGTCCCTGCGCCGTGGCGTTTGCAGACGGGTTCGCGCTGTCGTCGTGGTCGTCGCGGTCGTAGAGCGGGGCGAAGGCAGCGCCAACCTGCAGGAGGTCGGTGCTCGCGTCCTGCATCAGACAGCTCAAACCAAAATGCCAGATGTCGACGATCTCCAGATGCACCTGCCCGAGATCGGGACTTTGCCGTTTCCACCACTTCCAGCCGTAGTGATCCAGCAGTTCGGCGCACTCGACCCAGATGGCGCGGTGGAAGCGCAGATTGCGGTCGCGCCAATCGGCTGCGATCAGGATGTTGTGACCCTCCTGCAGCTGCAACATGGTCTGCAGCATGTTCTGGATCTGCGCAGAGCAGTCGCTGGCCGTCGCGGTTGTTGGTCTGTTGGAGGTATGTGGGGGCGGTTCAGGCGACATGCGACGGCTCTGCGTGCGGCGGAGGTTGGATTCTGCCGCAAGCCGGTCGGAGTTTTCCGGGCTGATGGCCAGTGGAATGAATACACTCCGGCTTCCTGCGCGCGGAAGCAGGACCATCGGTGCTAGTTCAAGCGGAGGCGTGATGAGTGAACCGGTCAAGCCGGTCCTGCTGTTGGCGATGCACCCGGTCGTCATGGATCAGATTCTGCGCGCCGATCATGTGCGGCGATTGAGCGAGTGCTGCCGGATCCCATTGGCGGCGCCAGTGCGCGACTTCGAACAGCTCGGTCACCTCGGCGCGCAGGTTCAGGTGCTGGTGACGAGCTGGGGTTGCCCGCCCATCACAGCTGCGGTGCTGGAGCGCATGCCGGCGCTGCGCCTCATTGCGCACCTTGCGGGCAGCGTGAAGGGTTTCGTCGATGGCCGGGCGTGGGCGCGTGACATCAAAGTCACCAATGCTGTTGCGGCCAATGCGGTGCCGGTCGCCGAATTCACGGTGGGCGCAATTCTGTTTGCCAACAAACGCGTGTTTCAGTTGCGCGAGTTCTATCGGCGGCACCACGAGAATCGCGCGCCATGGACCAAGGAGGCGCCGAACGTCGGCAACTATCGCAAGACGGTTGGGCTGATCGGTGCATCTGCTGTTGGACGTAAGGTTATCGAGTTGCTGGCGCCGTATTCGCTGACGGTGCTGGTCTACGATCCGTACCTGAATCCGGAAGAGGCACGCGCACTTGGGGTCTACTCCGTGGATCTGCCGACCCTGCTCGGGCGCAGCGACGTCGTCAGCCTGCACGCGCCGCTGCTGTCGGAGACGCGCGAACTGCTGGGCGCGCGGGAGTTCGCGTTGATGCAGGACGGTGCCACGTTCATCAACACCGCACGCGGCGGCATCGTTGACCAGGGCGCATTGATCGCAGAGCTCAGTTCGGGGCGTCTCCATGCAGTGCTCGATACCACCGAGCCGGAAGTGCTGCCGCCGGAATCGCCACTGTATCGCCTGCCCAATGTGTTCCTGACCCCGCACATCGCGGGCTCGCTGGGCACTGAAGTGCAACGCCTCGCCGACTACATTGTCGATGAGGTCGAGCGCTACGTTGCGGGCTCGCAGCTGCGCTATCTCGTACCGTTCGACGCGTTACCCCGCCTTGCCTGAGTTGGCCGGTGGCGCCTAGCGTGGCTTGACCGACTTCGCGCGGCCGCCCGGTTGGACCGACAGGCTCGTCTGACTCAGCGTCGTGCGGAAACCTGAGGTGAAATTCAGATCCGTGCGTGGCCCGCTCAGGATCACGGTTTCCGGTGAGTCGATATCGCGGTAGACGCCGCAGGCTTCACCGCTGTCGCAGATGAATCCGTCGTTGTTCGAATCGCTGCCCGCCACGATCTGGTAGGTGCCCGCAGGTACATCCGCAATGCTGAACAGGTACTGGGCGTTGTTGGCACCCACCTGCATGCTGCGGACCGTCGTCTGATTCGTGGGGTCGACAATCAGCACATAGTGCAGGCCGGCGTTCGAGCCGATGGTGACCGCGCGCACTTCCATGCCCACGGACAGCAGCAGGGGACTGGTCGTGCCGCTGTTGCGCACGGTGACCGTGCCGGAGTAGGTGCCTTCCGCGAGACCTGCGCGATTGATGCGTACGTTGTAGGAACCCAGACCGCTGGCGTTCACTGTGCTTGCGACTGCGCTGAGCCAGGGTTGGTTCGACTCGATCGCCGTGACGTTAAGCGGTGCATCGCCCGCGTTCTGCAGTTCGATTGTGAGCTGCGTCAGCACGGTGCCGAAGCTCAGCGACGACGGGCTCGCCAGCAGCACTGCAACGCCGCCACCGCCCGTGCTCTGGTTTGCCAATGCCTGCGCACGTGCAACGGCTCGATTGGCATTGATGATGCCTTGCCCGAACTGGTCATCGCGGCCGGTTGCGCCGACGTCGTCGGTCACGCGTCCGGCAGCAATCTCCGTATCCAGCAGCACAGGTGTAAGACCGGGGAATACCGACTTCATCAGTGCCACGACGCCGGCCACGTGCGGTGCCGCCATCGACGTGCCATTCAACGCAACGTAGCCGTTGCGGATTGTGTCGGTGCCATCGTCGGCAATGGTGCTGACGACCCCGTCGCCCACGCCATCGCCATTGATGTCGGTGGCCGTGTTGCCGCCCGGTGCTGTGAGATCGATGGTGCTGCCGAAATTGCTGTAGCTGGCACGGGTCCGCGTGATGGTGGATGCCGCGACGCTGACTACGCCACTGTAGGCCGCCGGATACGACGGCGCGGAGGAACTCTCGTTGCCAGCGGCCGCGATGACGATGACGCCCTGACCGCGCGCCGCTGTCACGGCGTTCTGTTCGGACTGCGAGAACGCGCCGCCGCCCAGGCTCATGTTGATGATGTTGGCCGCGCGCGCAGGCAGCGTGCCGCTGCTGTTGGACAAGCCGGCCGCGTAGCGAATCGCCTGAATCAGATCGAAGCTTGTGCCACCGCCCTTACCCAGCACGCGCAACGGCATCAGCGAGACATCCCAGGCCACACCGGCAACGCCGGCGTTGTTGTTCGTACGCGCGCCAACGGTGCCGCTGACGTGTGTGCCGTGAAAGCTCGACGAGTTACCCAGTGCGAGATCGCCGGCATCGGTGGGATCGCCGTCCGGTCCATCACCGTCGCGCGCGCGCGTGGCGTCGGTAATGAAATCACGGCCCGCAATCAGATTCCCCATGAGATCCGGATGGTTCGTGCGAACGCCGGTGTCGATGACCGCCACGATCACCGTACTTGAGCCGGTGCTGATGTCCCACGCCTGCGGCAGACCGATGTCACGCAGGTGCCATTGCAGCCGGAACAGCGAGTCGTTCGGCACCAGGCTGGGTGTGCGTATGTAGTTGAGGTCGACGCTTGCGACGCCGGCCTGACGCGCCAGCAGCTTGGCCGCCAGCAGGGTGCCTTTGGCGCTATCGGTTGCGGAGCTGGCGATCTGCTCACCGTTGCCGCCAAGCGCGGTGATGATTGCGGCGGGTTGTACGCGGATGAGCGCCGGCACGCTGCCATTGCTTGCCACCAGTGTTTGCACGCCGAGAGCGGTCATCTGCGATTGACGCTTGCTGCCGTCCTTGCCAGGCGCGAACTGCACGATGAGCTCACCTGGCACGAACGCCGCCGCCGTGGTTACGGCGGAGCCGCGCACGCTGGCCGAGGACTGTCCGATTGTCAGCAGGTAGGTGCTGGCACCCTCGAATGGAACAACCTGTACGAAATAGTTGCCCGGCGTGGGCGCGCTGACGATTTCCGTTTGATCGACACCGGCCGACCGCACCAGCTCGTTGCCCGCGCTGTCGTACAGCACCAGGTCGAGATCGTTCACCAATGGGTCTGGATCACCAATGTTGAGGGTGATGGTTTCGCCGCCCGCAAGCGCCACGGCGTAGTTGTCAGTCGGATCGCCCGGTGTTTTCAGGGCACCGATCGGGCCTGCACCTGGGACATTGATGTAACCGCCGATTGACACCGGGTTGGAGACGCGCTGCGCGGTTGCAATCGTGTCGTTGGCGCCGCGCACAGCATTCAGATCGTTCACGTCATTGTCGATCGCGCTGGTCGACAGAATGCTGATGGCGCCGGCTGCCGTGAAGCTGCCGACAGCGGCGTTCACTGTGATGTCAGTTGACTGCGAACCGGTTGCGCCGTGGTCATCTGTCACCTGCAGTGACGCGCGAAATGTGCCAGTACGCGAGTACGTGTGTTGTGCCGCAATGCCTACCGCACCGCTGCCATCGCCAAAATCCCAGGTGTACGTCGCAATGGTGCCGTCCTGGTCGGTCGAGTCGGCGGCATCGAACGCCACAATCAGAGGAATCTGGCCGCTGCTGGTTGATCTTGTGAATGCAGCCAGCGGCGCAAAGTTGCCGCCGATACTGATCTGTCGTTGCACGCTGGCGGTCAGACCCTGGTTGTCCGTAACGGTGAGTTGCACGGTGTAGGTTCCCGCACTTGCGTAGCTGTGCAGGGGTGCGACGCCTGTTCCGGATGTGCCATCGCCAAAGTTCCAGGCATACGCGGTCACCTGACCGTCGCTGTCCGTAGAGCCGCTACCGTCGAACGCGACAGGGCTTGCAGCGACGGGGTTTACCGTGGCCAGGCTGAGATTCGCTGTCGGCGGGCGGAGTGTTGAGCCAGGCGTGCCTGTGCCCGCGCCTGAACCGCCGCCGCCGCACGCGCTGAGCAGCAGCGCCAGCAGCGCGATGACCGTGGCGGATCTCCAGCACTGCATGGCTGCACTCAAACGCTGACGCATGGCGATCTGGCTCCGTTCCTGGATGGGTGGCCTGGTGTTCGCTGCCAGGGGTTGTGGGTGCTGACCGAGGTGCCCGGCGCAAGACTAGCCCGAGTCATCGGAGAGCCCAAGGCGCGGGCTGCAAACAGGTTCTCACTGCGCAACGTGGCAAGTGGATGGCGATGCGTGTCGTGGCTCGCTAGGAGCGAGTCGCACGTCGCGAGTCGATCGTCGCGAATCGCGAATCGCGAATCGCGAATCGCGGGGCGTGTGGGCTAGAGCTGGACCAGCAGCAATGACGCGGGAACACGATCAATGAGCTGCACCAGATCGACCTGCTGACGCAGTTCAGGCGAATCGGCCAGCACGAGTACACGCGCACGCAGCCGCAGACAGGAGCGAATGAGGTTGTCTGTGTCCAGCAGTGGCTCGGCGCCGAACATCTGACTGGCGTTGCGCTCACCGCTGTTGTAGTCGAGTTCGTGCAGGCGCAGATGCTCGCTGCGCGCAATGCGACTGGCGATGCGCGTGACCGGTGCCTCGGCGTGCGGCGCGTCGATGCTTGCGACCAGCACACACTCGCCACTGCGCCAGGGTTCCTGCACGAACAGCAGGCTGCATGGCGGATCCGCCAGCAGATCTGCCACCGCTGCGCCAAACCATGCGCGCTGGCCCGCACTTGCACGACAGCGCGAGACCACCAGCAGGTCTGTATCTTCGCTCGCCGCGGCGCGTAGTTCGTCCACGACCGCGCCGCGCCGCACGTTGAAGCTTGTGGTCCATGGCGTGCTGTGGCTGGCGATGTCGCGTGCAGCGAGCTCGAACGTGGCGCGGATGCGTGTCGCGCGGGCGCGGAACTGGCTTTCCAGCTGCACTGGCGAGAATGCGCCGATGACGCCGGATGCCACGCAGACCTCACACGCGATCGGCAGGCTGGAATAGCGCAGCAGGTCGGCGTCTTCGATGAATACGCCGCAGACCTCGATGTCGGATTCGCCGCGGGTCAGTGCCTGCACGGCCGCAAAGGCATCGTTGTTGGGTGCTGCAGGATCGAGGGCAACGATCATCTTCATGGTGCGCTGCCGTCCTGCTCGTGCTTGCCGGTACGTCGACTGCGTTGCCAGAGTTCTTCCAGCCGGCGCGCAACGCGGCCGTTGACGCTGTCGGGCGGATACTCGTCGTCCTGACCACGCTCGCCGGCCGGCAGGCCCGTGAGCATATGCAGCGCATCGTCGATGCTTTCGATGGCGTAAACATGGAAGCGACCCTCCGCTACAGCGGCGACAACATCCTCGCGCAGCATCAGGTGGCGCACATTGTCCGCAGGCAGCACTACACCCTGTGTCTTCGACAGACCCTGCGTCGTTGCGCGGGACTGCGCGCTGCAGATGTCGAAGAACCCCTCGATTTTCTCGTTGGCCCCACCGATTGCCTGCACGCGGCCATGCTGGCTCATGGAGCCCGTGATCGCGAGGTCCTGGCGCAGCGGAATCCCGCTGATGGCCGATAGCAGCGCACATACTTCAGCGATCGAAGCGCTGTCGCCTTCAATGCCGCCGTAGGACTGCTCGAACACCAGCGATGCGCTGAACGCCAGCGGATGCGCCTGACCGAAGCGGCTGCCGATGAACGCAGCGACGATCATGACCGCCTTGGAGTGAATATTGCCGCCGAGTTTGGCCTCGCGTTCGATGTCGATGAGTTCGCCGCGGCCCAGTCGCGCGCTGGCGGTGATGCGTGCCGGCTGGCCGAAGGCGATGCCACCGACCTGCATGACCGTGAGCCCGTTGACCTGGCCCACTGCGCGGCCAGTGACATCGATTGCCACCGTGCCGTCGATGATGCGCGCGTGCATCTCGCTGCGAATTCGATCGAGCCGGTCGATCTGCATGTACAGCGCGCGGCGGATGTGCGCCGCGCTGATCAGTGGCGCGTTGGCCAGCGCCGCGACCTGATCTGCCTCGCGCATCAGATCCAGCAAGCGGCCTGTGTAGGCGCTGATGTGTTCGCGATCGCCGGCCATGCGAATGCCTTGATCGATGACCGCAGCCACAGCCGTGTTGTCCAGCGGGCGAATGCGGGCGGTGCGCGCCTGCGTTGCAATCAGACCCGCGTAGGCGTGCAGCGTCTCCTGCGTGCGCGGCACGTGTTCGGCGAAATCGGCGGCAATGCGGAACAGCTGCGCGAAGTCCGGGTCGATGCCCGCCAGCTGGTAGTACAGCATCGCGCTGCCGAGCAGGATCACTTTCACGTCGAGTGGAATCGGGTCGGGCTCGAGCAGCGCGGCTGGGCCGACCGCCAGCAGCTGCCCCACCGATTCAATGCGCACACGGCGGTCGAACAGCGCGCGTTTGAGTGCGTCCCAGGCGGCGGGTTTGACCAGCATGCGTTCTGCATCGACGATCAGAAAGCCACCGTTGGCGCGATGTAGTGCGCCGCTGCGGATCACGGTGAAGTCGGTACTGAGCGAACCAAGCTCTGTGCGGTACTCCACGCGCCCGATCAGGTTTTCGGCGGTGGGATTGCTTTCGTAGATCGTGGGTGCACCGGTCGAATCGGCATGGTCGACCAACAGATTGACGCTATAGCGCGCATAGAACCGTTCAGCGTTTGGTGCGCGGGTGCCTGGTGCGCTTTCTTCTGATGACTCCAGGGCAACAATGGTCGGCACCTGTTCCAGCACATCGCGCTCTACTTCATTGAAGTAGTCGAGCACTTCCGCGTGGGCTGTGTAGCGCGGCCGCAGTACCGACAGCAGTGCCTGCACGGCTCGCCCTGCAAACTGGCGCGCCAGTTCGCGCAACGTTTGTGCGTGCTGCTGCTGACGCAGCGGAAGCTCCTGTACGCGCTCCTGCAGTTGTTGGTTGAGCGTGTCGATGCTGGCGCTGATCTGCGCCTTTTCCGCTTCGGACAGCGCTTGGAAGCCCTCGTTGTCCAGCACTTTGCCCGCGCGCACGGGCGCGAAGGCAAACCCGTTGGGCGTCTGCAGCATGGTCATGCCCTGCGCTTCTGCCGCCTTCTGCAGCACCTCGAATGCCGCGCGCTGACTGTGCTCGAGTTCATGGGCGAGCTCCTGCGAGCGCGCCCGGAAGTCTTCCTGCTGGAACACCGCCGGTAGCGTGGCGCGCAGATCGTCCTTGAACTGCTGCATGTCGCGCCGCAGGTGGCGGCCCTGACCCAGTGGCAAGCGCAGTGCGCGCGGTTCGTCGGGGGCACTGAAACGCTGTACGTAACACCAGTCGGACGGCGGATTGCGCTCTGTGGCGGCCTGCCCGACCACGCGCTCGACGATGGCGCGCTTGTCGGTTTCCGCGGCGCCCAACGCAAACACGTTGTAGCCGTCCGAGCGCATGCCGATGGCGAACGCCAGTGCATCGGTCGCGCGCTGCTGGCCGATCGGTTCATCGTGATTCGCAACCGTTTCGGTTGACGTGAAGCCCAGCGTGTCGGGATCGACGGCCGGGCGCAGTTCGTTTGGTGAGAGCGATCGATGCATTTACTGATTGCCGTGCTGGCGGACCGCTATGCCTTGGCTCAGATACGACCGAAGCGCTGGGCGGGGACCGCAACGCCTACGCTGATTCGCCGCGTCATGCGGAACGCAGACTCGACGCCGTCGTAATAGTTCTCGAGATAGGTCTGCTCGCCATAGCCCTGTTCGCGATAGAAAGCGCGGGCGCCGCGATTCGCTGCACGGACCTCCAGAACGATCTGCGCAATGCCGGCGACGCCTGCGCTGGCCTCGAGCCAGCGCAGCAGTGCCGCGCCTGTGCCATGGCGGCGATGTTCCGGCTCAACCGCCAGCAGGATGAGGTGTGCCAGACGGCTGCCGAAACTCATGGCCGCGAAGCCGACAGGCGTCTCGGCGTTGCGTGCAACGATGACGCAGATGTTGGGGTCGCGGAGCATCGCCCTTACCTGGTCTGCGCGATAGCGCCAGCGCAGGCCGCGCTCGATGAGCTCCCTGGACATGATGGCGATCGCCGCAGCGTCGTCTGGTCGAGCGAGATCGACGGTGTACTGCGCGTCAGGGGGCGTGGGCACTGGCTGTTGTCCGGATGAAGTTCCCGAGGTCGCCCTGAAGGTATAGCTCGCCGTGCTCCTCGGCAAAGATTGACGTGGCTATGGCATCCGGGCTAGGGCTGAACTGGCCGGGCGCGCCGGTTGGCAGCAGGATCGCATCCACTGCGCCGCGGAGCTGCAGGCCCTGCACATGTTCGTCAACCGCGTACAGGCTGACCCGCAATTCTCGACCGAGGTTGCGCTGTTGCCGGCGGGCCGGTGTGCCGGCCGCCGCGTCCGCCGAGGCGCGCTCGGCTGCTGCAAAGCGGGATGCCGCACGCTGGTAGACGCCTGCATAGCGCGCGAGATCGATATTGGGCGCGGCACCGGGCGAGTGGGGTATTGGCGGTGTCAGGTCTGCGGTGAGCCAGCGTTCGATGGCGCTGCGGAACCTCGCCAAGGCCGGCGGGTTGTCGGTGTTGATCACCACGAAATAGCCACGACCTGCGTCAGGCAACACGCCGAATCGCGACAGGTAGCCGTCGGCATCGCCGCCGTGCCCGTAGAACAGAAAGCCGTTGCGGACGCTGCCGTAGATACCGAACCCGTAGCCGACTTTGAGTCCGCGTCGGGCGGCCAGGCTGGTACGCGGCGTAAGCATGCGTTCGAAACTTTCTCGCGTCAGCAGAGGCTCGCCCTGCGCCAGCAGCGTGGCCAACAGTTTGCTCATGTCGCGTGGCGATGCGTGCAACGCGGCATACGCACGAATATGTTGATGCCAGTAGGGAATGGGCGTTGTGCCGTCGGCCTTGTAGCCGGCGACCAGGCGGGCGGCATTGCGATCGGTCGGCAGGAATCCGGCGTTACGCATGTGCAATGGTCGGAGCACTGCGTTGCGCACGAACGTCTCGAATGTGCTGCGCTGGCGTTGCTCGATCAACCAGGCGATCAAGCCCGGTGCGGCATTGCTGTACACGTGTTGTGTGCCGGGCCGCCAGAGGCTGCGGCGCGAGCTCGGATCGAGCGCCAGGCCTTCGCGCAGGCTGATCGGCCGCGCATCCTGGTAGGCCCACTCGCGCGCCGAAAGTTCAGCGAGTCCTGCTGTGTGTTCCAGCAGCATGGCCGGCGTGATGGGGTCGGTCCGCTCCCATGGGTTGTCGAACAGCGACGTGTCCGGGCGCGCATTGCGTGCGAGGGCCGTGAGTGGTGCGTTCAGGTCGATGTGTTGTTGTTCGGCCAGCCGCAGCATTGCGAGCGCCGTGAACGTCTTGGTGATCGAGCCGATTCGGAATGGGCTGTCGGCATCGAGACCCGCCAGGCTGCCGCGCGCATCTGCAAACGCTGGCGCAGCGCACGTCACAATCGCGATGCCGTAGGCAGGAATGAGGCTTTCCGCGCGCAGGCGGTCGAGCTCATCCAGTAGATCGCGTATGCGGGGTCCGGTCGCTGGTGGTGTTGCGCGCGTGTTTGCATCGGGGCACAAAACTCGTTCGTCGGCAGCGTGCACCCCGACTGTGGCTGCGCTGCACAGGCACACCGCCATACTTAGCCGACGCAACGACCTGCCGAGCCTCACGCGCTGAGTTGCTCCAGCAGTTCACGCAATCGGCCAATGGCAAATGGCTTCGGCAGGAACGCGGCGTGCTGATCGTGCGCAATCAGCTCAAGTAAGGTTTCCTCGCTGTAGCCGGTGGTCATGATGATCGGAAGTGTGGGCGAGGTTTCGCGCAGGCGTCGGTACGCTTCGGCGCCACCCATCACGGGCATGGTCTGATCGAGCACGACGGCGCGCACGGCCGCACCTTGTGCATGCACGTACTCGATCGCCAGCTGACCGTTGCCAACGGCGGCGGCGCGATAGCCAAGCCGCTCAATCTGCAACTGCAGCACGTCGCGCACCGCGGGCTCGTCATCGACGATGAGTACGGTGCCCGTGCGCGGTTGGTGAGCAACATGGGTATGCACAGGTGTGGACGGTTGCGCCGTCGGCAGCAGCACATCGATGGTGGTGCCCCGACCAACCTGGCTGCGCAGCGCGATGCAGCCACCATGCTGCTGCACGATTCCGTAGGCTGCGGGCAGGCCCAGTCCGTGGCCGTCGCCGTAACTGCTGAAGAACGGCTCGAACATGCGGGCCTGCACGCTCTCCGACATGCCCGCGCCGTTATCGCTGATCTCAAACTGTACGTAGGCGCCTGGTGCAGGTGCCTGGTTCACCCAGCGCGCAGCTTGGACAGGATTGGCGTTCGCGTCGGCGCTGCCGTCGGCGTCGACGCGGACGTCGGGGTCGACGCGGACGTCGGGGTCGACACGGACGTCCGCGCCAGCAGTGGCTGGCGGCCACTGCACTGCGCGCGTACTCACCCGAATGGTGCCGCCGGCCGCACAGGCCTCGGCTGCGTTGCTGACCAGGTTCAACAGCAACTGCACGATGAGACCGGAGTCGATCAGTGCGGGCAGTTCGTCTGTCGTCGGTTCGACGACCAGCCGGATGCCCGGCATGGCAGCACTTGCGCGTGTGGCGTCCGGCTGCGGCGCCA
>CAMAVY010000076.1 GCA_945861675.1 Klebsiella pneumoniae | reverse complement strand
CGAACCCGATCGCTGTTGCTCATGTGTGCCAGCTCGCCTTCACGTCACGCCAGTTGAAGCTGCCGACCTTGCCCGCCGGCGCCGCATTCAGCAAGCGTCTGTCTGCTGCTCGCAGCTGCGCGCATACGCCTGCCAGGCCGCCACCTCACCCTGCAGGCTCCTGCGCTGTACGGCCTCGGGCTTAGGGTCGCCTGCCTGCTGTTCAGCCTGTGCCTGCTGTTCAGCCTGTGCCTGTTGTTCAGCCTGTGCCAGTTGTTCGGCGCGCGCCGCCTCCACGTGCCGGCAGGCAGACCGAGCCTCCTGCGCGCTGAGGCTCAGCGCGAACATGTCTGTGGCCGCTGGCCCGAGATGGCCGGGCGGCTTGGGCAGGCACGTGCCGAGCAACGCCTCGCGAATGCGTGCGCCAAGCGCATGTGCCCCGCGTTGCTCCAGCAGCACAGCCGAACGCAGCAGCATCCAGCGCGACCAGTAATCCGGCCGGTCACACAGACGCTTGTAGGTCTCCCAGTCCACTAACACCCACCGATCAAACGGAGCTGACGTTGATCTGCACTCAAACCGGCGTGCCCAGCGAGACACCGACCCACACCGCCACGTTGTACGCAACGTGCAACAGCATGGGCGGCACCAGCGCTCCATGGCGCTCACGGCTCCAGCCGAAGATAAGGCCAGGCACAAATGTGGCCAGTGCCCAGGGCCAAGGTTCACGCAGCAGATGCGCCATGGCAAACCAGGCCGCTGTGATGACATTGGCAGCACTGATGCCAGGCCCGTACATGCGTGCGAGCACCGGGTAGCGAACCAGGGTGCCCAGCACCAGCCCGCGAAACACCAGTTCTTCAAGTACCGGGTACACCAACAGGAACAACAGGAGATTGGCCGGCACCCGGGCACCCACGCCATAGCGCGCGGCCATCGCGAATGCGCACGCCGCAGGTACGGCCACCGCCATGGCCCACATGAACTGGCGATCCTTCAGGAATGCCCAACGGGATGGCGGCGCCGTGTACTCGTCCATGCTTCGGTCAGTGGTTGGTTTGATGGTTGCGATGTCCGGCACGTGACCGGACTCCGCCCGGGAGTGAACTCTGCATGAGCGAAAACAGCCTGAGCGGGAAGCCTGCCTGAACGGGAAGAAAGCATGCGCGTGAGGCATGCGCCGAAACGACCATCGGATGTACCGCGACGCACGGCGTGCAACCCTCAGGAACAGACGCGGCCACCTGAAACAGCGAAGCACATGTGCTCGGCTATGATGCCCGGCCGATGCGCTCGCAGCACCCATGCGCTTCCAGCAGATAGCGGAGATGAATGCCATGCGACACAGAACCAGCAGGTCCGAGCCACGCCAGGCGAAAGGGTCCGCGACCAACCGCGCCTTGAACACTTCCATGCACAAACTGTTGTTGAAGCTGGCACTGGTGGCGCTCGCGTTCACCAGCCAATCCGCCAGCACCACACCTGTAGACATTGCCGGCCTGCGCTTCACCGATGCCATGGTGCACGAAGGCGCAACGCTGCAGCGCCGTGGCGCGGGGTTACTCACCTACTTCTTCATCAAGGCCTATGCGAGTGCGCTGTACCTGCCTGCAAACGTGCCACCCAGCGCCTACAAGACCGACGTAGCCAAGTGCCTTGAGATTGCCTACCTCGTAGACATCGATGGTGAAGACTTCGGCCCTGCCGGCGAAAAAGTGCTGGCCCGCACGCAGACGCCTGGGCAACTGCGCGCGCTGCGTCCGCAATTCGATGCGTTGAGCCGCGCCTATGTAGATGTGAAGAAAGGCGACCGTTATGCGCTGTGTTACGCGCCCGGCAAAGGCACCACACTGAAACTGAACGGCCGCGCCCTGACCACCGTAGCAGGCGCCGACTTCGGCGCCCTGTACTACGACATCTGGCTTGGCCCAAAGCCCGTCGACAAAGACCTGCGCAATAAACTGTTGGGTGCGCCAACATGAAAATGAACATGAAGCACTGCGGTTGAGTTGCACAGCATGAGTGTCGGCGCGCGCTCCGCTGCGCCGGAATCGGACCGCGTGCCGATGCGCACCCGCATCGCCTACGCCATGCCGGCATTTGCGATGGCCGTCGTCGGCATTCCGTTCTATGTGTACGTGCCGAAGTTCTACACCGATGTGGTGGGCGTAGACATCGGCACCATGGGCGTCATCCTGCTGCTCATGCGCATCTTCGATGGTGTCATCGACCCGTTTATCGGCGGTGCCTCGGATCGCACACAGTCGCGCTGGGGGCGCAGACGAACCTGGATGCTGTACGGCCTGGCACCGTTCGTCGTCAGTCTGCTGGCAACGTTCATTCCGCCCACCGGCATGTCGCCGTTCAGCGCCGCGCTGTGGTTCACGGCATGCATGTTCGCCGTGTCGTTGTTCTGGAGCATGGTGCAGATTCCTTATGAATCGCTGGGCGCAGAGCTGAGTTTCGACTTCGACGAACGCACCAGCATTCTGGGTTTGCGCGATGGATTGCTGGTGGTCGGCACGGTGTTCGCCGCCGCCGCACCCGCCGTTGTGGCGATGGCCTTCGGGCTGGGCGACGACGCCGACGCAGAGCGCGAGAAGTTCCGCCTGGTCGCGTTGTTCTTCACGCCCGTTCTGATCCTCGCCTGCGGCTGGTGCATCGCCGGTGTGCGCGAGAATCTGCGGGCGCAGAGCCGTCAGCGGGCAAGGGAAGAGAGCCGTCAGCCGGCAAGGGAAGAGAGCCGTCAGCGGGCGGGGGAAAAGAGCCGTCAGCCTGCAAGGGAAGAGAGCCGTCAGCCGGCCGGCGACACCAACACTCAACCTTCAACCAACCCCTGGCGCGCCGCGGGCAAACTGTTGGGCAACCGCCCGTTCGTGCTGCTGTTGGTCTCCTATACCGTCACCGCTATCGGCAGCAACCTGCCGGCTACCCTGATCCCCTACTACGTGCAGTACGTCATCGGCGATCCCGATGCGGAAAAATTCCTGCTGCTGTACTTCGTCACAGGAGTCCTGCTGCTGCCGTTCTGGATCTGGTTGGCAAAGCGTATCGGCAAGAAGGAAGCCTGGATTGCCAGTGGGCTGATCAACGCAGCCAGCTTCGCCTGCGTGTTCTTCCTTGATCGCGGCGACAGCACGGCGTTTGCCGTGCTGATCGTCATTTCGGGATTGGGCTTCGGCGCAACGCAAGCGTTGCCCTCATCGATGCAGGCCGACGTCATCGACTATGAAGAACTGCGCTCAGGTGTGCGTCGCGAAGGCGAGATCATCGGCCTGTGGAGCGTTGCCAGGAAGCTCGCCGCTGCGCTGGGTGTGGGGCTGGCACTGCCGGTGCTGGGTCTGGTCGGCTACGTGCCCAACGTGCAGCAGTCGCCCGAGGTCATCGTGACACTCAAGGCGCTGTACGCACTCGTGCCCGCAGTGCTCACCATTGTCGGGCTGTTGGTCGCCATCAACTACCCCATCAGCAAACGCAAACACGAGGCAATTCTGGATGCCATCGAGCGACGCCGCGCCGGCGACACATCCGTGCCCGACCCGCTGGCGCCAACAGTTGATCATCCAGACGCTGATCATCCAGACGCTGACCAGCCGCCCACTGCGCCGCGGCCAGTTGCAGGACCCGCCGCCTGATGTCCGGGCGCGGCCGCCGTCTGCTGACAGTACCCACCTGTCTGCTGCTTGCCGTGTTGTTCACGCTCAGCGCACCTTTGTGGGCGCCCGCGATGCTGCTCGTCAGCCTGCTGCCGCCCAGTCGCGGCGCGCTGCGCATGATGTTGTTCATCACCACCTACCTGTGGTGTGAGTCCGTTGGCATTCTCACCAGCCTGTGGCTCTGGGTGCGCTACCAGGCACCGCAACTACCGACCCCCAGCAGCAGCACAGCGCAAGCCCGCACCTGGCTTGCGTTTCTCGCAAGCAACAGCGCATTGCAGGACTGGTGGGCAAACAGCCTGAAGCGCGCCGCGGGGCGCATCTTCGATCTGCAGTTCTTTGTCGACGGCGAAGAGGCGCTGGCCGGGACTGCGGCCATTGTGCTGCCCCGGCATACCAGCATTGGCGACACCGTGGTGCCCATCGTGTGGTACGGCATCCCGCAGGGTCTGAGCTTTCGTTATGTGCTGAAGAAGGAACTGCAGTTCGATCCCAGCCTGGACATCGTCGGCAATCGGCTGCCGAACTATTTCGTGGACCGCTTCTCCGATGATCCTGCTGCAGAGGTGGCCGGTGTCGCGCGCCTGCTGGCGGACATCCGAGCCAACGAGGGCGTGGTCATCTACCCCGAAGGCACACGATTCACGGCGGCGAAGCGCCAGCTGATCCTTGCGCGCTACCGCGAACGCGGTGATGCAGCGGCGCTGGCGCGTGCCGAACGCTGGCCGAACCTGTTGCCGCCTCGACTTGGTGGCGCGCTGGCACTGCTGACAAGCAATCCCGGCCGCGACCTGCTGTTCGTTGCACACACCGGCTTCGAAGGATCAGCGCGTTTCAGCGATCTGATCAACGGTGCCTGGGCGCACAGCAAAGTGCGCCTGCGCTTCTGGCGCGTGCCCTTTGCACAGATTCCAACGGACGCCGAGGCACTGCGCGAGTTTCTGTTTCAGCAGTGGGACCGCATGTCCAGGGAAGTTACAGCCCTTCAAGCGATGAACAGCAAGTAATCAGAACGAAGCGCTAGTGCGCTTGCAGCGGCAGCTTCACCGTGAAGCGCGCGCCCACACCAAACTCGCTGTCGATCTCGATCTCGCCGCCGTGCTCATGCACGATGCCGTAGGAGATGGCGAGACCAAGTCCCGTGCCCTGACCCACCGGCTTGGTGGTGAAGAACGGCTGAAACAACTTCTCGCGCACGCTATCGGGAATACCGCAACCGGTGTCGCTCACGCTGACATAGACGAATCCGTCGTCGCGCCGCGTCGTCACCGTGATCGTGCCCCAGGCACCCTTTCCGGTTTCGCCGCAGCTGCCCGCGCCGCTGGCCTTCTCTTCGATGGCCTGCACAGCGTTGACGAGCAGATTGACGAACACCTGCGCCAGCTTACCCGGGTTTGCCAGCACCTGCGGCAGCTCGCCGAAGTTGCGCGCGATGTCGCATGAGTGCTTGATCTGGTTGTGCAGCAAGGCCAACGCGGCATCGAGGATTTCATGCAGGTCGACCAGTTCGGTTGCGTCGGTTTCGGTACGCGCGAAGGCCTTCAGACCCGCCACGATCGCGCGGACCCGTTCAAGTCCCGACAGCGTTTCGACAATCAGGTCAGCGCTGTCTGCAAGCACGAAATCCGCATCGGTATCCGCCAGTCGCTGCAGCACTGCATCGCGTTCGGGCGCAAGCGGGCTCGTGGCATCGATGCGCTGCAATACATGCCGCATTGCCCCCAGCACCTCAAGCAGCAGCGGCAGGTTCGACTTCAGCGTGTTCAGGTTCGACAGCACGAAGCCAATCGGGTTGTTGATCTCATGCGCAATACCCGCCGACAGCACTCCGAGCGACGCCATCTTCTCGGTCTGTACCAGCACATGCTGATTGTTCTTCAGCGCTGCATGCGCGCGTTCAAGCTCACTGAACGACGCAAACAGCTCGCGTGATTTCACGCTGAGCAGGTGCTCTGCTTCCAACCGCCGCGCGCGCTCGCGTTGCCAGGCACGCTGCATGACCTGCAGGTCCACTACTTCACCTCGCCGAGGCTCGCGCGCGTGACGTAGATCACCAGTTGTGCGCCGGTGCGCTCGACCAGCGCTTGAATACGCGCCACCAGCACGGCGGTCAGCGGCTGCGCCTTGTTCAACAGCATGGCGCCATCCGATGTCACAAGATCGCGCGCAAGGTGCATGCCGGAGCGCAACTGGCCGACATTGATGCGCACTTCGAGCTCATTCACTTCCCGGCTGTTCTGCTTGCCCAGCTGTTCGACAAACGCTGCCACCACGCGCGTGTCGTACCAGGTGCCGGCGTGTCGGATGATGAAGTCGCGACCTTCGGTACCCGCCATCACCTTGCCCTGCAGCACCCCACGCAGCAGGTCGAAGTAGTCGCGCACAACACACAGAATGCGCGCGCCCAAGGGAATGGCTTCGCCTGCAAGACGCTCCGGAAATCCGCTACCGTCCATATGCTCATGTTGTGCAAGGATGAGGCGCCCAGCCGGCGCCAGATCGACGATGCCATGCAACGCCGCTTCACCGAGCACGGGGTGGCTCTCGAAGCGGCGTTTCTCCGACGGTTTCAGCTGTCCACGCGGTTGATTGAGAATCTCATCCGGCAGACCCAACTGCCCGATGCTGAGCAGCCGCGCGGCGTCTTCGATTGCGGACAGTTCGTCGCCACAGATGCCAAGCGCACGCGCGGTCCCAGTGGCAAGCGGGGCGCGCAGATTCGCCACCTCTCGCCCGGCCGGATCACGCAGCGCAATCAGTGACGACACCAGCGCGACCATGTTCTGATGGCCACGCTTGAGTTCATCCATGTGCTCGAACAACGAGTCTAGGACGCCTTGCAGATCGGCGGTCCGCTGGGCGACGCGCGCCTCAAGACCTTCGTTGAGCTGCAGAAGTGCCTTGTTCTGTTCGGTGGCCAGAGCCTGCAGCCGCAGGTTTTCTTCCTTCAACTGCGCGCGTTCAACGCTCTCCAATACGACCGCGCGCAGTCGCTCGTCGTCCCAGGGCTTGGTCAGGTAGGCAGACACGCCACCCTGGTTGATGGCCGCGATGGTCGAGTCGACGTCGGCAAAGCCGGTCAGCAGAATCCGCACCGTGTCGGGCCATTCACGTGCAACCTGCTCAAGAAACTCAGCGCCCGACATGTGCGGCATGCGCATGTCTGAGATCACCACATCAACCGGCGCCTGACGCAGCATCTCGAGCCCGGCAGCACCGCCGACGGCGGTCCGTACCTGCACGCCTGCCGGCCGCAGCACGCGTTGCAGCGACTTCAGGATCAGCTCCTCGTCGTCGACACACAGCACGCGCCCCGGGCGTCGCTCGGCGTTGGGCGCGCCGTGGGTCGTCGCAGGATCAGTGCCGGGCCCCGCCGTGTCGGGGGCCGCGGTGTCGGAGGCCAGCGTGCCGGGCGCCACCGTGCCGTGACCTGCGTTGTTCGTGTCTGCGGGGGTCGGGGGTTCAGCCATTGGCGGGCTCCTTCCCTACCACTGCTATGCCGTCAGCCTAGCCCGAGTTCAAGAAGGCCGCTGTTCAGAACTGTGCTACACGCCGTTCGCACCCGCAGCTGCGAAGCAACCGGGCAGCTTCAATCGGGCCGATTGTGGGCTGCCAACCAGTCGAGGCAGCGCTGCCAAGCGTCCGCCGCAGCCTCGGGCTGAAAGCTCGGCCGCTGGAAATTCAGAAATGCGTGCCCGCAGCCTGTATACACACGCATGTCGTGCGTGACGCCGGCCCGGACCAGCGTCGCTGTCATGGCCTGCCGATGTTCTGGACCCGGGTTCGTATCGTCTGCGCCGAACAGCCCGAGCACGGGCACGGCGATCCGCGCTCCCCATTGCAAAGCGGTCAGCGCATCGCTCGCGCGCTTGTTCGTATCGCTACCGCTCTTGTTCGTATCGCTGCCGCTCTTGTTCGTATCGCTGCCGCTCTTGTTCGTATCGCTGCCGCTCCAGGCCACATCGATACTCCCAGGATAGAAGCAGCAGGCCGCGTTCAACGTGGCATCGCGCGCCGCCTGCAGCCAGGCAATGCGCCCGCCCATGCAGAAGCCGATTACGGCGATCCGTCGCGCCGCGACGCCCGGCGTCATGCGCAAAGCGGCCGTCGCTGCGGCGAGGTCGCGGAACAGGTCTGCATCGTGCAGCCGGGCCATGCGCTGCAGCGGGCCATCGCCGCTGTGCGGGTCCTGCCGGTGGTACAGGTCGGGAATGATCGCCGCGTATCCGGCCGCGCCGAGCCGCTGCGCAATGTCCAGCATGAATGCATCAATGCCGGGTGCATGCATGCACACCACGACGCCAGGTACAGACGCGAAGGGTTCGACACTTGCGTCGCCTGGCACGACCCGCAAGGCCCGCATCGGCGACGCATCCACGTTGATCTCCAGCCATTCCTCAACCATCACTGCCCTCCCTCACGCCTGCAGAAGCTCAACCGCACGGCGCTCGCATGACGCGCGCGGGGCGCGCGCAGGGCGCGTCGCAATCTGCTTGCGCGACCGCACAGCCGACGGCACAGTCCCGCACCCAGACCCCACTCAGCACGTGCCAGGGTGGGTGCGCCCGCGGTGTGTACATTGAACGACAGCACACCAACGCTGCCTAGCGCTGCCGACCGACGGGACCACCTGAAGCAATTGCGGGCAGCCCGGCGAACATCTGGTCTGCACCTCAAGCCCGATGGAGTTCTCATGCTGCCACTGCACTTTCAATCCGCCACGCGACTCGCGCGCGACATCCGCGCAGGTCAGACCACCGCGCGCGCCCTGCTCGAGCTGTTCCTCACACGCATCGACAGCCTGAATCCAGCCATCAATGCGGTCATCCAACAGGATCGAGAAGGTGCGCGCGCGCGCGCCGATGCGGCCGACGCTGCACTTGCGCGCGGCGAAATCTGGGGTCCGCTGCATGGCGTGCCGATGACCGTCAAAGAATCATTCGACGTGCGCGGCATGCCAACCACCTGGGGCATTCCCGCGCTTGCGGAGCATCGGGCAGACGCGGACGCAGTTGCCGTGCAGCGCCTCACCCGCGCAGGCGCCGTGCTGTTCGGCAAGACCAACGTGCCAATCAATCTCGCGGACTTCCAGAGCTACAACGACATCTACGGCGTGACCCAGAACCCCTGGCGGCACGGCCACACGCCGGGCGGCTCGTCCGGTGGCGCCGCCGCCGCACTGGCGGCCGGACTGACCGGCCTGGAAATGGGCAGCGACATCGGTGGCTCCATTCGCAACCCCGCGCATTTCTGCGGTGTGTTCGGGCACAAAGCGACCTATGAACTGCTGCCCGCGCGCGGACACACACTGAACAACGCGCTGGCAATGGCAGACATTGCCGTGATCGGCCCAATGGCGCGCGCAGCCTGCGATCTCGCGCTGGCCATGCAGTTGTTGGCCCAACCCGACGAGCTCGATGCGCCCGGCGTGCGCTATCACTTGCCCGCACTCACCGAAGCCACTTCGGAGCTGCGCATCGCAGTGTGGAAAGACGATGTCAACTGCCCGGTGTCTGCAGGCGTACGCGCACGCATGGACGCGGTCACGCAAGCGCTGCGCGACGCCGGCGCACATGTCGACGAGAATGCGCGTCCAGACTTCGATGCAGAACAAGCCAATCGTTTGTACAACCAGTTGCTGCAGTCCGCGCTGTCCGGCTCGATTCCCGACGCAGATTTTGCCGACGCCATCGCCGCCACCAACGCACTGAGTGCCAACGACGACAGTGATCGCGCACGCGTGCTGCGTGCGCAGACACTGCGGCGCCGCGACTGGGCGCGGCTGAATGAAGCACGCACCCAATTGCGCTGGGCCTGGCACCGTTTCTTTGCCCAGCACGATTTTCTGCTGGCACCCATCATGCCGATCACGGCCTACCCGCACGACCACGCCAACTTCGGTCAGCGCCGCATTCTGGTCGATGGCACACCGAGGCCGTACTTCGAACCGCTGTTCTGGGCGGGTCTGGTCGGCGTGGCTTACCTGCCGGCCACGGTGTTCCCAGCCGGTATCGCGGAAGACGGTCTGCCGGTCGGCCTGCAGATCATCGGGCCGGCATATGCCGACATGCGCACGATTGGCCTGGCACAACGCCTGGAAGCCATGGGCTTCGGCTTCACGCCACCACCTGCTTGTATGTAGGGAAGCTCTGATTGATCAGAGGTTACTGAAGAGACGCACACCATGACCGCACTGCACTTTCAATCCGCCACGTCGCTCGCACACGCCATCCGCACTGGCGACCTGGGCGCGCGCGAACTGCTGGAACACTTTCTGGCCCGCGTCGATCAGCTCAATCCCGCGTTGAACGCCATCATCCAGCAGGACCGTGTGGGCGCGCGCAGCCGTGCCGATCAGGCCGATGAGATGCGCGCCCGCGGCGAACCGTTGGGGCCGTTGCACGGCGTGCCCATGACGATCAAGGAAAGCTACGACTTCGCCGGCATGCCCACGACCTGGGGCGTGCCCGAGCAACGCAACAACATCGCCCACACCAGTGCACTGGCCGTGCAGCGCTTGATGGCGGCCGGCGCCAACGTGTTCGGCAAGACCAACGTGCCCATTCGTCTGGCCGACTTCCAGAGTTACAACAGCATCTACGGCACGACCAACAATCCCTGGCATCACGGTCGCACCCCTGGTGGCTCGTCGGGCGGATCCGCTGCGGCACTGGCGGCGGGCCTTACGGGTCTTGAGATCGGCAGCGATATCGGCGGCTCCATTCGCAACCCCGCGCACTTCAGCGGTGTGTTCGGGCACAAGCCCACCTGGAACCTGGTGCCGCCACGGGGTCATGCACTCGGCGGCACGCTGACGCCCACCGACATCTCGGTGATCGGCCCGCTGGCACGCTCTGCTTTCGATCTGGAAACCACGCTGCGCCTGATCGCCGGGCCAGACGCATTCGAGGCCAATGGCGTCACCTACGACCTGCCCAATCTCGATCGCCCACTGTCGGAGCTGCGCATCGCGGTATGGAACACCGACGCGCTGTGCCCCAGCTCCGCCGCGGTGGCAAGCCGTGTGGACGCCGTCGGGGCGGCGCTGGCCAAACAGGGCGCGCACATCGACAACGCCGCGCGTCCGGCGTTCAGCGCCGAGCACAGCCATGAGGTGTTCTCTGCGCTGCTGGCAGCGGCGATGTCCGCACGTCTGCCCGATGCCGACTTCGCACAGCTGACGCAATACGCGGACGGCCTGGCAAGCACCAACACCAGCCCCGGCGCGCAACAGGTGCGCTGGCAGACCATGCGCGGCCGCGACTGGGCACACCTGAACGAAGCGCGCACGAAGATCCGCTGGGCGTGGCACGCGTTCTTCCGCACATTCGACTTCGTGCTTGCGCCGGTCATGCCGACCACCGCATTTGCACATGACCATCGTGAGGCCGCTGAACGCAGCATCGACATCGACGGCCAGTCGTTTCCGTATTTCAACCAGACCTTCTGGGCCGGGCTTGCCGGCGTTGCCTATCTGCCGGCGACCGTGCTGCCCACCGGCCCTGCGCGCGACGGTCTGCCGATCGGCGTGCAGATCATCGGCCCCGCCTACGGCGACATGCGCACCATTCAACTGGCACAGCGACTCGAACAGCAGGGCTTCGCATTCGTGCCGCCGCCGGCCTGCGTTTGACGATTCATTCATTCCGGGCAAACACACAAGAGGAAGCAGCATGGACATCACCGCCAACCAGATCGCCGTTGTCACCGGAGGCGGTACCGGCATGGGGCGCGCGCTGGCGCGGCAGCTCAGCGCGGCAGGCGTGCATGTCTCGATCTGCGACGTGTCGGAAGCCAACATGGCCGAGACCCGTGCGCTGTGCCTTGCGAGCGCGCCCGCCGGCACGCGCGTGACCACCTTCCGCGCCGATGTCGGCAACGAAGCAGACATGCTGGCGTTCCGCGATGCCGTGATCGCCGCGCACGAGACAACCCATATCAACCTGCTGTTCAACAACGCCGGCATTGGCGGGGGCGGCAGCTTCGTCGTAGGCGCGCGGGATGAATGGGAACGCACATTCAGCGTCTGCTGGTATGGCGTGTACTACGGCGCGCGCGCCTTCATGCCATTGTTGGTTGCAAGCAGCGCCGGCTACATCGTGAACACCAGCAGCGTGAACGGCTTCTGGGCCAGCCTGGGCCCCGGCATTTCGCACACGGCCTACGCAGCTGCAAAGTTCGCAGTGAAGGGCTTTACCGAAGCGCTGATCACCGACCTGCGCCTGAACGCGCCGCACGTGCAGGCCGCCGTGGTGATGCCGGGTCACATCGGCACGTCGATCGCGCTCAACACCAGCCAGGTGCTGGGTAAGCACGGCGCGCTTGAGATGACCGCCGCCGAAGTCGCTGAAGTGCGCGCTCGACTGATGAAGTCCGGCGCACCGGTGGGCAACCTGCCGGATGACGCCATCCGCCAGGCGATGCATCAGAACGCCGTCGACTTTCGCGACAAGGCACCCACGACCGCCGATCAGGCCGCCAACATCATCCTTTCCGGCGTGCGCGAAAATCGCTGGCGCATCCTGGTCGGCGAAGACGCCCACGTGCTCGATCGCATGGTGCGCAGCGACCCGGAGAACGCCTACGAAGCCGGCTTCATGGATGCGCTGCGCAGCGGCGGACACCTGGCCGGCGTGGCGCGCGGTACGGACGAAACCTGAGGCGGCTGGCAGCAACCCGAGTCAGCTTGCCTCGTCAGCTTACGAAGGTTGCAATCTCATCCACCGGCGCACGTTCAGTGCGCCATTGATTGATCGGCGCTGAAGGGTCGGCGTGACCGACGGCCATACCGCAATAGAACTGCAGGTGCTCGGGTATCCCGAAGAAGCCGCTGATGAAGCCGTGTCGCCCCGCCCAGGCTTCCTGCATGCACGTGGCAAGGCCCTGCTCTTCCGCTGCCAACGCGATGGTCTGCATCAACATGCCCAGATGGGCCCATTGTCCGAGCCCCATCTGTCGATCGATGGCGAAGAACAACGCTGCAGGGGCACCGAAGAAACTGAAGTTCTTCGCCAGCTGCTGCAATCGCCGTGGCTTGTCTTCGCGGGGGATATCGATGCTGGCGTACAAGGCTTCGCCGCAGGCGAAGCGCCGGCTGCGATACGGCTCTTTGATGTCTGCCGGGTAGATCGGAAACTGCGGTGCCTGGCCGCGCGGATTGTTCTGCAGCTCGTCAGCCAACGCCTGACGAAAGCGCGCCATGCCATCGCCACTCACGGCATACATGTGCCACGGCTGGCAGTTGCCACCCGAGGGCGCCCAACGCGCGAGCTCAAGCAGCGCGCGCAGTTCAGCTTCGGAAACGGCCCTGGGAAGGAAGGCACGTGTGGAGATTCGGTTCCTGATCGCATCGGCAACGTTCATCGGGTTCTCTTCTGCAAATGACTGTTGAGCAACTGACACTTTGTGGAATTGAAGAAGGGCCCAGTCCCTTACACTGCGCGGCTTCCTTGCCTTGCGAAGTGTCATGGACCCCGTACTGCTTCTGAAGGCCGCCATTCTCGGCCTTGTTGAAGGACTGACAGAATTTCTGCCCATCTCATCGACGGGGCATCTGATTCTGGCCGAGTCGCTGCTGAACTTCACCGGGCAGAAGGCCGACACCTTTGCCATCGCCATCCAGAGCGGCGCCATCTTCGCCATCATCCTGGAATACCGCGTGCGGCTGTTCGGGGCGCTGTTCGGTGTATTCACACAGCCGCAGGCGCGGGCATTTGCACTGAACATCGCCATCGCGTTCACGCCAGCGGTTGTGCTTGCGCTGCTGTTCAGCGACGCCATCGACGAATTGTTGTTCTATCCCATTCCGGTCGCCATCGCGTTCATCGTTGGCGGCTTCATCATTCTGATCGCTGAGAAACGGCACTATCGCTTGTACGGCGAGCGCGATCGCATTGGTACGCGCATTGCCCGGGTGGAGACAGTGGATGACATGTCGCCGCTCGACGCACTGAAGATCGGCCTCGCACAGTGCGCCGCGCTGATCCCCGGCACCAGCCGGTCCGGCGCCACGATCATTGGCGGCATGTTGTTCGGCTTGTCACGCACCGCGGCCACCGAATTCAGTTTCTTTCTGGCCGTGCCAACGCTGTTGGGCGCCGGAGCCTATGCGCTGTACAAACAACGTGACACGCTCAGCATGAACGATCTGCCGCTGTTCGGTGTGGGTACGCTGTTCGCATTCGTCAGCGCGTACATCTGCATCCGTTGGCTGATCCGCTACATCAGCACACATGACTTCCAGATCTTCGCCTGGTATCGCATTGCCTTCGGGCTCATCGTCATTGCCACCTACTACACGGGTGGGGTGGAGTGGCACAGCTGATGCCGACCCCAAGCCCGAAACGGAGGCATGTATGAAGCAGCCGTACACACCAACCCGGCGCCGATTGTTGCGCCAGGGCGCAGCACTGGCCGCAGCGCCCTGGCTGATGAAAGCTGCACATGCACGCACACCCGTTTTCGTCCCGCCCCTGCCAGCGTTCGGGGTCCAGATCGGCGATGTGCTGGCGGATCGCGCGCTGATCTGGGCGCGCGCCGATCAACCGGCGCGCATGCACATCGAGACTGCGCTCGACGCCGCTTTTTCGCGGCCAGTTGCGCTACGCGGCCCACACGCGCTCGAAGTCACCGACATGACCGCACGCATTGACGTCACGGGCCTGCCCGCAGACCAGGAGATCTTCTACCGCGTGCAGTTCGACTACCTGCGTTCGGGTGCGCGCAGCGCGCCGGTGGCAGGTCGCTTCCGCACAGCGCCCGCAGCGCGGCGCGACATACGTTTTGTCTGGGGCGGCGACACCGCGGGTCAGGGCTTCGGCATCAATCCGGAATTCGGCGGCATGAAGATCTACGAAGCCATGCGCCAGACGCGGCCGGACTTCTTCATCCACAGCGGCGACACCATCTATGCCGATGGACCAATCGCCGCCACGCAGACGGTCGAGGGCGGACGCATCTGGCACAACCTGGTCACCCCCGAAGTCAGCAAGGTCGCCGAAACCCTGGATGAGTACCGTGGCCGCTATCGCTACAACCTGCTCGATGCGAACGTGCAACGCTTCAATGCCGACGTGCCGCAGATCTGGCAGTGGGACGACCACGAGGTCATGAACAACTGGTCGAGCAGCAAGGACATTGCCGCTGACGATCGCTACACCGAAAAGAGCGTGGCGCTGCACGTTGCTCGCGCCAGCCGTGCGTTTCTTGAATACGCGCCCATGCGCCCCGCGGCGGCGGACGAAAGCGAACGCGTGTACCGCCGCCTGCCCTATGGCGAACTGCTGGATGTGTTCGTGCTGGACATGCGCAGCTACCGCGGCGGCAACAGCTACAACCGACAGACAGAACTGAATGCGGAATCGGCCTTATTGGGCCCGGAGCAACTGGCCTGGTTGAAGCGCGCACTGACGAATTCCACCGCAGTCTGGAAAGTCATCGCCGCAGACATGCCGCTTGGCCTGCAGATTGCCGACGGCCAGGACGCGCAAGCTCGAACGCGATTCGAGAACCTTGCCAACGGTGATGGCCCGCCGCTCGGCCGCGAACTCGAACTCGCCGACCTGTTGTCGTTCATGCAGGCGCAGTCCATTCACAACGTGGTCTGGCTGACTGCCGACGTGCACTACTGCGCCGCACACGAATACGCACCCGAACGCGCGCAGTTCAAACAGTTCGATGCGTTCTGGGAATTCGTCGCAGGGCCGTTGAATGCAGGCAGCTTCGGGCCGGCCAAGCTGGATGACACCTTTGGTCCAAGGGTCGCCTTCCACAAACCACCGCCCGAGCAGAACAGTTCGCCGTTCGCGGGCTTCCAGTTCTTCGGCCAGGTAGACATCGACGCCCGCACCGCGGGCATGACCGTGCAGCTGAAAGACCTGCACGGCGCAGTCGTGCACACGACGCAATTGCAACCACGCGCGACGCGGACCTGAACACGCCGCGTTCGCGCAGATCGAATCGAACCTGGAGGATCACATGGCAACTGTTCAAACCGCGCGCGGCGCAATCGATTCAAGCGAGCTCGGCCGTGTGCTCATGCACGAACACGTGTTCATCATTTCCACCGAGATCCAACAGAACTACCCCGAGGAATGGGGCGAAGAAGAAACCCGCGTGCAGGATGCGATCACGCGCCTGAACGCGCTGAAGGATGCCGGCATCGACACCATTCTCGACCCCACCGCACTGGGCCTCGGCCGCTACATCCCACGCATCAAGAACGTGGCCGATCGCATCCGGCTGAACATCATCGTCGCCACCGGCGTGTACACGTTCAACGAGCTGCCGCACTACTTCCATCGTCGTGACGACGAATTCGTTGTGCACATGTTCGTGCGCGACATCACCGAGGGCGTGGCCGACACAGGCATTCGCGCTGGCGTGTTGAAGTGCGCCACCGACGAACCGGGCGTGACACCGGACGTCGAGCGCGTGCTGCGCTGCTGCGCACGCGCGCACCGCGTCACCGGCGTGCCGATCACCACCCACACCCACGCAGCCACGCGTCGCGGTCTCGAACAGCAGGCCATCTTTGCGGAAGAGGGCGTCGACCTGTCGCGCGTGGTGATCGGCCATTGCGGTGACAGCGAAGACCTGGACTATCTCGAAGCCATCATGAACAAGGGCAGCCTGATCGGCATGGACCGCTTCGGCATCGATCCCATTCTGTCGACCGAGAAGCGCGTGGCCACAGTGGCCGCGCTATGCAAGCGCGGCTGGTCGAAGCAGATGGTGCTCAGCCACGACGCCGCCTGCTACCTCGACTGGATTCCCGGCGAGCTGCCACCGCCGATGATGCGGCACTGGAACTACCTGCACATCAGCAAGGACATCCTGCCCATGCTGCGCAACGCCGGCGTAACTGAGGCGCAGATTGAAGACATGCTGGCAGTGAATCCGCGCAGGTACTTCGAGACACAGGGCGGCTACTGAGCGCAGTTCTGCTCTGGCCGACGCCTGCGCGACGACAGGCACACGGGAATTGCCAGGCATCAATTCGCGTGGCGATCGCGCCTGCAAAGCCCATGCGCTTTGCACCAGCTCATGAGCTTCGCGCTCGTCTTCTGACGATTCCATAGCAACCACGCACTCCACGCGTATAGTTCAAGCCGGCATCAGGAACGGGCTGCATATGACTGACGAACTCTGGCGGCTTCCCGCGCACCGCCTCGCGGAGATGATTGCGCGCCGCGAAACCACAAGCCGAGCAGTCGTCGAGGCACACCTCGCGCGCATCGAGGCAGTGAACAAGCGATCGAACGCGATCACCCTGGTACTGACCGACAGTGCCCTCGCCGCCGCGGATGCAGCAGATGCAACCCCAGGCACGGGTGCACTGCATGGCGTGCCCTTCACGATCAAAGAGAACATCGACGTGTTCGGCACACCGACCACGCAAGGCGTGCCCTACTTTGCGCATGCCATGCCAACGCGTGACGCACCGGTCGTGCAACGTATGAAGTCCGCGGGCGCAATCCCGATCGGGCGGACGAATCTGCCCGAACTTGCCTCCAGACTGTCGACAGACAATCCGCTGCACGGCCGCACCTTGAACCCCTGGAACCCCAGCCTCACCGCCGGCGGTTCAAGCGGTGGCGACGCGGTGGCGCTTGCAACCGGCATGACGCCGTTCGGTCTCGGCAATGACATCTGCGGATCACTGCGCAATCCCGCCTACTGCTGTGGCGTGGTTTCACTCAAACCCACGGCAGGACGCATTCCGCACTTCATCAGCATTCCGCCTTCCGACGCGGGCATCGCCTCGCAGCTCATGTTTGTCCAGGGGCCGATGGCGCGCAGCATCGAAGACCTGCGCATCGGCCTCAAGGTGCTCAGCGGCCGCGACATCTGTGATCCCGTCTCTGTCGATGCGCTGCTGCAGGGCACGCAGCCGACGTTGCGTCGTGCGGCCCTCGTCACTGCCGTGCCAGGCAAGGCGCTGCCGGCAAGCACCGTCGCCGCCGTGCGTGAGGCGGGCGCCGTACTCAGCGCTGCGGGCTGGCAGGTCGATGAAGTGCAGGCGCCAGACATCGAGCTGATCAACGAGCTCTGGGGGCGTCTGCTGTCCGCCGATTTCCTGCCTGCGTTGACCATGCTGGCGCCTGCCGTATCACCGCCCGTGTACGACCTGCTGAGTCGGTTGTGCCATCGCTTTGCCGAACTGCCGCCATTGCATGAAGACGTACACACCATTCGCCACCGCATCCTGCGCGGCTGGTCGCAGCTGTTCGCCGACTATCCGGTGCTGGTCGGGCCCGTCTGGGCCGAACTGCCGTGGCCTGCGGACGCGGACCTCGAACCCAGCACAGGTCTGGACCTGATGTTGTCCACGGCGCGATTCATCACGCCTGCGAACGTACTCGGGCTGCCGGCCGTCGCGCTGACGACGGGCATGGCAGACGGCCTGCCGAAGGGCGTGCAGGTATACGCCGATCTGTGGCGTGAAGACCTGTGCCTCGAGGCAGCCGCGGTCATCGAGCGGGGCACCACACGAGTTACGCCCACTGATCCCGCCTGAAGCGGCTGTGCGGGACTTTCCGATGCACCGCCAGCAGAGGCTCGGGAGCAACACGCGTTGAGGCAACAGAGATGAAAGCCCGCCAACACCTTCACTGGGCCGCACTGCTGATCCTGGCGTGCATGGCCTGCGACGCCATGGCAGCAGACCCCAAGTTGGCATCCGGCAACAACTGCACCGATACCGTCAGTACCGAGAAGCGCTGGCAGTCCCTCGTGAAAACCGAGGCGCTGGTGCCGAACGGGCCTACGAACACACCCACCGATACCCAGGTAGAGGCCGTCCAGCGTTTCCTGCTTGGCAATGACTAAAGCGGCTGGTGTCACGACTACAGCCCACGCACGCATAACGTGCGCATGACCGGCCCATTCATCGACGACAAGGCATACGGCACGCACTCGCGTGTAACCGTGTACTACTCCAACGACGTCATGAAGTGGCTGCGCCAGGGCCGCAAGGGCGCCATCGCCGACGGCGCCGTCATCATCAAGGTGATGTACGCCACCCCGGGGTATGTGCCAACAGGCACACCGCAACCCATCGCGGGCTGGGCCGTGATGGTGCGCAGCGCGAAGGCAAGCAAGGATGGTTGGCTGTGGCTGCTGTACTACGTGCCGGGCAACCAGAGCTACAGATTCGAGTACCTCACGGCACAGTATGGCGCTTCGTTCTGCCTCAGTTGTCACGCGCAGACCACGGGCGTGGACATGACTTTCGCCGACCTCAGCAACATCACCGGCAAGGAGCAGGTGACCTATGTCGAGCTCGGCGAGGAAGTGCACGACGTCGATGCAGCGCACCCCGCCGCACCGCCTGTGCCGGCAAAGGACTCGCCATTGCGCGATCAGCGGACGTTGCTCTCTACCCTGATCTATCAGCAGCTCAGCCCGACCATGCCGCTGCGCGCGGTCAACGCGGCCATGCAGGACATGCTCACGCGGCGCGTGCCGCAGCTGGCCAATACGCCACCGACGCTGGCAGGCATCGCAAACATGCCACAAGATCTGATCGACGATCACATGGTGCCGCCACCGGGCGCGCCGCCGCGCTTTGCAAGTAGCGATGCATGCGTCGGCTGTCACGACGCGTCGGATCTGCTGAACAACGTGCCGCCGCACATGACCGTGCCAACAGGCATGCCCATCCCAACACGATTGAACGCCCGCACTCGATACAACTTATCGCCCTATGCAGAGTGGAGCGCGTCGCTCATGAGCCGGTCGTCGCGCGATCCGGTGTTCCGGGCGCAGTTCGAAGCGGAGCTCGCGCAAATTCCCGTCGCCGCGCGCGCGTCCGCTGCAGGGATCTGCATGGGCTGCCACGGTGCGATGGGTGCCCGCACCTCACCCGAGTTCAATGCCGACGCCACGGCCTTCTACGCAACTTCACCCGGCGGTCCGACGTCCCCCGCAAGCAGGCGCGCCGAGTACGGCGCACTCGCACGCGATGGCGTCTCCTGCATGGTCTGCCACCAGATCGCCGACAAGGGACTGGGCACACCGGAGAGCTGGTCAGGCAATTTCCAGCTCGAAGCAGTACCTGGCACGATCAACGGCCCGTTCCCGACGCCGCTTGAACGCCCGATGAAGAGGGCGATCGGCATGACGCCGAAGCATGCGCCGCATATCACCGACAGTGCCCTCTGCGGCACCTGTCACGCGCTGCGCGTGCCGGTGTTCAAGTCCGACGGCAGCGTGCTGCCCGAGCAACAGTACGAGCAGACGACCTACCTGGAGTGGCAGAACAGCCAGTTCGCGCGCAGTACAGAACCGACTGGACGCACCTGCGTCGAGTGCCATATGCCGGCGAACACGCCGCCCACCTACAACGCCCAGGGCGAAGCCCAGCCCGGCACACCCATGGCGACGCAGATCGCCAACATCGAGGACGCAAGCTTTCCCTTCGTGCCGAATCGCGCCTCACCAACTGAACTGCAGACGGAAATACGCAGCCCTTATCGCCGGCACACCCTGCTTTCGCTGAACACTTTCAGTCGCGCCATGTTTCAGCAGTTTCCACTGCTGCTTGGCACCGCCAGCGTGAACTTCGGGCAGGCGCTGAACCTGCTGCCACCCAACATGCTTGCACAGCGCGAGACGCTGCAACTGGCCGATCAGACGGTGACGCTGAGCCTGTCACCATTGACGACCACGCCAACCGGTGTCGAACTCAGCGTGCATCTCGGCAACGAGGCCGGACACAAGTTTCCGACCGGTGTGGGCTTCCGCCGCGCATGGCTGGAAGTCAAAGCAACCGATGCGCAGGGCGAGGTCGTC
>CAMAVY010000075.1 GCA_945861675.1 Klebsiella pneumoniae | reverse complement strand
GGGCTTTGAAGAACAAGTGGGGGGGGTCCGGGTAGGGTGGGGGAATGGGCGGGTGGAGTGTCCAGTATGGGCAATGATGCTGGCTAGCCTACGAGCGACATCGCGAAAGTAGAAGGATTGATCAGTCCTTCCTAAAAGGTGGGACCAATTGATGTCGTGTGGATGCTCGCAGCTCGAAAAGGAGATCGCTTTCGTCGGAATCTAACGACGACGAAACCAGCATCGCGCCGCTACGTCAGTTCGATAGGCATTGTGGTCGAGGTCGCTCTCGGAGACGCGTCAGCATTCGTTACGCGCTGAAACCGTCGACAAGCGCTTTGCCGTACCAATTGTCGCCGTAGACCACAACGGATCGGCTAGCTCAAACGTTCTGAGTCAGCGGCGATGCCTTCTCACGGGTTAGCACGTTTGCTAACCTCCCCGGATGAAGTACGAGATCGACTACTTCCATCCAAAGGTCCTGACTGCGATTGAAGCGTGGCCGGTGGACGTGCTGGCTGACTATTCGCGGCTTGCAGAGCTTCTCGCGGAGCACGGCCCAAGCCTTCGATTGCCGCACTCGCGAGCACTCGGAAGCGGGCTCTTTGAACTTCGTCCACACGGCAAGACGGCAATCGGCCGCGCGTTCTACTGTTTTCTCCTTGGAAGGCGTGTGGTTATCGTTCACGCATTCGTGAAAAAAACCGAGCAGACGCCGGACAAGGAATTGGCAATAGCCCGAAAGCGGGCCAAAGAGGTGCGAGATGGCTGAGCTGAAGTACAACCCCGTGAAGCACGACCACAAGGCGTTTCTCGCGAAGGCACGCTTACGTAAGGGCTTCTCCACTGCGTACGACGCACTTGAACTTGAGTACCAAGTCGCTGACCAACTTCTCCGTGCTCGCACGCGTGCTGGTCTTACCCAGGACGCAGTTGCGGAAATCATGGGTACTACCAAGAGCGCGGTTTCTCGCCTGGAAGCGGCCGGCAAGCACGTGCCATCGCTGAGTACGCTCAAACGGTATGCGCGAGCTGTAGGTTGCAGGCTTCAGGTCAAACTCGTACCGGAGAAGTGACGCCTAGCGCCGAATACCCATTCGTCGCCCGCCTGCCACAGCGCGACAGTGAGCGATAGCCGCTAGCCGGCAATCAACGCCACGCGAATCTCCAGCACCAGTGTCAGTCACACGCCGCGTTCTGCGTTCTATGAACCAGAGCGCGCATGTGCGCCGCAGTCACGCCACCGGAGACAAACATGCCGATCAACTCGATGCAGTCGCGATGCGGCCCTGCACGCCTCGCCCGTAAGCGGCCGAACCTGGCAAAGTGATTCGTTTGTGCAACCGCCGCACTGCTGCTGGCAGATTCCAGTGTTGCCACGTTCGTGACCGGCATCCCGTCATTGCCGCCCGGCCTCGGGCCTTTCACAGGTCAGTCCGGCCTGGTCGAGTCCGAAATACACCTGTCCGGCAGCGTCAGCACGTTCTACGTCGCGGCCGACAATGTTTCGATCGCCTCGTTTGCCGACGGCTACGAGCTGACCTCGCGGCTCTACGACAGCGATCCGCTCACCGAGGCGCGCACCACCGGGGTTGCGGCGGACGGCTATTCCGCGAGCGCGGACTCCAACGCAATTGCATCGCCCGGCAAATTGCGCGCGATCTCGACCAGCCGGATCGCACGGCCCGATGTTCGCGGACAGAACTTCTCGCTCGCGCGTACGTCAGCGTCGTTTGCCGATGTCGTCGTGATCGGTAGCAACGGTCTGCCACAGTCCGACCCAGAGAACGACGGACTGGTCGACTTCCAAGTGCGACTCAACCTTGGGGGCACCCTGTCGGGCGGCACAGAACCCTTCGCGAGTGGTGCATCCGCGCGTGCACAGGTATGGCTGTTTCCGTACATCCCGGCGGTGACCCACGTGTCGGACTTCAACAAGGGCCTGTTCCTCGTGCAGTACTACGAATTCGCGGAACAGGCGCTCCTCGCGGGTGGCTCGACGACGAGCCGCTCGATCGCGCTGGGTTCGTTCGAGCACCTAGCACCAGGCGCGTCGTACTGGATTCATGCCCTGCTCGAAACCGAAGCGGGCACGGCGTTCGGAAGCGTGAACTTGCTGGGCAGGAACGCCCTCGCCCATGCCGACTACTTCAATACCCTGGAAGTGTTCCTCGAACCAAGTGCGCGTAAACCGGACGCACAGTTCACTTCCGCGGGTGGGGTGACCTATCGCGCTGCGGCGCCTGCGCATGCCTGCATAGCGCGTGGCGCGCGCGGTGGACTGAGTTGCGACGCCGAGCGCGCTTAACGCTTGCCAGTCTCTCGTAGATCTCGCGCCAGCAGGATGGCACATCGACGATGACGACTGCGTCAGCACGCTGCAGGTTGTCTTCCACCAACGCGTAGATTGCGGCGTAGCTAGTACTGGATGCGAGATCACATCCGACACCTGCGTCCACTATCGCTGTCTTCAGCGAATCCAGATCCAGGACTAGCGCGGGCAGATGACTGCTTGCATGAGATCAACTAGCGCCAGATTCCAACTTCACCGATGCTCGCCACATGCGCGCATTGCCGACTCAGCTGGCGCCGCTGGAGACCAGACAACCTGTTGCCTACGCCACGTGCTCGCACAACGGGCCGAACACTGGATGTTTTTCGACGCGACCAGAAGGTGTAACAACCATGATGACATCCGTGCCACGAACACTGATCGTGTTGGCCTTCGCGGCCTGCGTAAGCGTGGCAACACATGCAGACACCCAGCCTGCCGCGTCGCCAGCATTACCAATCTATGGCGAACACACGCCGACCGGGCACACGTTCGTGCACGACGGTGTGCAGCTGTACTACGAGGTTCACGGCACGGGCGCGCCGCTGTTGCTCGTGCACGGCAATGGCGCCGATATCAGCAGCTTCCGCCAACAGATCGAGTACTTCCGCACGCACTACACCGTAGTAGCGATGGACAGCCGCGACCAGGGCCGCTCGGCCGACAGCACGGTGCCACTCACCTATGAGCGCATGGCCGATGATCTTGCGGCGCTGATCGACCACCTGAATCTCGGACCGATGAGCGTTGTCGGCTGGAGCGACGGCGGCATAGAAGCACTGCTGCTCGGCATGCGCCATCCAGAGAAGGTCACGAAGCTCGTGGCCATGGCGGCCAATCTCGATCCCGGTGGCGTCGTGCCAGAACTCGTGTCGCTCCTGTCGTCGTCGCCTGGCGTGCTGGAGTCATCGGCCAGCGCATCGGCCGCCGAGCCCGAGACGGCTTTGCAGCGCAGAACGCGCAAGGTAGCGGCGATCATGCTCACGGAGCCACATATCGATCCAGCCGCGCTTGGCACGATTACAGCGCCGACGCTCGTCATTGCCGGCGATCACGACCTGATACGCGACGAACACACGCTCCTGATCTTTCACCACATTCCAAACGGCCAGCTCGCAATCATCCCCGGCGCGACCCACATGGTGCCCTACGACGATGCGCCCCTGTTCAATGGCATCGTGGCGCGTTTCCTCAGTACGCCGTTCGTCCAGCGCGATCGTGTGAATGATGTCTTCGCGTCTCTCGAACGCCTGCGTGCTGAAGCGCAACCTCAACAACATTGACGTGAGGCGGCACCGCGGTTGCGCGGCGTGCCAGGATTTCTGCCATGGCGGTGATCATTAGAAGATGACCCCTCTCCGTACATCCGTTCTACACAAACTCGCGCGCCTCAATACATTCAGGCGTGGAGACCGCCGCGCACCGCACAAGCCGCTCCTGCTGCTGATTGCAATCGGGGCGCTGATTCACGGGCAGCGACGATTGCCATTCGAAGAGGTCGAGGCAAAGCTCACGCCGCTGCTGCGCGCCTTTGCACCGCCGGTTGTCGGCCGGCACCAACCCGAATTGCCCTATTGGCATTTGATTTCAGATGGCCTTTGGAGAGTGGAGGGCGCTGACGCTTTACCTCGGCAAGCCGGCGGCTTTCCCAGAATGTCCGCACTACGCCACACGGCAGGACAACTCGAAGACGACATCGCGGCTGTCGTTGTCTCCGATCCTGTGGCCACCGAGATGATTGTCGAAAGGCTACTGGGCGAGTTCTTCCCGCCGACGATCCATGAAGACATCATGGCTGCGGTCGGCATCGAACGGCCCAGCCCGGACGTTGTACGCGAGGCAACGCTCGAAGCGCCCAGTATTCGTTACCGCAATCCAAAGTTCCGCGAAGATGTTCTTAGAGCATACGAGCATCATGGCGCTGATATCGGGGCGCTGCGACCGGGTTCCGAGCCGCGTTGGGTGGCGCGTACTTTGGTTGCGAAGCTGCACATGTGCGGTGGCACGCCTACGACGGTCCGGACGAAGTAGCGAACGGCATCGCCCTGGAACCGACGATGCACAAGCTGCTGGATGCCGGCGCGTGGACGCTGACTGATGACCGACGAATACTGGTCTCCAAGGAATTCACTGGAAGTGACCGAGCGCTATCGACGCTCAGAGACCTGCATGGGAAACCACTGCGAACACCTTGGTTTGTCAGCCTGGAAGAATTGGACGAAGAGCCGCTCGATCAGAATTCCGCTGACAGCAATGAACGCGCTGCTGACGAGGCGCACAACGTGGCCCGGTTGCACGAACTCATTCGCCAACTCGTTCCGCCCGATAGCCAGGTGATGATGCTCTACCTCGAGGACATGGATGCAGTCAGCATCGGCGAGATCACGGGGCTTTCGGCGCGCGCCGTGGCCACTCGGGTGCATCGAATCAAGGCGATCCTGGCACGCCAGTTCCGAGGAGCGTTCCGTGAGTGACATGAAAACCACCTGGAAGAACCAACCCATTGAGGAGTGCACCAGCATGAGCATTGCTGATCTGCAGCTACGGATGCAGCAGGCACGAACCAGATTCACACGCCGCAATGTGCTGCTGTACGGCTATGGCGGGTTCAACATCGTGTTTGGATTGTTCGCCGCGACGAGTGAGCGGCTGCAGGAGTACCGAGTGCTGTTGATGGTTGCAGCCCACCTGTTTGTGCTGTGGCAGGTGTGGAAGCGCTTTACGCCACGCGACATAGCACTGCGGGCCTCCGGCCAAACTGCATTGCAGTTTCATCGCAGTGAAATTGAACGCCAGCATGGTGCAGTGAACCAAGCCTGGTTGTGGTACATCGCGCCATTCATGCCAGCGTTCGTCTGGGAGTTGTCTATCTGGTTCGGGCGAATACAGACCAGCGCGCCGGACGCCAGCGGCCTACCTTTGTTTGCAATGGTTGTTGTCGCGCGAGCTGTTTCTGGAGCAGCGTCTGGCTGGCCTTCTCGCGACATGCCACACGATTGGAACTGGAGCTCGAGCGTCTGGCAGGTGTCAGGGCGGAGTAGTGCGCAGTCAACTCGCAGCGTAGCGGCAGCAGGCGATCCGATGGCAAATTGAACAGACGCGCATGTCCCATCGAGCCTGCATGCACGACACCTGCGCAATCGACCAGCTTCGCCCTGAAGAACTGCTGGTTCGGCAACGCCGAAGCCGGGCGGCCGTACCCCGCCGACTCCGCTGGCACCGCAGACAGCCACGCATTGAAATCCGGTTGTCGCGCAATGACGGAGTGCAGGCGTTGCTGCCCGCGTGTCCAGATGGTCTGATCACCGTCTCCAACAAGGCGACGCGTGCGCCAGCGCGTCCCATCCAGGCGAGGATTGATCGATGTGCGATGAAGACACTGTGCAAGACAATGCCCGAGCACTGGGACCGCGCGCGGTCGGCGCCGCGGGCATCTCGCGTCGCCAGTTCACCACCTCCACCGCGGCGGCCGCAGCGATGTTTGCATTGCTGCCGCGCACTGCGCACGCGGCCAACGTGATCGGTCACGAACTGAACATCACGACACCAGACGGCGTTGCCGACTGCTATTTCGCGCACCCAGCAGGCAGCAAGTCGCCCGGCGTCATCGTCTGGCCCGATATTCGTGGTCTACGACCCGCGTTCGCAGCGATGGGCAAGCGCCTTGCGGAGTCCGGCTACGCCGTACTGGTGGTCAACCCGTTCTACCGCGCCGCAAAGGCGCCGATCCTGGGTCCGGGCGCGAGTTTCGAGGACCCGGCGACACGCGCCACGCTCATGGGCTACGCGCGCGCGCTCACACCGGCCACCGTCGGCACAGATACGCGTGCATTCGTAGGTTTCCTTGACGCTCATACCGCCGTGGACACGACACGCCGAATTGGCACAACTGGGTACTGCATGGGTGGCGCGATGGCGCTGCGCGCTGCGGCGACGCTGCCCGAACGCATCGGTGCCGGTGCCTCGTTCCACGGCGGCGGCCTGGTGACAGACAAAGCCGACAGTCCACACCTGCTGGTGCCGCACACCAAGGCGAGTTTCCTGTTCGCGATCGCAGCCAACGACGACGAGCGGCAACCCGAAGCGAAAACCGCACTCCGGCAGGCGTATGCAAATGCACAACGCTCTGCGGAGATCGAGGTCTACGCAGGTGCGCTGCACGGCTGGTGTCCACCAGACTCGCCCGTGTACAACGCAGAACAGGCAGAGCGCGCCTGGGCAAGACTGTTGGCGCTGTTCGGGCGCGCACTCGCCTGATCTCAAGCGCGGAACCCGGTGCTTGTCGATCACGCTGTCACCCTGTGCCGATCAAGAACATCTTGACTTCGTTGCTCGTCTATCGAGCCAGGAAGATGAAGATCGCGGGGGTGCGTCGACGCACGTGAGCGAGCGGAGCCTGCGGAAGGAAGCGGGCGTTCGCAGGCAGGGTGTGCCGTACATGGGCGACCGCACGCTTCGAGGCGACCCCACGCTATCTGACCGCCCGCTCCTTCTGCACGTCCAATCGAAAGTGCGTATCCCCATCCTTCCGCTCCACCACCGCAAACCCATGCCGCTGATAAAACGCTACGGCATCCGCCCAGCTGCTCGTAGTCTCAAGCACCACCTCGCGATAGCTCAAGCGCCGCGCATGCCCAACCAATTCCGTAAGCACAGCGCCGCCGACACCTTTACGCCGCACATCGCTGCGCACCGACATCCGCACAACGCGCCCGCGTGCGTTGCCGCTACCACCGCCCTCCGCAACCAATACACCACAGCCAACGATCTCGCGCTGACGCCGCGCAATCACCACGATGGCGTTGGCATAGTGCTCGGCGAAGTTCACAACATCAGGATTGCGCGCCGCATCGTAGTGACCAAAGCGCTCGCCCAGGCCTGCGGCGATGAGCTTCTGAATCGCACGCACCTGCGGATGCCATGTCTCAACCTCCAATGAGCCATCCAGAAGCAACCTGCTCAACGCGAATTCGCCATGGCGCGTCACCGCCTGTGCTCGCGCGGCCGCACGCGTTGCCTGGCGTTTGCGTCTGCACGGCCGACAGCACACGGCCACGCTGTCCTGGCCGCCCTTGGCGATCTCGTACCACCACTTCTGCTGAGTGGCGCGCCAGATCTCGGCGCCGCCGCAGTCCTTGCATGTGAATGGCCTGTCTTCGTAGTAGCCGGTCTGCACGAACGGCGGCACGCTGTAGCTGGCGTCGGGTGCCAGCGCACCCGGGTTCACGCGCACCAGGCCGCCGGGCGTGGCGGCGACGCGTTCACGGATCCGCGCCTGCTGACGGCGCTTGCGCGCACTCTCGGGTTTGTTCACGACCGCTGAGCCTCAATGACGCGGTACACCCTCAAGCATTGGGAACATCCTTTGCCAACAGTCGCTCGTACTGCGCGAAGTCGGATTCGGCGAAGCAGCAGAACACCACATCGGCAATCGCGTCGACTTGCTGCAGCACGCTGTGCACCGTGGCAACGGCAACGCGTGTCGCGTCAGCAAACGGGTAGCCGTACACACCGGTGCTGATGCAGGGGAAGGCGATGGAGCGCGCGCCATGCTGCACGGCCAGCATCAGGCTGTTGCGATAGCAGCTCGCAAGCGCCGCGGCTTCGCCCTGTGCGCCACCGTGCCACACGGGGCCCACAACATGAATGACGTAACGCGCCGGCAGGCGGAACCCGAGCGTCAGCTTCGCCTCGCCGGTGCGGCAACCGCCCAGCGGCCTGCATGCTTGCAGCAGCTCCGGGCCGGCGGCGCGATGAATTGCGCCGTCCACACCGCCGCCACCCAGCAGGCTGCTGTTGGCCGCGTTCACGATGGCGTCCACCGCAAGCGTTGTTATGTCGCCCAGCACGGCGCGCATCCGCACATCTGTTGCCATGGGTCACATCTGAAATCGGATAAGAGTTCATACCTGCGTAGATGCAGATTCACAATCGCGATCCATGCCTGCTCCAGAATGCCCGACCCAGAACGCCCGATGCAGAATGCCCGCCCCACAATGCAGCAACACGCGTCCCGCGAGTAACAACCATGCAAACACCCATCGATCCATTTCGCAGTGAACTCGCCACGCTCGGGCCTACGGGCATCGGCGCCATCAGTCGGCTGGGTCGCGGCCGCGATGGCCTCATTCCATTGTGGTTCGGTGAAAGCGATCTCGTTACGCCGGACTTCATTCGCGATGCTGCGAAGCAGGCGCTGGATGCAGGCCAGACGTTCTATTCCGACTCACGCGGCGTGCTGCCGCTGCGGCAGAGCATTCACGACTGGATGCAGCGCCACACGGGTGCGCACATCGCCATCGATCGCATCAGCGTGCCGGGCTCGGCCATGCTCAGCATCATGCTTGCGCTGCAGTGCCTTGTGCGTACCGGCGACGAGGTGATCGTCATCTCGCCCATGTGGCCGAATATCTTTCAGGCCATCGAGCTGGTGGGCGGCGTGCCGAGGTTCGTGCGCCTGCGCCAAGCGCACGATGGGCCATGGCAGCTGGACATGGACGAACTGCTGGCGGCGATCGGCCCGCGTACCAAGGTCGTGTTCCTGGCGTCGCCATCCAATCCCACGGGCTGGATCATGTCTGAAGCAGAGCAACGCACGTTGCTGGTTGCGTGCCGCGAGCGCGGCGTCGGCATCATTGCCGATGAGGTGTACGGGCCAATTGTGTTCACGGGCACGCACGCGCCGTCATTCGCAACGCTCGCCAGCGACGAGGATGCGCTGTTCATCGTCAACAGCTTCTCAAAAGCCTGGGCGATGACGGGCTGGCGCATCGGCTGGTTGATCCACCCGCGCCAACATGCCGAGGCGCTGGCCGCGATGTCTGTATCGGTGAACACCGGTGCCACGAGCTTCGTGCAGGCAGGCGCGATTGCCGCGCTTGAAAAGGGCGATGCGTTTCTGCACACCATGCGTGACCATTGCCTTGCGAACCGTACGCAGCTTGGTGAATTCGTTGGGCGGCATCCGCGCCTGAGCTGGGCTGAGCCGCCAGGTGGCTTCTATGGCTTTGTGGCTGTGCAGGGTGTCACCGACAGCATGGCCTTTGCCGAGTTTCTGCTCGAGAAGGCGAACGTCGGCGTGGCACCCGGCATGGCGTTCGGGCCGCAGGACGATCGCGACAACGATCGCCATGTGCGCATCTGCCTGGCCTATGACCCTGTGCGGTTTGCCGAGGCGCTGGGGCGGATTGGGCAGGTGTTGTAGCTATGAGTTGCGCTTCGGCGTGCTGTTCGCGATTCCTCCCTGGCGTCACGCCGCTTCCACACACTCCACCAGCGGCACCACAGTCACGTTCGTCGCCAGCGCATAGCGCCGCACACCGGGGTACACCACCAGCAACTCATCAAGCTTCAGATCATCAAGAGCAATACGCATAGACGCCGTCAGCGTCGGTGCGTCCATGCGTTTGCACTCAATGCCGATCCTGCGGCCGTTCTTGAACAACAGAAGATCTAGCTCCGCGCCATTGTGTGTCGCCCAGTAGTAGGCGTCGTCCGGACGCAGTGCCTTCAGTACTTCCTCCACCGCATAGCCTTCCCAGGATGCGCCGACCTTCGGATGGTGCTCCAGATCGCGCTGCGTGCCGATGCCGAGCAACGTGTGCAACAAACCTGAGTCGCGTACGTACACCTTGGGCGCTTTCACCTGACGCTTGCCAAGGTTCTCGAACCACGGTGGCAACTGGCGGAGCGTGAGCACGCCCGTCATCAGGTCCAGGTATCTACGTGCCGTTGGTTCGCTGATCGCAAGCGCACGTGCAAGCTCGGCGCTGCTCCAGATCTGGCCGTGATAGTGGGCCACCATGTTCCAGAACCGGCGCAACGCGGCGGCCGGAATGCTGACACCAAGCTGTGGCATGTCGCGTTCAAGAAACGTCTGCAGAAACTGTCGGCGCCACGCGAGTGAATTGGCTTCCGTACGTGCCGTGTATGACAACGGAAAGCCGCCGCGCAGCCAATGCTTGGCTTGGGCGGCGCCACCAAGGTCCGCCAAGCCAAAGCCTTCAAGCGGAACGTACTCAAGCCGGCCCGCAAGCGTCTCCGACGATTGCTGCAGCAACGCGGGCGCCGCGCTGCCAAGTATCAGGAACCGCGCACGCAACGGCTTGCGATCGGCAAGCACACGCAACAGCGGGAAAAGATCTGGGCGACGTTGAATCTCGTCGATCACCACCAGCCCCCTGAGCGCCCGCAGCGCTGTCTCTGGTTCACTGAGCCGGGCAAGGCTGGCAGGATCCTCGAGATCGAAGTAGTTCAATGAGTCGGCGCGGACAAACTCCCGGGCAAGTGTCGTCTTGCCGCACTGCCGGGGCCCGAACAGTGCAACCACGCGGCTGCGCTTCAGCGCGCGCTGAATGCGTTCAGTGTCGGTCGTTCGGTGAATCACGTGCTTCGCGGCGCACCATGAAAATCTAACGGTCGGTGTTAGTTTTTCATGGTGCCACGGCGGCGACCCCACTGTACACGGGGGAGGGCAGGCCACCTGTTCACATCAGATGCGGAGCTGGTTGCGAGAAGCCGTCACAAGCAAGTCGAGCTGCGTAGCGCTAACTCACCCGCACAATCGTCGTCCCTATCGTGTCTCCCTTCAGCAGATGCACAAACGCTTCCGGTGCAGCGCTCAGACCCTGGTACTCGGTGACACGCGGCACAAGCTCGCCGCGCTCGATCCAACCGGTCATCTCCGCGCGCGCTTCGGCGTAGCGGTCCGCATAGTCGAACACCAGAAAGCCTTCCATCTTCACGCGGTTGTTGACCAACAAGCCGGGAATGCCACGCGGGCTGCCAGCGGGGTTGGCGGTGTCGTACTGGCTCACGGCGCCGCAGCAGACAATGCGGCCGTGCGCATTCATGCGAAACAGTGCGCTGCCAAGAATGTCGCCGCCGGTGTTGTCGAAGTAGACGTCGATGCGATCAGGCGTTGCCTCTTTGAATGCGTTGCGGAAGTCGCCGTCCTTGTAGTTCACGGCAACGTCGAAGCCGAGTTCATCCACCAGAATGCGGCACTTCTCGTCTGTGCCCGCCACGCCGACGACGCGGCACTGCATGCGCTTGGCGATCTGCCCGACGATGTGGCCCACGGACCCCGCTGCCGCCGACACCACAACAGTGTTGCCCGCGCGCGGCGCGCCCACATCCAGCAGACCGAAATACGCGGTGAGTCCGTTCGTGCCGAGTACGCCCAGCTGCAATGCAGGGTCGATGCCTGCTGGTGCCTTGTGCAACGTGGATGCCTTGAGCACCGCGCGCTCCTGCCAACCTGTTGGGCCGACCACCAGGTCGCCCACTGCAAAGCCGGGTGCCTTCGATTCTTCGACCACGCCGATGCCCGTGCCGCCCATCACGATGCCGGCGCGTGGCGCACCGGCGTAGCTGGCACTGCCCTGCAACCCTGCGCGCTGGCCCGCGCCGATGGTCAGCGCAAGCGTGCGGCACAACACCTGGCCATCGCCGCACTCGGCGGCGTCGGCTGTGCGCAGTTCAAAGTGTTCGGGGCCCAGCGGTCCGTTCGGAACGGAAGCAATCAGAACCTGTGTGTTGCGTGCCATGTGTTTTGCCCCAGTGCATGTGTGAGTGTGTGCGTGTGAGGTGGCGAACATACGGGCGTCGCTTGTGCGATAGCAACCGCGCGGTCGCGCGCTGACTGATATCGCCGCCTCAGCGCAACCGCCTAGTCGCAGCAGCCATTGCAGGCGCGAGGAACAGGAACGCCATGCCCAGCAGCATGTAGCCACCCTTGAACGGGTTGTAGTCGGCCGTCAGGCGATCGATGTCATACCCCAGCGCAATGCCAAGGCCGAATTCAAAAGCCAGCATCAACACGACCCAGACAGCGCCAACCTTGAGTTGATCGGCCCGCGACCGCGCGCCAATCCAGCGGATACACATACAGGCAATGACAAAGATGAGGCCCATTGCCACCAGCAAGCCCAACTGCCGCGCCCGCAGATCGCCCACGACAGGCGCAACGAACAGCTGCCGCAACGTGCCGTTGACGGATTCCGCGATGATGATGAACAGCAACGTTGTCAGCGCGCGTGGCCAGCTCATGTTGGCGAGCTCATGCGACCCGCGCATGCGGCCTTCTCCTTCGGCCCGCTCATTCAGTTTGGCCGGCGCGCCTAAAACAACGCCAACCCAGGCAAGTTCACCGGCACCTGCAGAAACGCTTTGGACGACGTGAGATACAACGTCTGCAGATCATCCCCACCCCAACAGAAGTTGGCGCAGAAGCCCGGCGCGCTGATCACGCCAAGGAATGCGCCGTCGTCGCGGTGATACACATGCACGCCGCGCGGACCGCCGGTGTAGATGTTGCCCAGGCTGTCGATCTTCAAGCCATCCGGCGCGGGAGACTCACAGAACACGGCCCCACCGCTCAGCGAGCCATCGCTCTCAATACGGAACTTGCGAATGTGCCTGCGCTCGGTGTCTGCGACATAAAGATGTTGCTCACTGACATCCAGGCATAACCCATTCGGCTGACCGAAGTCCTTCAACAGCAGCTGCAGCGGTGCGCCCTCTGTCGGGATGCAATACACGCCCTGAAAATCCAGATCCTGTGCACGCACCACGCCCGTGTGCGGACCACGGCCATAGTTGGGATCGGTGAAGAAGATGCGGCCATCCTTCGCCACCACAATATCGTTGGGGCTGTTCAGTTCCTTGCCGTTGTAGTGGCTGGCCAGCACCTTGAGCGCCCCGCCTTCCTCACGCGTGACGCGGCTGGTCGCATGTTCGCAGCTGAGCATGCGTCCGCTGCGGTCATAGGTGTTGCCGTTCGTCATGTTCGACGCTTCGCGATACACCGCAACGCCTGCCGCAGGCGTGTAGCGATACAGCCGGTTGGCCGGAATGTCGCTGAACGTCACGTGGCGTTCGGTCGGATGCCAGATCGGCCCTTCAATGAACTCGAAGTCTTTGGCGATGAACGTCGCCGCAGCGTGCACATCCACAATCTCGGCGAATCGCGCGTCGTGTTGCTGCATCGGGAAGGACATGAGGCGTGCTCCGAGGTGCTGTGTGAGATCAGCGCGCTAACGCTTCCATGTCAGAACGGTACCACCCTGCCCCATGAGTACGGAGCCCGGAAACACACGCAACCGCCAGGGGTCCAGGCGCAGCGCAGCAAACGACGCATCCGTGGGCTTGGTCCAACCCGGAATCATCTTCGGGTCGTAGCCCACCGGCGCGGGACCATTCAGCAACAGATTCCACACACGCGTGCGCGTTTCATCATCGAACGCCCAGGTGGCCTTGCACTCGGCCACGCAGGTGTCCTGCGTAGGCGACCAGTAGTTCAACGACACAAACGGGCTGGCATTCAGATGCGCGCGTTTGGTCGGCGTGGGCCCTGTGGCAATCCAGCCCGTCAGCTGTTCACCGTCCCACTCCCAGATGGGATGCAGCACGCGTGTTCGCGGGCGGTTCTTTGCATCAACGGTGGCCACACCACACCAGACGATGGTGTGGGCCATGGCGACGAACGCGGGAGCGGTTTCCTGCAGAGTTGCCATTGCATGTACTCCTGATCGAATACCGCCCGTGTCGTCAGCGCACGCGCAACGCGTACCACACGCTGTCAGCCCGCCAGCTGCTTGAACTCCACTTCCGGGAATCCCGCGTCCACAGACTCGCGCAGCTTGTCGTAGTACACGTTCGCACCACCGAAGTAGATGAGCACCCGTGGCTTACGGTGCTCGAGGTTCGCGCCCATCATCCATGAGTGCACCTTGTCGCCCTGCGCCATCAGTGTCTGGCGATGGATGTCTGCGACGTGCGCAACCCAGGTCTCTTCTGCGTCCTGCTTCGGCACGCAGAGCGCATGGCCCTCTGCTTCCATCTTCTTGATGCAGTCCACGATGTAGATGGCGTTCTGCTCGATGGACGTCGGCAGGTTGGCGAACGGTGCCTGCGGCCCGGTGATCATGAACAGGTTGGGGAACCCGGCCACGAACACGCCCATGATGGAGCTGGACACGTCTTCCCACTTGTCGCGCAACAGCAGGCCGTTGCGACCACGGATGGGCAGCGCTTCCTGCGCGCCGGTATAGGCCTGGAAGCCGGTGGCCAGCACGATGATGTCGAACTCGTAGTCCTGCTTCGTGGTGCGGATGCCGGTGGGTGTGATCTCGACCAGCGGCTCGCGGTTGCCGATATCCACCAGCTTCACGTTGTCGCGGTTGAAGGTTTCGAAGAAACCGTGGTCCAGCGGCGGCCGCTTGGCGAAGAACGGATAGCCCTTCGGCGTGAGCATGTCGCGCACGTCTGGATCGCGCACGTTCTCCAGCATCTTGCGGATAACGAACTCACCCGCGATGCGGTTGGACTCTGCATTGCCCAACAGGTCGTCGAAGGTCTCGAACACGAAACGGAAACTGCCGCGCGGCCAGTGTTCCTCGAGGATTCGCTGCACCTCATCAGGCGCGGTGTCTGCAATGTTGCGGCCCACCGGACTGTCGAAGGCCATGCCGAACACATGGTTGCGGCACTTGGCGATGATCTCGTCGTAGTGGGCTTTGATCTCCTTCTCCCACTCCGGCGTCATCTGCTTCTGCACCGCCGGCATGACGAAGTTCGCCGTGCGCTGGAACACCGTCACGCTCGCGGCAGTCTGTGCCACCACCGGCAGCATCTGCACGGTGGTGGCGCCGCTGCCGATGATGCCGACGCGCTTGCCCGCGTAGTCCAAGCCTTCCTGCGGCCAGCGCGAGGAGTGGAACAGTGGGCCCTTGAACGTATCCATGCCCTTGAACTGCGGGATCACCGGCTCCGAGATCATGCCCATCGCGCTGATGAAGTAGCGGCAGGTGAATTGCTCGCCGCCCGCCGTGCGGATCAGCCACAGGCCGGTGTCTTCCTGGAAATCTGCGTTGACGATCGCCGTGTTCAGCTGGATGTGCGGCCACATGTCGCAGCGGTCTGCCACAAAGCGCATGTAGCGGTGGTTCTCTTCCCAACCGGGATAGCGCACAGACCACGACCAGTCCTGCAGCAACTCCTTGGAGAACGTGAGGCAGTAGTAGTAACACTCGCTGTCACTGGCCGCGCCCGGGTAGCGGTTCCAGGTCCAGGTGCCGCCGATGTCGGAGGCTTTGTCGAACACGCGGATCGACAGGCCCGCATCACGCACATAGTGAATCAGGGCCAGCCCTGCAAAGCCTGCCCCCACCGCGATCACATCGTAGTCAGCTTGTTGCTGCGAACTCATCGTGTCACTCCCGTTCAGATGGCCGTAGGTTATCAGCCCGCGCCGGCAACTGTATGTTCGCGCATGAGGGTGTTCGGGCATGCTCGACGCTTCGTTTCGCACAACCGGGCCGACATGGAATACGACTATCTGATCGTTGGTGCCGGGTCCGCCGGGGCAACGCTGGCCGCACGCCTGACAGATCGCACATCGTTGCAGGTGGCGCTGCTCGAGGCCGGTCCCGACTACCGCGCCGCCGATGCACCGGACGCCATGCGCAGCCCCAACCCCAGCAGCATCATCACTGCCAGCGAATTCGCCGACTATCGCTGGGACACGCTGAAAGCACGGCGCACCCAGGCGCAAACGCCACGGGTGTACTGGCGCGGCCGCGGTGTGGGTGGCAGCTCGGCCATCAACGGCCAGATCGCCATTCGCGGTGTCGTGGACGACTACGAGCAATGGGCCGCGCAGGGCTGCACGGGCTGGGACTTCGACAGCGTGCTGCCGTTCTTCAACCGTCTGGAAACCGATCTGCGTTATGGCGCTGATCTGTCGCTGACTGCCAGAGGCCAGCCGTATCACGGCAACAGCGGCCCCATTCCCATCTACCGCGCCGCCATCTCGAACTGGGGCGCCATAGATCAGACGTTGGCGGAAGCCGCGCTCGACCAGGGTTATGGCTGGGCAGCCGACCACAACGCTCCACACGCGTTGGGCGTTTCGCCCTATGCCATCAACAGCCGCGATGGCGCACGCGTCAGCACCAACGACGGCTACCTGGAGCCGGCGCGCGGACGCAACAACCTGTCCATCTTCGGTGGCGCACTGGTCGACTGTGTCGTATTCGAAGGCACACGTGCAGTGGGCGTGCGCGTGCGCATGAACGGCCAGTGGCAGACCCTGCGTGCACGCGAAGTGCTGCTCTGCGCGGGCGCTGTGCACTCACCCACCATTCTGCTGCGCTCGGGCATTGGCCCTGCCGCGCACCTCAAGGAACTTGGCAGCAGCGTGCGCGCCGATCTCCCCGTGGGCGAGCAGTTTCAGGACCACCCCGCGTGTGCATTCATGGTCAACCTGACCGAAGGGCGTGTGCCGCCACCCGGCTTCCGGCACACCAACTGTTGTGTGCGCTACAGCAGCGAGGTGGCCGACCCGGATGCGCTGATGCGCAGCGGCGACATGATGATCGTGGCCATGAATCGTTTAGGCGATTCGATTGGGCGCCATCTCCAACGTGGTACCGAGCCTGCGCCGTTCGGCCTGCTGACGGTGTGGGTGAATGCGTGTCACTCGCGCGGGCATGTGCGACTGACCAGCCTCGACCCCAGCGCGCAGCCGATCGTTGAAGAGAACATGCTGGACGACCAACGCGATCGCGCACGCATGCGTGATGGCATCCGCCGGCTCATCGACATTGCAAGGCATCCAGGTGTGGCCGCCGCGGGCACCTTGAATACCGGCGGGCTGGATATCAGCAGTGCGCCGTCCGACGCCACGCTTGACGCATGGGCACTGGCAAACGCTGGCGATACGCAACACGGCACCAGCAGTTGCCGCATGGGCGATGCGAATGCAGCAACCAGCGTGGTGGACCCGCAGTGCCGCGTACTGGGTGTGGACAGCCTGCGTGTCATCGACGCATCGATCATGCCGTTCGTGCCGCGCGCAAACACCCATCTGACGACCGTGATGATTGGCGAGCGCATGGCGGAGCTGCTGCTGCAGGGGCGATGAAGCACCGGCTGACACCGGGCATCGCAGAACGCGCACACGCGGCATAGGCGATGCGGAAGTTGCAGTTCTTCGGGACGAGTCTGAAGACCCCGTACGGTCGCGAGCGTCAGTGAAAGGTCTGCGAATCCATTGGAACGCTGAATGCCGGCGGCCCTGCATGCCTCGCGACATGCTCCAGGATGCGCTGAATCACATCCGGCCTCGTCACATCCGCATTCAATGAGAATCCATCGCGTGCCACCGTGAAGGGTTTCGGCACCGTGGACTGCGGCCTCGGCGCCGCCGCCACCGCGCGCTTCAACGTCAGGGGTTTTGCGTCCCGCATACGGTCCCACCGCGATCCGATACTGGATCGAGGCCGCGACACCCGTCGAAGATTTCAGCTCCCCGGCTCTCATGCGGATGAGCGCCCCTGCGCGGATCTGTTGACGGATATGCGGATCGCGAACAGACCTTTGACGCAAACAGGGTTCGACGCTGTTTGCGCACACGGAATGCACACACGGAATGCATAGGCCGCCTGCAGTGCGCCGAGGCAGGCAATCTGGCGCCCCGATTTCCTCGGCCTGACCCTCTTCCGTCCCGTTCTTCGCAACGCATACTCTGGTGTTACCTTAGTACCACCAGCCGCCACACAGTGAATTGAGATGGCCACAACCTCGCTGAAATTGCCGGACGAAATCAAACAACGCGCTTCTACCGCTGCGCAGAGACAAGGCGTCACGCTCCATGCGTTCATGATCGGCGCCATTGAACAAGCTGCGCTGGCAGCTGAAACCCGTGCGCAGTTTATTCAAGAAGCCGTAGACGCACGCAGCGCGATGCTGAAGACAGGCAAGGGATACGCCGCGGGCGACGTGCATGCACATTTGCGCGGCCGCATCGCCGGAAACAAACGACCCCGCCCCAAGGCAAAGTCGTGGCGCGCCTAAGCTATTCCGAGCGCGCGTTGCGTGACCTTGAACGCCTGTGCGATTTTCTGATGGCCAGCAGTCCGTCAGCAGCCTCGGCAACGGTCGACCTCGTCGCCGAGGCGGTGCTCGTTCTGGAACGTCATCCCCTGATTGGCCGCGCCGTTGAGTCCGGACTGCGCGAGCTGACAATTTCACGCGGCCGCACTGGATACGTTGCCCTGTACAGTTTCGAGCGGTCCGACGACGCCGTGCTGGTTCTGGCAATTCGCCACCAACGCGAACTCGGGTATCTGGATTCGGACATCTGACTCCGACTTGATCGCCGACCAACATCGGAGCGATCCCGAGCAGCCCTGGCTCGTTCTCGAATCGCGCGACGCGCTGGACACTCTGGGGCGGCACCGATCCGGTACCGGATCGCGGTCGGGCCGCATGCGGGACGAAAGGCGCTGACGCCACGCTGGACGCATGGGCACTTGCAAACGCTGGCGTTACGCAACACGGCACCAGCAGTTGCCGCATGGGCGATGCGAATGCAGCAACCAGGGTGGTGGACCCGCAGAGCCGCGTGCTGGGCGTGGACGGCCTGCGTGTCATCGACGCATCGATCATGCCGTTCGTGCCACGCGCAAATACCCATCATCACCACGGTGATGATTGGCGAGCGCATGGCGGAGCTGTTGCTGCAAGCGCGCTGAACGCAAGCGCGCTTGCGACTGGTTCAATCCACCTCAAGCAGCGCCGGGTCGCGCACCTGCGCATGCATATGCAGCGCATCGGTGTTTGCCGCGCCCGGCGGCACCATCGGCAACACATGGGCATCGGCATGCACGGGCAGACGCAGCAATGCAGGACCGGGCCGCGCCATGATGTCCTGCAGCAACGTGCGCGTAGCGCGCTCGCCCGCTGCGCATGCCGGCGCGAGGTCCCACGCCGGCACGCCAAACGCCTGTGCAATGGCGCACAGCTCGGGTGGACGGTGATAACGCGACGCTGAAAAGCGCGCGCCATAGAACAGCGTCTGCTGCTGGCGCACGAGGCCCAGCCCACCGTTGTCGTACACCAGCACTTTCACGTTCAGATTCAACTCGGCCAGCGTGGCAAGTTCCTGCACGTTCATCATCAGGCTGCCATCGCCGCTGCAGCACAGCACCGGCACATCCGGGCTCGCGAGCGCAGCGCCAATTGCAGTCGGCAAACCAAAGCCCATGGTGCCGAGCCCGCCCGAGGTCAACCAGCGGCCGGTGTTCTGAAACGGGTAGGCCTGCGCCACCCACATCTGATGCTGGCCGACGTCGGTGCACACCCACATGCGCTCGGGCGCAGTCTGCGCGATGGCGTGCAGTACGCCGTAGGGCGTTCGGGCATCGTCACGGCCCGGCTGTGGCAGCCCCATCTGCGCATTCAATTCGGCAATGCGCAGCAGCCAGTCACTGCGCGGCGCGGGCAGCGCGCGCGCCAACAACGCGGTCAAGGCGCTGCCGGCGTCCGCCTGAACAGCCAGCTGCGGCGTGCGGATCTTGCCGAGTTCCCTGGCATCGATGTCGATGTGAATCACTTGCGCATGCGGCGCGAAGTCCGCCGTGCGGCCCGTGGCGCGGTCATCGAAGCGAGCGCCGATGGCCAGCAGCAGATCGGCTTCCGCAATCGCCTGATTGGTTGCGCGCGCGCCGTGCATGCCCAGCATGCCGAGATACAGCGGATGTGTGGGCGGCAGCACACCGAGCGCCATCAATGTGGTGGTGACCGGTAATCCTGCGCGTTCGGCGAACGCACGCGCCAGTGCGCCCGCGTTGGCGTGCACCACACCGCCGCCAACATAGAGCATTGGACGCCGCGCGCGTTGCAGCATGGCCAGCACTTCGTCGAACTGCCCTGCATGTTCGATCGTCAACGCAGGCAATGTGCCTGCGTGTGTTGAAGGTGCTGCCGCATGGCTGCGCGCCATGTCTGCCAGGATGGCCATGGCAGATGCGGGCACAGGCTGGTTCTGCACATCCTTCGGCACATCGATGAGCACCGGCCCGCGACGTCCACCTTCCGCTACCGCGAATGCGCGCGGCAGCAATTCGACCAGTTCAGCTGCCGAGCCCGCGAAGAACGCCGCCTTCGTGACCGGCCGCGCCATATCGACCGTCGCAACTTCCTGAAAGGCCTGCGTGCCGATCACCGCCGTGGGCACCTGGCCTGCAATGCAGACCAGCGGAATGGAATCCATGTATGCATCTGCCAATGCCGTGATGGCATTGGTGGCGCCCGGGCCCGATGACACGATGAACACGCCCGCGCGGCCGGTAACACGCGCCTGAC
>CAMAVY010000074.1 GCA_945861675.1 Klebsiella pneumoniae | reverse complement strand
ACCCGCGGTGGCTGCTGCTCGGCCGGTTGCTGCGAGTGCGGCCGCCAGCGCGTCTGCAGCAGCAGTTTCAGCCAGCACCGCACCAGGCGAACGCGTTCGCCTCACGGCCATGCGCAAGACCATTGCTGCACGCATGCACGACAGCCTGCAGAGCACGGCGCAGCTGTCCATGGACATGGACGTGCACATGGACGAGTGCGTGAAACTGCGCGAGCAGTTGATTGCGGAATGGCAGGGCGAAGGCATTCGTCCGAGCTACAACGACCTGATCATCCGCGCAGCGTCCAAGGCGCTGCGCGCGCACCCGCTCATGAACAGCCAGCTCGGTGACGGTGAAATGCTGATGCTGAAGGAAGTGCACATCGGCATGGCAGTGGCGCTTGATTCGGGGCTTGTGGTGCCGGTGGTGCGCAACGCGGATCAGTTGTCGGTGAAGAGCCTGGCCGTGGAAACCGCGCGCCTTGCAGTCGCCGCGCGCGACGGTGGCTTGTCCATGGACGACTTCGCCGGTGGCACATTCACGGTCACTGCGCTGGGCATGTTCGGCGTGGATTCGTTCACGCCGATCGTCAATGCGCCGCAGGCAGGCATTCTTGGCGTGAACCGCATCTATGACGGACTGGGTTGGGACGGCGACCGTCCGGTGAAGCAGAAGCGCATGCGGCTGTCCCTGACCTGGGATCACCGCGTTCTGGACGGCGCGCCGGCAGCGCGCTTTCTGGGCGCCATCAAGGAGCTGTTGGAGGCACCTTTCAGGCTGTTGATCTGACGAGCACGGCTGGAGCTCTCGTATCTGCGCCTGTCTGCTTCTGGATCTGTGTGTTCGTGGAGGAGGGCTTGTCTGTGGCCAACATCTCGATGCTGCAATGGCTGATGCTGCTGGGCTTCGGCAGCATGTGGCTGGGAGTGCAGATTGCAGTGGTGTCCGGCGGGCCGCGTATTTTCCAGCGCGCCGCGCCGCCCCTGGCCGAGAAGGGCACGCCGCAGCGGTTCGGTCAGTTCTGGATCGATCAGTACGCCTGGATTGGCATCACCCTTTCCGTGGGTGGCGCCGCGCTTGTCGCACTCGGCGGTCTGTCGTGAGCCTCGGCGCCGTGCCGGTCACCGCGCTTTATGCAGGTCTGCTTGGCCTGCTGGCGGTGTTCCTGGCTAATCAGGTGCTGTACGCGCGGCTGCGCGCCGCCAAGGTGCCGTCCTGGAAGCCCGACACGGTGTTGCGGGTGCAGGCGAATTTCGTCGAGAACGTGCCGTTTGCGCTGCTATTGCTGCTGGTGCTTGAGCTTCAGGCAACGCCCGTGCTCGTTCTGCATCTTTTCGGTGGCGGGTTGTTTGTCTGCCGGCTGTTGCATGCCGTTGGCATGAGCAACAACCCGGGCGCCAACTATCCGCGCTTGATTGGTGCCCAGGGCACCTTCCTGCTGGTGTCGACCATGAGCGCCGCCGCTATTTACGGGTATCTGCAGCAGCTTTGAGCTGGCTGCGGCGATTACCGCATACAGTTGCAACAGCCCAATGCGGTTGCAACAGCCGCGATTGCCAAACTTGAAACGATGCGGCTAGCTTAGGACTGCATTCAATCTTCTGAGGACGTGACATGCGAAACATTGCAGCCGCTGTTCGAGCAAACGTGGCACGAGCCGAAGCAGATGCGCCCGGCAGCCGGGATTTCCCGCTGATGCCCGAGGGCCAGGCCTGCGACATGGGCCACGCGGCGGATGGCACGCCGTTGATCGATCCGCGCATCTTCGATTCGGCGGAGTTCACGCGTAACCCTTATCCCTACTACCGCATCATGCGTGACCACTATCCGGTGTTTCACGACAAGCTGCACAACTGCTACTACGTCACGCGCTACGACGACATCACCACCTGCTACTTCGACGATGAAGGGTTCAACACCATTCCCAAGGGCAGCTCGAACGGTGTGCTTGGCAATACGCAACTTGAATTGAGCGGTGTTGAACATCGCCGGCGGCGCAACCTGTATGGGCAGCATCTGGTCGGCGAAGCGCTGGCGAACCGCATTCCCTCCATCGAACGCCTGGCGCGGGAAATGATTGGCTATTGGGACAAGGTGACCGACGCGAAAGTAGTCGCCACGGCGGGCGGTGTGCGCACGATCGAACTCGGGCGCGCGTTCGCCAACGAGTTCCCTATTCGTGTGGTGTGTGAAGTGCTGGGCTTTCCCAAGAGTGCGCAGAGCCAGTTCTACTACTGGTACAACTCCATGATGTCCGGCCTTGGCGGCTCGGAGACGCACCAGCAAGGCCTGGAAGCACGCCAGGACCTGGAAGACTACGTCGGGTCGTTGGTCGCCGAGCGCCGTCGACAACCAACGTTCCTGTATGACCTGGCGGGCAATCCCATCGGCAAGGACATCATCAGCAAGTTGTGCGAGACGCGCATCGATGGTGATGTGTTGTCGACCGAAGAGATCACGTCGAACATCGCGCTGGTCGTCGGCGGCGGTGGCGAGACGACGCGCGGCGCCATTCTGAACATGTGGTACCTGCTGCTGCAGCATCCGGAACAGTTCGCCGCAATCCAGAGCGACAGTGCGTTATGGGACAAGGCGTTTCACGAGACGCTGCGACATTCCACTCCAATCGGTGGCCAGCCACGGCACAACAGCTTCGACATCGAGATGCACGGTGTGCACGTGCCCGCCGGCTCGCTCATGAACATGGTGGATTTCTCCGCCAATCACGATGAGCGCATCTTCAAGGACCCGGAGAAGTTCGACATCTTCCGTCCTGATCTGTACAGCGGAAAGCTGCTGCGCAGCGGTTATCGCAAGGAAGGGCGCTGCAGCCACATGGCGTTCGGCGTCGGGCCGCATCTGTGCCCGGGTGCGTGGATTTCGCATCAGGAAGCGGTGGTAGGTTCGCGCATTCTGCTCGAGTACATGGGCAATCCACGCATCAACATGGCCCGCATGCCGAAGGACATCGATGGCGTGTCGCTGCGGCCGATCGGCCTGGCGTCGGCGCGTGAGCTGTTCCTTGATTTCGATGTCGCATCGTCGAATGCGGCGGCACGTGCATGACGGAGCATGTCGCAGTTGAAGGGCTGAACGGCGTTCTGATCAAACGCCGCGATGTCACCACGGGCGCGGGCTTCCGCAGCTATGAGGTGCATCAACGCGAGCGCGTAGGTCAGTCCACGGCGCTGGTGAAGCCGGGGCAGTTCATCAGTTCGGCGTTCGCGCGCGACCCTTATCCGTTGCTCAGCATCCTGCGCGAGCACTACCCCTGCTATCTGAACTGGGTAACGAACGACTTCTGGATCACGCGTTACGACGACGTCACCTCAGTGTTCGTCGATGATGCGAACTTCGAGACACGGCCACGCAGCTGGTACTTCCGTGTTGAAGGCATGGGCCGCGATTTTGGTCAGGCACTGCCGGTGCTGCAGTCGCAGGCGGCGTACCTCGATGCGCATGCGCGTACAACGGCCGAGCGCATTCTGGCGGACATGAGTCAGAACGGCGGCGGTGATCTTGCGATCGACTTGGCCGCGCGTCTGCCCCTCGAACTGCTCGTTGGCTGGCTGGGCCTGCCGGACGAACACGTGGATGCGTTTGTTGCGCACTACCTGAACATGCAGCAGAACGTTGTATGGGAGCCGAAGTTGCGTGAAGCCGGCGTGCAATCCATGCATGCGCTGGTCGACATGCTGCGGCCGTTGCTGGCGGCGCGGCGGGCAAGCCCCGGCGATGATCTGCTGTCAGTCATGGCTCAGCTGCCTGCCGACGGTGGCCCTGTGCAGGCCGAAGATGTGGTCATCACGTTGCTGGAGCGTGACTTCGAGACGCTGCACGGCGGGCTGGCGAATCTGTTCTACCTGCTGCTGACGCATCCGGATGCGTTGGCACAGGTGCGGGCCGACAGACTTCTGGTGAAGTTCGCGTATCTGGAGACGATGCGGCATTCGGCGCCGGTGCCATTCGCGCAACGTTTCGCCATCCACGAGGTTGAACGCTTTGGCCGGTTGCTGCCCGAAGGCGCGCTGGTGATCTGCGCGGCGGCGGCAGGTAATCGTGATCCGCGGGTGTTCGCTAATCCGGACCATTTCGACGTCGCGCGCAAGGACATCTGTCAGCGCGAACCGCGCGGCCAGTTCCGTGCGGATGGCCTCGCTTCGGGCATCACGTTCGGCGTGGGCAAGCCGTCGCGCTATCCGGTGCTGCCCGAAGACCGGCCGCGCTCGCTGTACGCACTCACGCGCGATGTGGCGGTATGGGCAACCAATGCGCTGCTCGATGCCGCGCCGGACCTGCGCTTGGACGGTCCTGCCGAAGCGCCGCGCAGCTTGCGGCTGCACGGCATGCATTGCTGCCAAAAGCTGGTGGTGAAGTTCTAGGTCGCCACAGCGCTGTGCGTCAGTGGGAACCGCGGCGCCGCAGCTCGTACAGATCAGTGATTGCCTGATGTGTTTCCCGCACCCATGGCCGGTTGGCTGGCACGTCGAGCTTGCGCGGTGCGGACTGAAACTCGTTTGCCCACGCGCGGCGATGGCCGGACGTGGTATTCGGCCCCGCGTAATGCAATGTGCGCGGATGGTGAAAGCTGACCTGGCCCGCTGTCATCGGTACAGCGACCGCTCGCGAGACATCGATGTCCTCTACCAGCTCAAGCGTGGCGATGGCGGGGTTGCCTTCGCAGTGACGATGCCGATGAATGGGCTCGCGATGCGAACCCGGTAAGAACCACATGCATCCATTTTCAACCGTCGCATCGTCCAGCGGTGTCCACGCGCCGACGGCGTGGTAGGACAGATCCGGGTCCCAATAACCCTCGTCCTGGTGCCAAGGTGTCAGTTTTCCTTTGCGGGCCGGCTTGTGCACCAGGTGTCCCCAATGCTCGACATCGTGTTCGGGCAGGCCGAGCAGCTGCACGGCGATGCGTCGTGCATTGCGCCAGAGCGCTGTTTCCGCGATTTGCGGCACGGTGAGTTCCGGGCGCAGCAGCTGACCCAGCAGAAGATCGCCGGCGACGCCGTAGGGGCGGGTCGTGTCGTAGATGCTGTGCGGCAGGCCTTCATTCGGCCGTCCCAGCACCAGTTCGTCGTAGGTGTCGCGCAGCCATTCCAGTTCTTCAGCGGTCGTAATGCGACCACAGACCACGTAGCCGTTGTCACGATAGAACTCGATCTGATCGTCGCTGACATCGACCTGAAGATCTGTTCGCGGTGGTGCAGGGCGTTGGTTCATTCAGCTGCTCCGATTGTTCTGCAGGCTGCGCTGCAGCACGCGCTCGGGATCCAATTCAGGGCTGGCGCGCGCGTTGCGCTTGACGCGCGGCCCGCATGCGCCGTTGTACATCGCGCATGTGCTCCCGACCCGGGGGCTGATAGCTGAACAGCAGTGCTCGGCGCGGCAGTGCTGAAGTGTTGGGTGAGGAGCGATGTACCAGAAAGGCGCCGAACATCACCAATGAGCCAGCGCGCAATTCAACGGGCACCGGCTGCACGCTGGGACAGCGGGCAACGTCGATTTCATTGTGGCGGAATGCGTCCTCGTCTGTGCGCGTCGTCCACCTTCCTTGGGTATGACTTCCGGGCACGACCTGCAGACAGCCATTCTCGCTGCTCGCGTCGTCGAGCATGAGCATTGCAGTTGCCACGTCGTCAGCGACCTGTGCCGTGCCCACCCAGTAGGGGTAGTCCTGATGCAGTGGATTCTCGCCACCCACGAATGGTCGTTTGAGGTTCAATTTCTCTGTGAACAACGCGGGCGATTCGTGTCGCACGAACGCGCGCATGGGTGCAATGAAGCGAGGGTCGTGAGCCCACCGATGCAGCTGTGCACTCAGGTGGGCACAAGGCTCGATGCCGTGCACCACATCGCTGTCGCCCTCCCACTTGACCATGGTTTCCTGGCCAGCATCCATCTCGAACACATAGGCGCCCGCTTTGAAGCGCCGTCCGCGCCGCGTGTTGACGAGGGTTTGCACGATGGACTCGCAGTCCGCCGCGATTGCCTGCACTTCGATCGGCTCGAACGCGTCGTGGCGGACAACGTAGCCATGCGTGCGCAGGAAATCGTGTTCGCCCGCGGTGAGCTCGAAGGGGTTGTCGTCGGTGTTGGTCATACGTTCATCCCGCTCCTCGCGTGATCGTCGCGCGGAATGTTTGTGCGGCAATCCGGCTACCAGGAGATTCACGACTGCGCGCGTGGCGCCGCCCGCATGCTGGAGTGCGCATCAGGGCGCCAGCTCCGCGATCTGCGTCAGACTATCTGCGCGCGCCGTGCCGCTGGTGCCGAACAGATACGACTGCCCGGTTGGCCCATGCTTGCCGTGCGCCATGATGTTGAGTGCTGCCTGGGCAAGATCCTCTGTGCGCATGCCGGCCTCGGCGATCGGGACTGACACCGCACGCAGCATGGGCGTATCGGTCGCGCCGAAGCACAGCGCGTTGACCCGGATGCCATGCGGCTTCAGTTCCACAGCCCAGGTTTCGGTGAGCCGCCACTGCGAGAACTTCGCGCAGTCATAGCCGGTGGCGGCCATGCCCGTGATGTAGTGGCCTTCCTTGATGTGCTCGGTGATGAGATTGAGGATGTTGCCGCCGCCGTTGCGCTGCATCACGGGTACCACTGCGCGCGCGCAGTAGAAGCTGCCCAGTGCGCAGCCGTTCATCGAGCGCGCGAACGCTTCGGTTTGCGATGCATAGGTGCCCGTGGTCAGCGAACAGTCGAGCCAGAGCGCCGCGTTGTTGCACAGGATGTCGATGCGCCCGAATCGCGCTGCCGCTGCGTCGATTGCGCGCGCCACTGCGTCGGCGTTGCCGATGTCGCAGTGCAGGTCCATGCATTCGCGTCCCTGTGCGCGTACCAGCACAGCTGTTTCGGCATTGCCATTGATGTCCACGTCCAGCGCCACGATGTGCGCGCCCTGGGCGGCGAAACCTGTCGCGAGCCCGCGCCCGATGCCCGTTGCGCTGCCGGTGATGACGGCGACCTGCCCGTCGAGTACGCCTGTGTGTGCCATTGCTGATTCCCCCAGATGGTTTGCTTGTGAAACGGTATGAACACGGTGCTGTAGGCAGCCTGCGCTGCGTCTGATCAGGGTGCGGCGTGCGCGGCGCCGGCTGCGCGCTTCGCCGACAACGCAAAGATCTGCTCGAGCGTCGCCTGCACGTTGGCCGCGGGCACACCGACGCTGGCCGGGAACAACATGGCTTCCGGCGTGATGTCGTCCCATTGCTGCAACCGATCTTCGAACTCATCGGGCGTGCAGGCGATGGCGATCTCATCGACCAGTGCGTCGGGAATGCAGGCCGCCATTGCTTCGAAGTCCTGGCGCGCCAGGTGTGCGCGACAGGCCTGGCCGACATGGCGCATGCCGTGGATGTCGAGGATGGAGTGATAGTGCTCAACGCTGAATGAGAAGCCGATCTGCCGCTTGGCATCATGCATTGCGTCTTCGCGGTTGCGCTGCACGGACACGATCAGATGCGGGTAGATGGGGCACGCGCCTTCGGCGCGTCCAGCGGCATGCTCGGCGGCGCGCAGTGTCGGCAACGATACTTCGCGATGCCATCTGCGCGAGTGCACGGGGTGGCCAACCATGCCATCGGCGAACTCGCCCGCGGCGCTGATCATTCCGCGATTCACCGCGGCCAACCACATGGGCATGTTGCTCGCACTGGCGAGCGCTGCACGACGGTAGGCAGGAATACGGATGTCCCAGTGCGCGCCCTGGAAGCTGAACCCGGGGCCTGCGGTGCCGAACAACTGGCGAAGCAGCGCAAACAGTTCGCGCGCCTTGCTGACAGGTTTGCCGAACGGCACGGCGTACCACTCGCGATTCATGCGCTCGAGGCCTGTGCCGAGTCCGAGGTTCAAGCGACCCCCGGACAACTCGTTGATGTCCAGAGCGGCTGCGCCCAACACCATCGGCGAGCGTGTAAACGTGTTCGCAATGCCGGTGCCGATGCGTACGCGGGAGGTGGCCTGGCTGATCGCACCGAGCCTGACCAGCGCGTTGCTGGCCATGAAGTCCACGGTATAGACCGAATGCATGCCGGCAGCTTCGGCCTGTTGCGCAAGTTCGACTTCGCGCGACGGCGTGCCCGCGGTGAGCAGCAATCCAAGACGCGTCGGGGCTTTGCGCATTTCGATCCTTTGGGATCTGTCGATGGGTCAGCGTGGCCGCGCGGGTGGTCTGCGGTCAAGCGCCGGCGCGATGTGCCATACAGTGGCTTCCAGGTAACAGACAGTGCTGACGGTTTTATTGTGAGTTGAGGTACATTTCGGCACCGCGCGCGGGGCGACGTCCGCGCGCTGATTCCATTCACTTGTGGAGGCCTTGCCATGCCGCAGCTCAAACATCCACTCACTGGCGCCATGTACACATTGCGGCCAGACGGTCTGGTCGACGTCGAGAACAACGAACTGCGCGGCGTGTTCTATTTCGACGGCCGATATCACTCGGGTGAACTGCGCCAGGCCGATCCGCACATGTTGCTGTGGCTTGCCGGGCCGCAATTGGCCGACGGCAAGCCAGTGCTGCGCAGTCAGCGCGGCTGAGCCGCAACACAGCAGCGTCACGTAACAGTCTTCGTCAAAAAACGCACTCGGGGAGAATTCCATGTCACGTCCTGTGCAGCAGCTCACGCGCTCTGGCGGCATCAGCTATCAGGAATTGATTGCGCAGGACGTGGTGCCACCGCCGCGCACACTCACGCTTGAAAACCCGCTGCTTGAAGGGCCGACCTCGGTGCCCATCACGCGCTACAACTCGCAGGCGTACCACGATCTGGAGATGCGCAAGCTCTGGCCGAAAGTCTGGCAGATGGCCTGTCGTGAAGAGCAGATTCCTCAAGTGGGCGACTATGAGGTCTACGAAGTCGGCAATTACTCCATCGTGGTAGTGCGGACGCGCGACGGTATTCGCGCGCATCACAACGTGTGTCGTCACCGCGGTCGAAAACTGTGTGAAGGCCATGGTCATGCGGCGAGCTTCATCTGCCCGTTCCATGGTTTCAGCTGGAACATCGATGGTTCGTTGCGTGGCGTGACGTCAGAGTGGGACTTCCCTCACATCGACAAGAACGATTTCGATCTCAATGCCGTGTTGTGCGACACCTGGGGCGGTTGGGTGTTCATCAACATGGACTTGAACGCGGAGCCGCTGGCGAATTTCCTCGGCGACCTGCCTGCGCACTTCGAAGTGTGGTCGCCCGAGAATCGCTACGTGTCCGCGCATGTTGCGAAGGTGATGGGTTGCAACTGGAAGCTCTGTCAGGAGGCCTTCATGGAAGCCTTCCACGTCATCAACACGCACCCGCAGATCCTGGCGGGCATCGGCGACGAGAACACGCAGTACGACGCCTGGGGCAACATCTCGCGCGCGATCACGCCGAACGGCACGCCCAGTCCGCATCTGCGCTTCGCCCCAACAGAACAGGACATGTTCGACTCGGTGACCATGCGTTATCTCGACATGCCGCAGATGGCGCAGGTGCCCGAAGGCATGCGTGCGCGCTCGCTGATGGCGGTCGGTGCGCGCGAAGGCATGCGGCAGATTGTCGGCAACGATGCCGACCTGTCCGATGCGTCATTGTCCGACAGCATCTACTACACGCTGTTTCCGAACTTCCATCCCTGGGGTGGCTACAACCGCATCGTCTATCGCTTCCGGCCGTACAAGAACCAGTTCGATAAGTCGGTGATGGAGTGCTATTACCTGAGCCCGTTTGCAGGCGAACGCCCTGCGCCGGCAGCCATGACCTGGCTCGAGGAAGATCAGCCGTGGACCGATGCGCCCGAGCTCGGCATGCTGGCCAAGGTGTTCACGCAGGACACGTTCAACCTGCCAAAGGTGCAGGAGGGCCTGCAGGCCGCGCAGTTCGATGAAGTGGTGTTCGCGCGCTATCAGGAAACCAAGCTGCGGCACTTCCACTTGTTGCTGGCCCAATACATGGCGGATTGAAACGGGACATGGCGGATTGAAACGCGCCGACTGATCGCGCTTGTGTCTCAAGCGGGTAAAGCACGGGCGCATGACGGAGGTTTAAGGTTCGCGCCAGCACTTGCGCGCACGTGCGCTTTCCACCTGAACACAGGTTCAAGTTGGAGCAGGTCATGCGAACAGCGCGTCTGGAATGTTCGGCAGAGGGTCGGCGAACAGTGTGTGCAGTTTTCGCAGGGCGCGCCGGTTCGCTGATTGCCTTTGCATTGAGCGCGGCCGTTCTGGCATCTGCATGTGCGCTTGCCGATCCGGCCGCCGCGAGTGCCAAAGCTGCGCCTTCAGCAGCAGAAGCGCGGCCTGAACCGCCGGCAACGTTGCACTTTGCGGAGCTCGGCGGTATCAGGAACTGGCACGTATTGCGCGAGGGTGGCCTGCTCATTGAGGGGCAGCGTCAGCAGTTCTATCTGGCCACGTTCTTCGGTAGTTGCCCAAGGTTGCGCTCGGCCGAGACGGTCGGCTTCGTCACGGATGCCACGGGCAGCCTGACGCAGTTCGACTCGATCATTGTCGATGGTGAGCAGTGTCGCTTCCGCACCTTGCAACGCGTGCCGCCGGAGATGGCCGAGAACATGCGTTGACGTTTCTGCTCAACGCAGCCCATTGCGCGGACACGCATGGTCCGGGCGCAGCTCATGGCACAGGCTGAGCTTGCGCATGAACTGTGCCCAGTCGGCGATGCGTGTGCGCTCGTTGGCCTGCTTGTCCGGGCGCGTATCCGCGCGTGTGGATGACCGCGCGACGACGTAAAGCCATTGCTCGCCACGTATGACTTTTACCATCAGCAATGGCGGGCCCTTACTGGGCGCGCGCGGGCAGTCGAGCAACGCCACCGCTGTGGCGTAGCCGTTCTCGCGCGCAGATGACACTGGCGTCGCGATCAGTTCCGGGCATTGCTGCCTGCGGTCCTTGGCCAGCAGCGTGACAAATTCGCCGGGGTCTGTGGATGCGTCTGCAACAGCCTCGATGCGCAAGCGCTCGTCGTTGACGCGTGGCACATCGTTGTCGGGCGCGTAGTCGGTCTGGCGCACATCGCCGGCGCGCAACTGCGCAACAGGCACCCAGTTCGCTGGTAGCGGCACGCGCAGTGTTTCGCCGGCGCGGTCAACAGCGAAGTGGGCGATGTCGTCGTCGCCTGCGCTGGTTCGTGCGCGGTTACGTGAGTTGTCGTTTGGCTTCGGGTTGTTGATTGCCCGTGGCAGAGCGACCGGTCGAGGTGTGGTGGCTTCGCTGGCCGGTGGGGCTTGCGCAGCCTGCGCAGCGACTGACGGCAACATCGGCACTGCAGAAAACGCGGCAAGCACCAGTGCCGCCGCAGCAGCAGGCATGGCGAGCTTGGCCCGCGCGATCAGATCAACCATGCACGGTCCATGACCGCTCATCCGCGCGGCACCGGAAATGGGTGCTGGCTCGACAGACCGCCGTCGACGGCAATGGCCTGGCCGTTGACGTAAGACGCAGCGTCCGACAGCAGGAACGAAACCACCTGCGCAATTTCGCTGGGCTGGCCCGCACGGCGCAGCGGATTGAGCTGGCCAATCTTCTGCTCGGTCCCGCGTTCACGGGCGCGCTCGAACGTCGGTTGCGTCATGCCCGTTTCGATCAGGCCCGGACATACGGCGTTGATGCGTACTCCGGTGCCCGCGAACTGCGCCGCCATGGTCTGCACCAGACTGATTACGCCGGCCTTCGATGCGCTGTAGGCGGGCCCGCCTGCGTGTGCGCGAAGCCCTGCGACCGACGCCGTGCACACGATGGCGCCGCTGCCCTGCGCCGTCATGTGCGGGATGGCGTGCTTGATGGCCAGGAACGGGCCGATCAGGTTCACGCGCAACACCGCCTGCCAGTCTGCTTCGGTCTGTTCCAGCAGCGGCGTCCGCACGCCGCCGATGCCGGCATTTGCATACACACCATCCAGCTGCCCGAAGCTGTCCAGACAGCACTTGATGAAGTCGTGTGCCGCCGTGTCGTCGCCTGCGTCGGCGCGCAGTGCAACCGCCTTGCCGCCGGCGCGCTCAATGTCTGCAGCGGTTGCAAGCACGCCTTCGCTCAGGTCTACCGCGACAACGCTGGCACCTTCCGCGGCAAACAGTTTCGCGCTGGCGCGACCGATGCCGCTGCCGGCGCCGGTCACGACGATGCACTTACTCTCCAGGCGACGGGTGGAAGACTGTGTGGTCATGAAGGTTGCGTCTCAAGTAGTCAATGCGGCGGCGGGAGTCAGATGTTGAAGAACGCGACAACGAACGCAACACCAAACGCCAGCAGCACGAACAGGGCATAGATGCTGCCGAGTGCAACCATGCGCAGTGCCGTACTGAACCAGCGTCGACCGTAGATTCTATTCAGCCCGAAGGCCAGATAGGCCAGCAGCAGCCAGGGCAGATAGCTCACCGGCCAAGCCAGTACACCAGCGGCGGCGTGCATGCCTGCAAGGGCAAGCAGCCCGCTGAGTCCGAGCATGGCGGCCGCGCAGACAATCAACAGCGATACACCTGACTGCAGCGTCAGCGCGACGATCAGATGGTGTCCGTAGCGGTAGCCGGCTCGCCTGAAGAACACATGGAACAATGCAGCAAGCAGTGGCAGCAGGAACAGCCCCAGTTGTGGCGCAACTTCCAGCAGGGCCTGGCTGAGGCGATTCGGTTCAGCATAGAAATGCGCCATCTGGGTGTTGAGCCTTGCATTCAGCAGCAAGTCGAACGCTGGATGACCAGTCTCGATGTGCCAGTCTGGCAGCGTGCGCCTGGCTTGTTGGATCTCCGCCGCGTCCCCGCCGCCAAAGTCGAACACCCGACCAAAGATCGGCAGCACGAGAAACAACAGCACCGTCGTCAACAGATACACGCGGAACGGCGGCAGATGCCGAGCGCGACGACCTTCGAAGTAGTCGATGGCCAGATCGCCGGGGCGTGTCAGTAGCGAGCGGGCTGTTCTGCGGAATCGGCCATCCACTTCCACCAGTTCTTCGACCAGCTGCCGCAACAGCCCGCGCAGACTCAGATCAGGCGGTTGTTTTCGTTGCCCGCACTGCGGGCAATACGCGAGCACTGTGGCCGTGCCGCAGTTGGCACAGCGGGCGTCGTGTGGGTTACCAGATGCCATCGATCACTGCGTCGACGAACCGCTGTGCGGCGCCAGCCTTGTAGCCTGTGCAGTAGGTGATGCGTCGGCCGGGAAAATCTGTCGATGTCTCCAACCACGGCACGAACGCCGGTGACGAATCTGGATTGCTGCGCAGCTCTGCTGCAGTCAGGGGTTCATCGCGGATACGAAAGCCACGCTGCTCGGTGGCGTACAACTCCGGGCGCAGAAACCAGGCAATCGCAGCGGAATCCCAGGGATGAAAACCGTTGTCGGCTGGAAATGTCTTCGTCCAGTGGCGCAGCCAGTCGAGTGAGTTGCGATGCAGGTAGTCGCCGCACGCAGTGCCTTTGTCGCGGATGGCGACAAGATCGGCCTCGGTGATGGTGATCTGGCTCGAAAGCTCGAAGCCGGCCATCACGATTGGCACATCGGCGTCGAGCAGAACGTGCGCCGCATGCACATCGTTCTCGAAATTGAAGTCGCGTACAGGCCCGACGTCGCCCAGATAGAAGCGCTTGCCGGCCGTGCGCCCCGCGACAATGACCACCTCTTCGATGCGTGAGGCGAGGTCGGGCCGCAGCGTCAGCAGCAGGCCGATGTTGGTCAGCGGGCCAATGGCGGCGATACGCGTGGGCGTGCGTTCGAGACAGTCGATCATGAAATCGACGGCAGCGTTGCTGCTGCAGTCGCCGGTGCTTGGCATCGGCCCTGCAGCACCTGCAAGCACAGGCACGCTCGAGTTCTTCAAACGCACAAGGTCCTGTGCGACGCGCAGCCCGTCCACGAGCTCCGAGTTGCCGAAGGTCACGGTGACGCCGCGCAGATCGAGCTCGGGTGTGTTGATGGCCTCGACGATCGCCAGACCATCGTCGACATCGCGTGGACGACCCTCACGCCAGATGCCCAATGCCGGGTCGGTATCGATGATCAGCGGCACGGTCTTGCAGGCCTGCGTTGTGGAGCGGGAGTGGGCGCAGTGAACATGCGTTCAGGGCCGCATCACAAGTGCGTGTGCCAGGTTCAATTCACAAGTTCTTGTGAAAGCGCCAACAGGTCAGTCTTCTGTGCGAGACCGAGCGGCAATGGCAACTGCGCCACGCCCAGCAGGCGACGCATGACTTCAACGCCGGCAAATCCATGCGCGAGATCCATATCGAACCGCGCGGGTGCGTGATAGTGCCGCAGCGCTTGCTTTACTTGGGACAAAGGCATCTGCGCCAACAACAGATGGGCCATGAAGACCCCCGCATCGAACTCGGCGCAGCCGAAGAACGCAAACTCCGCATCGATGACCTTGATGCCGGAAGCACTACGCAGCCAGCTGCCGGGATAGAAGTCGCCATGCAGCAGATGCTCACCATCTGCCAGATAGCGCTGCCCCAATTGTTCAACGCGATCGCAGTAGCCCGCATCGGCCCGCAGCGCTTGCGCACTGACAGCAAGGCCGGGCGTGAACGTGTTGGCATCTGGTGCGAGCGCCGTCTGCAGAGGAATGGCGAACATGTGTGCATGGTTGAGTGCGCGCATTTCGCGATTGGCAAGCACGCCGCGCTGCTCGGTCAGCGTCCCGGACGCTGCGCTGCCGGACAGTGCATGCAGCGCCGACAGCCAGCCCAACAGTTCCGCGCAGTCCGCATCAGACAGCGGCACGCCGGCATAGATCGAGGACAGGTCCTGGCTTGCGCCAAGGTCCTCGAACGCCGCAAGTCGAAGCGCCGGGTCCACGTGCAGCAGCTTCGGCAGGCGCGCGCTGACCGTCGGTGAACCTGCTGTAGCGCGATAGAACGCAACTTCGGACAACAGCCGGCCTGCGGGCGCGGGAATGCTTGGATACCTGGCTACATACGGCACCGATTGCTTGAGGATCAGGCTGCTGCCGTCGTCGAGCGTCACGCGCCGCGTGAAGTTCATGTTGCCTTCGCCAGCGACGTTGATCTGGTCGATCGTTCTGCCGCTCGGCAACCAGTGCGCCTGCTGCAGATAGGCCTGCAGCGCTGGTCGCGTGACGTTTTCCAGTTGCAATCCGAACTCCAGTGTCAGGCCCTGCGTGTGCGCGTGTGGACCGGCAACGCAGTTGGGTCAGAACGGCAGCCTGGCGTCGGGCGCGACGGCCAGAATGGCGCGCCGGAACTCGGCTTGAATTCGCGCCAGCGCGGCCTGTGTGTCGCCCTCGAAGCGCAGCACCACTACGGGCGTGGTATTGGATGGGCGCGCCAGACCAAAACCGTCAGGCCATTCCACACGCACGCCGTCGATGGTGATCACTTCGGTCGCGCCGGCAAAGGTTGTCTCGTCGCGCAGTCGCTCAACCAGCGTGAAGTTCTCGCCTTCGGCAGTCGCCAGTTGCAGTTCGGGCGTGTTGATTGCGCTGGGCAGGGCGTTCAGTACGGCAGAGGGATCTGCGCTGCGGGAAAGAACCTCGAGCAGGCGCGCACCGGCATACATGCCATCGTCGAAGCCGGGCCAGCGGTCGTTGAAGAACAGGTGCCCGCTCATCTCGCCGGCAAATGGGGCGTTGGTTTCCTTGAGTTTGGCTTTGATCAGTGAATGCCCGGTGCGCCACATGGTGGGTTTGCCGCCATGCTGGCGAATCCAGGGCGCAAGTGAGCGTGTGCACTTCACGTCGTAGATGATTTCGCCGCCCGGATTGTGGGCAAGCACGTCGGCGGCAAACAGCATGATCTGACGATCCGGATAAATGATGGTGCCGTCCTTGGTGACCACGCCCAACCGATCGCCATCGCCGTCGAAGGCAATGCCCAGTTCGGCATCACTGCTGCGCAGTGCTTCGATCAGGTCCTGCAGATTTTCGGGATGCGCCGGATCGGGGTGGTGGTTCGGAAACGTGCCGTCGATGTCTGTGAACAGCTCGGTCACGCGGCAGCCCAGTGCCTTGAACAACCGCACTGCCGTGGGACCGGCAACGCCATTGCCGGCATCGATGGCAATGCTCATCGGGCGGCTCAGATGTACGGTGTCGACGATGGCCGCGATGTAGGCGTCGAGCAGGTCAACCTGCTTCAGGCTGCCGGGCGTGCTTGCACTGACGAGGTCGCCCTGCTCTATGCGTGTGCGCAGCGCCTGAATGCCATCGCCATGCAGCGTCGCGCCGCCCAGCATCATCTTCAGGCCGTTGTACTCGGGCGGATTGTGGCTGCCGGTGATCTCGACGCCGGAACCCGTGCCGAGGTGCATGGTTGAGAAGTACAGAACAGGGGTTGGCACCATGCCAACGTCGACGACATCTGTACCGGTGCTCGTGATGCCGTCGATGAGTGCCTGGCGAAGGACTGGACCTGACAATCGACCATCGCGGCCCGTGCACACGCTGCTGATCCCCGCAGCAACGGCTGCAGAGCCCACAGCCTGGCCGATGGCGCGTACAGCGACAGGCGTCAGCGCGGTCTCGACAACCCCGCGAATATCGTAAGCCTTGAAAATTGCCGGGCTGATTGCCGACGATTCCGTAATGTCGCGCACGTGATTACCTCTGGGTTTGTGCTGGTCGAATCGATGTTGCTGCGTGCGGGTCCGGCTGCCTGCGGGCCGTCTCAGACGGGCGCGCTGCTGAGCGCTTTGCGCAGCCTGCCCGGCAAACCGCCGAAGCTGCCGTTGCTCATGATGATGATGTGCCGGCGTCGCGCAGGGCGTGATGACAGGCTCTGCCCCTGGCCGGCGTGTGCAAGCTCGAGCAGTTCGCGTGTGAGGTCGGCGAGGTTGTCTTCCATGCGTGCAGGAATGACCGACTGCTGCACGAGTTCGGCCAGGTCCCACTTGATGTTGCTGCCGCGGAACCAGATGGCGCGGTCGGCAGGTGAGCAGCAGGTGGCAAGATCATGTTTCAGCGTGCCCAGCGACATGGTGTGTGAACGCGGCTCGATGACCGCGATGATCTCGTCGCCGCCAACGTGGTTGCGCAGTGCTTGCAGCGTAGTGCGGATCGCAGTGGGGTGATGGGCGAAGTCGTCATACAACGTCGCCTGCGCCGTGGTCGCGATGACTTCAAGCCGTCTGCGCACGCCCTTGAACTGCGCCAGTGCCTCGATGGCAACAGCGGGTGACACACCGGCATGGCGTGCCGCGGCAATCGCCATCATGGCGTTGTTCATGCTGTGCTGTCCGAACATGGACCACTCGAGCGTGCCGACCGCATGGCCGGCCACGTGCACGGTGAAGCTGCTGCCGTCCGGTGACACTTCTTCGGCGTGCCAGACCGCGGGCACTTCGTCGTGGTGTCGGCGTGTCCGCCCGGTGCGCGCGTGACGCACTGTTTCCACAGGCGTCCAGCAGCCCATGCGCAACACGTGCTCGATGGACTCTTCGTCCTGCGGCACAACGATCAGCCCTTGCGAGGGCACGGCGCGCAGCAGGTGATGGAACTGCGTCTGGATGGCAGCGAGATCTGGAAAAATGTCGGCGTGATCGTGTTCCAGGTTGTTGATGATCAATGTGCGCGGCCGGTAGTGCACGAACTTGGAACGACGATCGAAGTACGAGGTGTCGTACTCATCCGCTTCGACCACGAAGAATGGCGTGCCGCCGAGCCGGGCAGAGCTGTCGAAGTTCGCAGGCACGCCGCCGATGAGGTAGCCGGGCTCCATGCCCGCGTACTCGAGAATCCAGGCCAGCATGCTCGCCGTGGTGGTCTTGCCGTGTGTGCCAGACACGCCGAGCACCCAGCGGCCCGCCAGTACGTGCTCGCCCAACCATTGCGCGCCCGACGTGTAGGGAATTGCATTGTTCAGCACGTATTCGACGGCGGCGTGCCCGCGCGGCAAACCCGCATTGCCAATCACCACCAGATCCGGCGCCGGCTTGAAGAACGCCGGGTCGAAACCCTCCATGACCTCGATGCCGGCAGCGGCAAGCACGTCCGACATCGGTGGATACACGCCCTGGTCGGAGCCGGTCGCGCGATGCCCGAGTTGCCGCGCAAGGATGGCCAGGTGACCCATCAGGGTGCCGCCAACGCCAAGAAAATGGATGTGCATGAAGGGGCGCGTTCCGGAAGAGAAGCAGGATGACAGCGGCCAGCGAGTGCCCGCGATGAGCCTTCACTGTAATGCCCGTGCGGTGCTGTGCTCTATAGCCAACTGCACCTGGCGTGTTTGAGCAATGCGCCCGACGCGACAGGAACGTGCAGGGGAAGGTGGGCGGGCGATGCGGAACGCGCGCGATGCTGGCCGCGTGCGGGGCGGGCATGGCAGCGGCGAGACCAGCCCTCGGACTCTGGCACAATCTGCGCCCCCTCCGAGACGTCAAGGACAGCCATGAAGCGGCGCAACGCGCTCTATGCACAATCGGGTGGCGTCACTGCCGTTATCAACGCATCTGCAGCCGGGGTCATCGAAACCGCACGTGCCCACAAGGACCGCATCGGCAAGGTATTCGCGGGGCGCAACGGCATCATCGGCGCGCTGCGCGAAGAACTGATCGACACCGGCAAAGAGTCGCGCGCCACCATCGCCGCCTTGCGCCACACGCCGGCCGGCGCGTTTGGCTCCTGCCGTTACAAACTGAAGTCCTTCGATGAGAACCGCCGCGAATACGAGCGGCTGTTCGAGGTCTTCCGTGCGCACGACATCGGCTACTTCTTCTACAACGGCGGCGGCGATTCGCAGGACACGGCGAACAAGGTCGCGCAGATCGGCGCGCGCCTCGGCTACCCCGTTACCTGTATTGGCGTGCCGAAGACCGTCGACAACGACCTGCCCGTCACGGACACCTCGCCGGGCTTCGGCTCGGTGGCCAAGTACGTGGCCGTGTCGGTCCGCGAAGCCGGCCTCGACGTGCAGTCCATGTGCGAGTCGTCGACCAAGGTGTTCATCATGGAGGTGATGGGCCGGCATGCAGGCTGGATTGCTGCCGCGGGCGGCCTGGCGAAGCAGGAGCCCGACGATCCGCCACACATCATCCTGTTGCCCGAAGTGCCCTTCGATCGCGATCGCTTCCTGGCCGCCGTGAAGGCCACGGTCAAACGCATTGGCTACTGTGTCGTTGTGGTCTCGGAAGGCGCGCAGTACCCGGACGGCACGTTCCTGGCCGAGGCCGGTACGCGTGACGCGTTTGGCCATGCCCAGCTCGGCGGGGTGGCCCCCGCCATCGCGGCAATGGTCAAGGACGGCCTGGGCTTCAAGTACCACTGGGCGGTTGCGGACTATCTGCAGCGCGCGGCCCGGCACATTGCCTCCAAGGTCGACGTGGAGCAGGCCTATGCGGTGGGTCGTGCGGCCGTGGAATTCGCGCTGGCCGGACGCAATGGCGTCATGCCGGTCATCGTTCGCACGTCGGACTCGCCGTATCGCTGGAAGATCGATGCTGTCGCCTTGGATCGCATCGCCAACCAGGAGAAGAAGATGCCGAAGAACTTCATCACGCGGGATGGGTTCGGCATTACCGAGAAGGCTCGAACCTATCTGGCGCCGTTGATTCAGGGCGAGGATTACCCGCCATACAAGCAGGGCGTGCCGCAGTACGCGCGGCTCAAAGGCGTGCTGGTGCCGAAGAAGCTGCCCCCATTTGCGGAATGAGGGAGTGTTTGGGCTGTCACTTTACGAGCGCGAACGTCATCTGGGCGTCATTGGACTGTCATGTTTGCCGCTCTGACTGCCACAATTCTGTCACTGTCATTGAGTTGTAATGTGCGCACCCCTTCCGGCGCGAGCGAATCACGGTGCGACTTCATTTCCTCTGGCGGCAAATCGTCGCGTTCACGGCAACTGCCATCGTGGTGCTCTTCAGCGGTGCTGCGTATGCCGCCCCCGACGCTGCTGCGGATGTTGCTTCTCAATCGACGCATGTCGCCACGCTCGAAGCGCGCATTGCGGCGTTGGAGGCTCGCCTGCTCAAGCTTGAGGCAGGGTCTGCCTCTGGGTCTGGGCCCGCATCTGCTGCTGTGTCCGATCAGGGCCGGCAGACGGTTGCTGCTGGCCCGAACCAGTCCGATGCGGTGTCGTCTGGCGCATTGAGCTCTGCGCTTGCACCGCTTACGCGGCACGCTGAAGCGACGTCATGGACCGAGCGGGTGCAGTTGAAGGGCGACTTCCGCGCGCGCCACGACAGCCTCGATCAGGATGCCAGCGACCCGCGCGAGCGACAGCGCATCCGTGCACGCCTCGGACTGACCGCCAAGGTCACTGACGAGCTGAGCACAACGCTCGGGCTGGCAACCGGCACCGACGACCCGATCTCACGCAATCAGACGCTCGACGGCGCAAGCAGCTCGAAGCCGATCAACGTGGAGCAGGCGTTCTTCAGCTGGAAGCCTGCATCGGTCGGCGGGCTTGAAGTGCTGGCAGGCAAGTTCAGGCAACCCTTCCGCGGTGCCGGCGAGGCCGCGCTTGTCTTCGACGGCGACCTGAATCCAGAGGGCTTGAGCGTGAGCTATCAGCGCGTGATAGGCGCCGCACAGTTGTTCGTCACGGGCTCGGGCTGGTGGATCGACGAGCGCGCGAGCGCTGCAGACAGCCTGATGGTGGGCGTGCAGGGCGGCGTGAAGCTG
>CAMAVY010000073.1 GCA_945861675.1 Klebsiella pneumoniae | reverse complement strand
AGTCTTCCCGTATGACATCACAGCAATTTCTAGCCACGCTGAATCCTGAGCAACAGCAGGCAGTCAGCGCCGAATCCGGGCATGCGTTGGTGCTTGCGGGCGCCGGTAGTGGCAAGACGCGCGTGCTCGTGCACCGCATTGCCTACCTGCTCGAGACGGGTGTTTCGCCCTACTCCATTCTGGCGGTCACCTTTACCAACAAGGCCGCGCGGGAGATGCGTGGCCGCATCGAACAGCTGCTGCAGATGCCCATGCACATGCTCTGGATGGGCACCTTTCACGGCATTGCACATCGGCTGCTGCGCATCCATCACGAAGAAGCGCGTCTTCCGCAAGGCTTTCAGATTCTCGATGGCGATGATCAGCAACGGCTGGTCAAACGCGTTGTGAAGTCGATGAATCTGGATGAGCAGCGCTACCCGCCGAAGCAGGCGACCTGGTACATCAACAGCGCCAAAGACGAAGGCAAGCGGCCGAAGCACCTGGACCCTGCCGGTCAGGTTGAACAGGTGTTCCGCGATATCTACGTGGCCTATGAAGCAGCGTGCGCGCAGGCCGGCGTGGTGGACTTCGCAGAACTGCTGTTGCGCAGCCACGAGCTGTGGCTCGAGCGGCCGGATGTGCTGGCGCACTACCGGGCGCGCTTTCAACAGATTCTGGTCGATGAGTTCCAGGACACCAACGCCGTGCAATACGCGTGGCTGAAGCTGCTGGCCGGCGACAGCGGCAAGTTGATGGCCGTCGGCGATGACGATCAGAGCATCTACGGTTGGCGCGGTGCGCGCATCGAGAACATTCTGCGTTTCGAGCGCGACTTCGCGCCGGTTGCCGTGTGTCGCCTCGAACAGAACTACCGCTCCAGCGGCAACATTCTGAAGGCGGCGAACGCGGTCATCGGTCACAACACCGGTCGGCTCGGCAAACAGCTCTGGACAACGGAAGGCGACGGCGAGCCGGTGCTCGTCTATGCCGCGTACAACGAACTGGATGAGGCGCGCTTCATCGCCGATCGCGCGTCCGACTGGATCGATCGCGGCGGCAATGCAGCAGAGATCGCGGTGCTGTATCGCTCGAACGCGCAATCGCGCGTACTCGAGGAAGCGTTCCTGCGGCGCAACCTGCCCTACCGGATCTATGGCGGCATGCGCTTCTTTGAGCGCGCAGAGATTCGCGATGCGCTGGCGTATCTGCGCCTGGCGGTATCACCGGATGCAGATGTGGCATTCGAGCGCGTGGTCAACACGCCGCCGCGTGGCATTGGCGACAAGACCCTTGAACGTGTGCGCGAACTGGCGCGCACGCAGATGTGTTCGTTGTGGCAGGCAATGTGTGGCGCGCTGGCCGATGGCACATTCAGCGGCCGTGCGGGCACTGTGCTTGCAGCATTCGTGCAGCAGATCACCGTGATGGCGCAATCCATCCAGGGCATGAATCTCAGTGACGCCATGCATCAGGTGCTGGAGCTGTCACGGCTGGAAGCGCATCACGGGCGCGAGAGTGGTGAGCGCGGTATCGCCAAGGTCGAAAACCTGCGCGAGCTCGTGCTGGCTGCACGCCAGTTCACGCCGGAAATGCGCTTTCCGTTGGATGCTGAGGGCACTGAGCGGCCGGCGCCCACCGCGCAGGAAATCATCGGTGAGTTTCTTGCACATGCTGCGCTTGAAGCAGGCGACGCGCAGACGCAGACGCATGCATCAGCTGTACAGATGATGACGTTGCATTCCGCCAAGGGGCTTGAGTTTCCGTTGGTGTTTCTCGCGGGCATGGATGAGGGCGTGTTTCCGCATCGCATGAGCGAATCCGATCCCAATCGTCTGGAGGAGGAACGCCGGCTCTGTTACGTCGGCATCACGCGCGCAATGCGGCAGCTGTACCTGTGTCACGCCGAAGTCCGGCGGCTCAACGGCATGGAACAGCGCTCGCAGCCATCGCGATTCGTGCGCGAGATCCCGCGCGAGTTGTTGTCGGAGGTGCGTCTGCGTGGCGCGGTCGTGCGACCCACGGGTGGATTCAGCTCGCGCTCACCGGCTTCGCGGGATTCATGGGCGCAGGATCCGACAGCGCCGCTTCGCATCGGTCAACGTGTACGGCACGGTAGTTTCGGCGAAGGCATCGTGCTGGGCTGCGAAGGTCATGGTGAGCGCGCTCACGTGCACATCAAATTCGAACATGTGGGTGAGAAACGTTTGATCCTCGGCATGGCGCGTCTTGAAGCCGTTGACTGAGTCGCCATGACCCGTTGTCGTGCGCGCTGAGTTTCATTCGTTCAGGGGAGCAATGCGGTGGAGCTGAAAGTCACTCAGTACGAAGTACGCAAGTCGATTGCACTGATCACGTTGAACCGTCCAGAACGCATGAACACCTGGACTGGCCGGATGCATCACGAGTATCGGCACTGCCTTGAACAGGCGAACAACGATGCGGACGTGCGCGCCATCGTGGTTACGGGCGCGGGCCGCGCGTTCTGTGCTGGTGCAGACAGCCGGGCACTGGAAGGCCACGTCAGGAAAGGTGGGTATGACCCGGGCACACCCGCGCAGATGCCTGAGCCAGGCTATGGCGTCGACGAGAACTTTGACGCGCTGTTTGCTTATCACTTCGGTCTGCGCAAACCCGTGATTGCCGCCATCAACGGCGCCGCTGCAGGCGTGGGCCTGGTGTTGGCGTGTTTTGCCGACATCCGTTTTGCCTCTGCCGGCGTAAAGCTCACGACGGCGCACGGCAAGTTGAATCTGCCGGCGGAGTACGGACTGTCCTGGCAGTTGCCGCGCCTCATCGGATTGGCACCGGCGATGGAGCTGTTGCTGACGAGCCGCGTGTTTCTGGCCGAGGAGGCATTGGCGTTGCGTCTGGTGCATCGGGTGTGCGCTGCCGAACACTTGCTCGAGGAGACCTTGGCGTATGTTGGCGCACTCGTTGCTCCGGTCTCTCCGGCATCGCTTCGGAATACGCGCTGGCAGGTCTACAGAGACTTGCAGCGCACGGCGCCCGCAGCAGTGCGGGAGTCGAACGAGCTGCTTGATGCGATGACGAAGGAAGATGATTTTCGTGAAGGCGTAGCAGCCTTCACAGAGAAGCGCGCGCCGCGTTGGACTGGCGGCTGGTCGTAATCAATTGTGATTCGTGAGGCTGCTGAGTCGAGGCGGTTACCAGCGGGCTGCTACCTTGAATGGGACACGCGTAGCCGCCAGGAATAGCCATGCAGACGCAGCTTCCCCTACTAGGACGGCGTTGGGCAATTTCCATGAGCCAAGAACAACCTGAGATTGCCGGTTTCAAGATCCGGGAGCGCATCGGCAAGAGCGGCATGGCGACCGTGTACCTGGCCGAGGATGTATCGGGTCTGCCGGTCGCCATCAAAGCCATCAACTCAGAAGGGTTGGGTGGCAAAGAACTGTGCGAGCAGTTCGCGCAGGAGGCGTCGATCATTGGCCGCCTGCGGCACTCCAGCATCATTCGCGTTTATCGGTACGGCGTTGATGGGCCGTGGCACTACCTGGTCACGGAGTACTTGCCCGGCGGCGACCTGAAGACGCGCATTCGTACGCGCATGACCGTTGATGCTGCGGTGGATGTAACACGCAGACTTGCGGGCGCGCTCGGTGCCGCGCACGAGGAAGGGCTGGTCCATCAGGACGTGAAACCTGAGAACGTCCTCTTCCGCAGCACCGGCACGCCCGTGCTGATGGACTTCGGCATCGTCTCGCAGGCAGGTCAGCGCAACAAAGGCATGAGCGGCACGCCGCTGTACATGAGCCCGGAACAGGTGCAGGGCCACACGATCGACCGCAGGACCGACATCTACTGCCTCGGCTGCATGTTGTTCGAGATGCTGACCGGCGCGCCGCCGTATCCACTGTCGAGCATGGAAGCCATTCTGTATGCGCAGGTGCACCGACCCGTGCCGTCGCTGCCAGGCGATCTGCATTCGCTGCAGGGTCTGATCGACCAGATGATGTGCAAGCGGCTTGAAGGTCGGCTCGGATCGGCGCAGGAAGTGCTGACCCTGCTCGATGCGCACTGGCTTTTGGCACCCGAACGCACCGGCGATCCAAAGGCCGCGCTTGCAGCTGCCGCAGCGAAGACGCAACGCATCACCGATCCGTCGATCATTCCCACGCGGCGCAGCGCAGCGCCGGTGCCGGCCGTCGAGGCAGAGGTCTCTGATCCGTTGATGGAAACCTACGAACTCGCGCGCACCTATCTGAATGAAGGCGACATCAAGACAGGCCGCGAGATGCTCTTCACCATTGCCGTCGAAGGCCGCGGGGAAGTGGCGCAACTTGCGAAAGAGCTGCTGGATAAGTTGTCAGGCTGACAGCGTCAGTTGGTAATACATCGTTGGTCAGTAGGACGGGGCCCGTCACGAAGACAGCGCCTGTCACGAAGACAGTGGGAAGCTCAGCGCCAGCCCCGCGAACACCGCCATGCCCACGTAATTGTTGTCCTTGAATGCCTGGAAGCAGGCCGCGCGGTCACGCTTGCGAATCATCCACATCTGCCGCAGCACCAGCACCGCAGCGACGGCAAGCCCGACAAAGTAGGTAACGCCCAGCGCACTCTGCCAACCGATCAGCAGTAGCAGCGCCAGCGCGAGCGCATGCAACGTGCCGATGGCAATGCGATCGTAGTCCGCAAACAGAATTGCCGTGGATTTGACACCGATCTGCAGGTCGTCGGCGCGATCGACCATTGCGTACTCGGTGTCGTAGGCAACGGTCCACAGCAGATTGGCTGCGAACAGTAGCCAGGCCTGAGTTGTGAGCTCGCCGGCCTGCGCCGCATACGCCATCGGAATACACCAGCCGAATGCGGCGCCCAGGACGACCTGCGGCAGGTGCGTCACGCGCTTGCTGAACGGATAGAGCGTCGCCAGTGCCACGCCGACGGTCGACAGCAGAATCGTGAACGTGTTGGTGCACAACACCAATGCGAAGGCGATGAGGCATAGGCCCGCGAACAGGATGAGCGCTTCGCGTGGGCTGACGCGCCCGGAGGCCAGCGGCCGGTTGCGGGTGCGCTCGACATGGGCGTCGAAGCGTCGATCCGCGTAGTCGTTGATCACGCAGCCGGCGGAGCGCATCACAACAACACCGAGGACGAAGATGACCAGCACGCCCAGACGCGGCACGCCGTCGGCGGCCAGCCAAAGTGCCCACAGCGTGGGCCACAACAGCAGATAGATCCCGACTGGCCGGTCGAGTCGCATCAGGGCGGCGAAATCCGGCCAGCGTGCGTGCCACTGCAGGGGTCTGTCTTCGGCCGACATCGGTTGATTTTCAGAAGCGACGTCAGTAGTTTACGCGCCCTCTTTGCTCCCTATCACGAGGATTCCGACGTCATGCGGAAGTGGCAGTGCATTGTCTGCGGTTGGATCTACGATGAAGCGGAAGGCTATGCCGATGAGGGCATTGCTCCGGGTACATCATGGGATGACGTACCAGAGGACTTCGTGTGTCCCGAGTGCGGCGTGGGCAAAGACGATTTCGAGATGATCGAGGTCGGTTAGCAGCGCGGCCTGTTCAAGCTGGCGTCCCCGCCAGCTATCTACCTGTTCAAGCTGGCGTCCCCGCCAGCTGGGCCGCCATCTGCCCCAGGTCGTCCGTCGACTCCACAATCGTGGCAATGGCCTCGTCGACCATGTTCTGGTCCAGGCCCAGATCGCGAATCAGATCGGCCTCGAGGAGGGGCATCGGTCGCTCGCTTGCGAATGCAACCCGCGCGGCGAGAATCTGCCGCGCCAGCTGCAGCAACTTTGCATAGGTCGCCGACTCGCCGGCGCGCTCGGGCGCGTTCTGGTAACGCACACCCTGGTGTACGGCCGCCGGTAGATTCCACGACTCAAGCAGTGCCCCGGCGATCTGTTCGGTGCTGATACCCAGCACCTGCTGGTCAACGGCGTAGGTCGGCAGATGTGCATTGGCCTGGCGCTGTGCCAGCACGAGATTGAAATGCGGTGGAAACACGTGCGCCAGTATCAGCACCCCGAAGTTGTGCAACAGCCCGCTGAGGTACGCAATCCCGGGTGAAACGCGCTGCTTGCGCGGCATGCAGCGGGCCAGTGCCTCTGTCGTCGCTGCGGTGTAGACCGAGTTCATCCAGTAGCTGAACACGCCGCCCTGGAAGCTGGTTGGCACGCGCAGGTTGTTGCTGACCGCCAGACCCAGCGCAAGGTTGATGACCATGTCGAAGCCGAGCACACGCATGATGGCGTCGTTCACTGAATTCACCTCGCCACGGGCGCGGTAGTACGGCGAATTGGCCCAGCCGACGACTTGCGCTGCGAGGGATGAATCGGACTCGACGATGCGCGTGAGATCCGACAGGTCGTAGTCGGGCTTAAGCTGCAGTTGGATGATGCGTTGCGCGGCGTCGGGCAACGGCGGTACATGCAGGGTGTCGGCCAGGCGCTCCTGAATGCGCAATGCGGTAAACCTGCGCACCGCCTCCTCGACAGGCTGATCACCGCCTGCATCGAGCACATCGAGTTCCGCGACGTGCGAGCAGTTGTGTGTTTCGCAATCGCTGATCAGGCGGGCGAAGTCCGCGCGCTCGATGCGTATCCACTGCTGATCCTGGCCAGCGGGAAGGTAGATGTGTTGCGCACTGAGCAGCGCTTCATCGATCCACATGGGCATGCCGGTGACCTGTGGAATGCCTGGCAGTTCAGCGAGCCCCAGCTTCCGACACACCGAGGCGGCGTCGCTGGTGCCCAACGCGCGCAGCTCTCGCCCGGTCTCGGACTTCAGCGCGGTGAGATCGAGAAAACGATCGCGACCCGTCAGCAGTTGCACGCGGCCGCTGCCGTCGGCGAGCACCACGGACCGGGCAGCCACGCTCTGCAGTTCCGGTTCGGCCAGCAGCCGGTACGGAATCTGTCTCGACTCCAATGGTTGCAGGCACAGAGAAGCCAGTTCCTGGGTTTCCACGCGAACGTCCCTTTCATTGATCGGCATGTGATTGATCGACATTTCTGCGATCCGCAGGGGCAGTATAGAAGCCCACCCACAAACGTCCTGTCGCGCGCTCAGACGCCGATCAGATGCGCGGCGGCAGGCAGCCAGCGCGCTGCCAGCGCTGCGATGACCTCTGCGTGCGCCCCGTCCGAGTCGCGCACCAGCGCTGCGGCAATCCGCTGAACGCCGGGCAGCAGCTGTGCATCGCGAATGAGGTCGGCTGCACGCAGGTGAATGTCGCCGGTCTGGCGCGTGCCAAGAATTTCGCCGGGCCCGCGCAGTGCCAGGTCCTGTTCGGCCAGGCGGAAGCCATCGTTGCTAACACGCAGTGCGGCAAGGCGGGCGCGTGCATGTGCAGCCAGGGGCGACTGATACAGCAGTACGCAGTGGCTCGGGCGGTCGCCGCGTCCGACTCGACCGCGCAACTGATGCAGCTGTGCAAGCCCAAGTCGTTCGCTGTTTTCGATGACCATCAGGTTTGCATTCGGCACGTCGACGCCCACTTCGATAACGGTGGTTGCGACAAGCAACTGCGACTCACCTGCCTTGAAGCGCGCCATCGCCAGCGCCTTCTCCGCGCTGGAGAGCCGACCATGCATCAGGCCGATCTCGAGGTCCGGGAGTGCTGCCCGCAGCATCGCGACGCTCTCTTCGGCAGCCGCGGCGCTGATGTGCTCGGAGTTTTCGATCAGCGGGCACACCCAATACGCTTGCGCACCGCTGCGTAGATTGGCCGCGACGCGGGCGATGACTTCCTCACGACGGGTGTGTGGCAATGAGATGGTCTGGATCGGCTTACGTCCGCGTGGCCGCTCATCGATGATCGAGAGGTCGAGGTCGGCATAGGCTGTTTGTGCCAGCGTGCGCGGGATGGGCGTTGCAGTGAGTACCAGCTGATGCGGCGCCAGACCGTCCACGCGACTTTTCGCATTGAGCATCAATCGCTGCCGCACACCGAAGCGATGTTGTTCGTCGATGATCACCAGACCCAGCTGCGCGAACTCAACACCGTTCTGAATCAGCGCCTGTGTACCGATGGCAATGTTGATCGTGCCGTCCGCAAGGGCTGTGCGCTGTTTTCTGCCCTGACGCCCGACGAACATCTCGCAGCGCACACCGAGCGGTGCAAACCATTGTTCGAACGTGGCCAGATGCTGCGTTGCAAGCACTTCGGTCGGTACCATGAGTGCAACCTGCTGACCGTTCTCAACGGCGCGCGCGCTTGCGAGCGCCGCCACGGCTGTCTTGCCTGATCCCACGTCGCCCTGCAGGAGCCGCAGCATCGGGCTCGCCCCCGCCAGATCGGCATCGATCTCTGCGCACACGCGGGTCTGCGCGTTTGTCAGTGGGAACGGCAATGCGCTGCGCAACGCAGTGAACAGGCTGCTGCTGTCGCGTACGGCCGCACATGCGGGCGCGCTGGCGCTGCGCGCAGTGGCACGCGCCTGCAGCAGCAGCGCCTGCTGAATGAGCAGCTCTTCCATCGCCAGACGTTGGCGGGCGCAATGCGTGCCGTTCACCAGCGCCAGTACGTCCACGTCTGTCGGCGGCGTGTGCAGGATGCGCATGGCTTCGGCGAAGCTTGGCAACTGCGGCGACTGACTTGCGAGCAACAGGTCGATGTCGTCGCTTGCTGCCTGCACGAGCAGCTGCAATGCCTGTGCGATCACCATCCGCAGGCGCGCCTGCGTGAGGCCGTCAGTCGATGCATAGATTGGCGTGAGTGCAGCCGGCAAAGGCGGCAGATTAGCCGCGTGGTTGCGCACGCTGTATTCGGGGTGCACCAGCTCAAGGCCGTTGTGGCCCATGCGCACATCGCCCCAGGCGCGCACAACGCTGCCGGGTTGCAGCTGACTCAATTGCGCGGCGGTACTGTGAAAGAACACCAGCGAGACATTGCCGTGCGCAAACACGTGTTCGAGCTGCGCGGTGAGCGGCGCCAGTGCAACCTGGGTCTGACCGCGTCGGCCTGCGCCGCGGGATGGCTCGCGAACATGAATGATGCGACCTTCGATCAGCACTGTGGCTGCGGGTTGCACATCCTTGAGTGCGGTGACGCGAGTGCGGTCTTCGTAACGCACTGGAAGATGCAGCAGCGCATCCATGGCCGTATGGATGTTCAGCCGCATGAGCTTCTGACCGGTCGCAGGCCCGACGCCAGCAAAGGTTTCGAGTGGCGGGAATTGCATCGACAGCCCTTGGACACCTCTGATTTATCCGCTCCCGCTCCTAAATCAGGTCGGAGCGCGGAGCGCTCCTTACCCTCTCTGCTGGTTAAGGGGCCCGCACTTTGTGCATGAAAAATGGCGGCACATCCATGTGCCGCACGGAAAACTCCGATAAATCAGAGTTTCCCTTGGGCACTCAGGTCGCGAGTATCGCCTCGATCTCGACCAACGCACCACGCGGGAGTGCAGCAACACCAATGGCGGCACGCGCCGGATAGGGCGTGTTGAAGTACTCGGCCATCGCGGTGTTGACCAGCGGAAAGTGCGCGAGGTCTGTCAGAAACACGGTGACCTTCACGGCCTGATCCAGGCTGCAGCCAGCTGCTGCAGCAACCGCGTGCAGATTGCGGAACACCTGGTGAATCTGCTGCGTGGGATCGTCGCTGACAATCTGCATCGTGGTGGGGTCGAGAGGAATCTGGCCGGACATGAACACAAGATTGCCTGCACGCACGGCCTGCGAATACGTGCCGATGGCCGCAGGTGCATCGTCGCTGTGAATGATCTGACGCGGTGTTGGTGCGGCGTTGTCTGTCATGCCGGCACTCAACCCTTCATCCGATTGATGCTCTGTACCGAGCGCACCGTGCGCAGGCGGCGCATGACGCGGGCGAGATGAATTCGATCGCGAACCGAAACCTCAAGCGCAATCCGGGACAGCTCCGCGCTGCGCTCCTCGACACCAATGTGATTGATACCGGCATCGGTGCTCGAAACCACGCCTGCAAGTTCGGCGATCACGCCTTTGCGCGCGTGCACCTCAACATGCAGAAGCGCCGGATAGTCGCCTTTGATCTCCGGCGACCAGCGCACCGGAATGATGTCGTCAGGCGAGCGCCGGCGCGTGTCAGCCATATTGCGGCAGGTCTCGACGTGTACGACCAGACCTTTGCCTGCACTCAAGTGCCCGGCCACCGCGTCGCCCGGAATGGGATGGCAGCACTTCGCGTGACTGACCACCATGCCTTCGCTGCCGAGAATGGTGATGGCGCCGCCCTGGTCGATGGCAACCGGTTCTTCGCGCCCGGCACCTGCTTGCGCAAGCTTGCGCGCCACCAGATAAGTCACGCGGTTACCCAGGCCAATGTCGGCCAACAGATCATCGAGTTTGCGCACGCCCAGTTCAGTGAACACGCGGCGCAGTCGGCGGAAATCGAGGCCCTTCAGGCTGGTCTGATTCTTGGCCAGCGCGCGGTCGAGCAACGAGCGGCCGAGCGCGATGGCTTCGCCGCGCTGACTTTGTTTCAGTGCGTTGCGTATACCGGTGCGTGCACGGGCGCTGACCACGAAGCCGAGCCAGTCAGGGTTAGGTCGCCCATCCTTCTGAGTCACGATTTCAACCGTCTGGCCGCTGCGCAATGGCGACGACAACGGTGCCATCTCGCGATCGATGCGGCAGGCGGCACAGGTATCGCCGACATCGGTGTGCACTGCGTAGGCGAAGTCCACGGCGCAGGCGCCACGCGGCAGCGCCAGGATGTGCCCGCGCGGCGTGAACACGTACACCTCTTCGGGAAACAGATCGATCTTCAGGTTTTCGATGAACTCGAGCGAACTGCCGGCTTGCTGCTGCATCTGCAGCAGGTCCTGAACCCACTGCTGCGCACGACCTTGTCCGCCAGTTGAGTTCTGGCTTTCCTGCTTGTACAGCCAATGGCCGGCGATGCCCTTTTCCGCGATGGCGTCCATTTCATGCGTGCGCAGCTGCACTTCAACGTGCACACCGCGTGGTCCGAACAGGGTGGTGTGCAGCGACTGATAGCCGTTTGCTTTCGGAATGGCGACGTAGTCTTTGAATCGACCGGCAAGCGGCTTGTACAGGTTGTGCACCACACCGAACGCGCGATAGCAGGTATCGACGCGATCGACCACGATGCGGAAGCCATACACATCCATGATGCTGTTGAACGGCCGGCGCTGGGTCTTCATCTTGGTGTAGATGCTGTACAGGTGCTTTTCGCGGCCGCTCACCGATGCGGCAATACCCTCGGACTGCAGCACCTTCACCAGCGTTCGTTCAATCTCCTCGACAATCTCGCGGCGATGTCCGCGCGCCCGCTTGATCGCACGCGCGATGCGATCAGCACGCAGTGGATAGAGCGCCGTGAACGCGAGGTCCTCCATTTCAGTCTTGATCGCGTGCATGCCCAACCGGTTTGCGATGGGTGCGTAGAAGTCGAGCGTCTCGTGCGCGATGCGCTTCTGCTTCTCGGGATCAAGCGCTCTCAGCGTGCGCATGTTGTGCAGGCGGTCGGCCAGCTTGACCAGAATCACGCGCAGGTCGCGTGCCATGGCCATGGCCATCTTCTGGAAGTTCTCGGCCTGGGCTTCGGCGCGCGTGTTGAAGATCGCCTTCAACTTGCTCACCCCATCGACGATCTCCGCGACGTCCGCACCAAACTCGGCGCGGAGGGCGGCCTTCGAGATGCGCGTGTCTTCGAGTACGTCATGCAGCAGCGCGGCCATGATGGACTCTGCATCCATGCGCATCTTCGACAGCTCGCTGGCCACGGCCAGCGGGTGCGTGATGTAGGCGTGGCCGGTGCGCCGCACCTGTGTGCCATGGGCGGCCGAGGCGAACTCGAATGCCTGACGTACGCGCTCGACCTGATCCGCTGGCAGATAGTCCGTCAGCTGATGGCAGAGCGCGGCAATGCTGGTCGGCGCAGCAACCTCTTCGGCAATCTCGGATGCAGGTGCCGGCGCTGCCAAGGTGGTCTCAGAGGTCGTCGAACCTGTCGTCCAGCACCAGCGGTCCGCGGAATGCCAGCTCGACGGGTTCCTTCTGCTTCTGTTGCTCGATGTCTTCGCGCTCGAGCACTTCTTCGTTGATCAGCCCTGCCGCAATCTCACGAAGCGCAAGCACGGTGGGCTTGTCGTTTTCGTCGTCGATGAAGGCGGGGCGACCACCAGCAATCTGACGTGCACGCCGGGCGGCACGCATGACGAGCTGGAAACGGTTGTCCACATGGTTGAGGCAGTCCTCAACAGTAATACGTGCCATACGCGGTGCGGCTCAAACGAAAGTGGATCGGAGAGCCTAGCAGCTTGTCCACGCTGGCCCAAGCCTGGCGGACCACATTAGTGCGCGGTGGTGGCGAATGGCGTGAAGTTCCGGGACAACCGCGCGATTGCCTGCTTGCTCACCCTGGTTGAGGCGTTAGCGGGGCGAGGCCTGCAACAGCTCAACCCTGCAGCATCTCCGCAAAGAGCGCGCGATGCGTCGCGGCCTGGCGCGCGGCACGCAAGCGCTCTGCAGCAACGATGGCGCACAGTGCATCGGCGGCGTCCGCGAAGTCGTCGTTGATCACCAGGTAGTCGTACTCATTGAAATGCGACATTTCCTCGCGCGCATCCGCAGTACGCCGGGCAATCACGGTGGCATCGTCCTGCCGCCGTTGATGCAGCCGTTCCAATAAGGCTGCGCGGGAGGGCGGCAGAATGAAGATGCTGGTGCAGGGCAGTCGCGTCCTGACCTGGCGGGCGCCCTGCCAGTCGATCTCCAGCAGCACATCGGCGCCGGCATCCAGACGCGACTGCACCCAGGCGGAGGACGTGCCATAGGCGTAGTCAAAGACCTGCGCGTGCTCGAGAAAGTCGCCCTGATCGAGCATGCGCTTGAACTCTGCTGGCGCGACGAAGTGGTAGTTCACACCGTCGCGTTCACCGGGCCGCGGCGCGCGCGTGGTGTGCGACACCGAGACTTCGACTTCCGGGTCGCGCTCAGTGAGCGCGCTGACAAGCGAAGTCTTGCCAGCACCGGACGGTGCAGACACAACAAACAACGTGCCCTGGGCAAGGTTCGCGGGTGGGCGCAGGGCTTGTTCTGACTCACTCGACATTCTGTACCTGCTCTCGGATCTGCTCGATCAGCACTTTCAATTCGATGCCGCGTTGCGCGATGGCGCTGCTGCCGGCTTTGCTTGCGAGGGTGTTGGCTTCACGGTTCAGCTCCTGCGCCAGGAAATCCAGATGCCGGCCGACCGGTTCGCCCCGCTCGAAGCTGCGTTGGAATTCCAGCAGATGAGCATCCAGTCGGTCGAGCTCCTCGGCAATGTCTGCACGTTGCGCAAGCAGTGCGACCTCCTGGGCAAGACGCTGTGGGTCGACCCCTGCATCCAGCTCTTTCAATCTTGACTGTAGACGTGCCTCAAGCTGTCTGGGTAAAGCCTCGGCGTCGGCGCGCAGCCCGTTGGCGATCTGGGCAATCTGCGCGATGCGCTCATGCAGCGTCCGCTGCAGCGCATAGCCTTCCCGGGCGCGGACCTCCTGCAGTGTGGCCAGCGCCGTGCGGAAGCCCTGCTCGGCAGCGCGCAGCAACGCGGCGCTGTCGGGTCGCGGTTCGGTGAGCACGCCTGGCCAGCGCAGTACCTCCAGCGCGGTGGGCGTGCCCAGCTGCGGTTGCAGCTGCTGCAGTTCGCGCAGCGCACTCAGCAAAGTGTCGACTGCCTGGCGATCGATGCGTGGCGTGGCGGTGGCACGTTCCTGTACACGCAGGCTGGCGTCGAGTCGTCCCCGCGCCAACTGACTGCGGGCGAGATCGCGCAGTGGACCTTCCAGATCACGGCACACCTCCGGCAACCGGATCACCGCCTCGAAGAAGCGGTGATTGACGGTACGCAGCTCCCAGGTGAGCTCAACGCCGCCGGTGGACGACATCGGTTCGCCGGTTGGGGGCTCGGGTGACAGCGCCAGAGCTTCGGCATGCCTTGCGAATGCGGTCATGCTCTTGAGCATGTGGAACACCTTCAATTGCGGTCGGCGAGTGTACCGGCTGCCACAAACTGCACGGTTGGCGCAGGTCTGTCGCGGTCAGGGGAAGTTGCGTTGTTATGATCGCGCTCCGTTGCTCATGGGAAGAAGTCTGTGTCGTCATCTCCGTCAGGTGCCCGTTCCGGTGGCCGTCCAAGTGGTCGTAGCGCCGACGCGTTGCGCGATGTCCGCATTACCCGCGGGTTTACGCGTCACGCCGCCGGCTCGGTGTTGATTGAATTCGGTGACACGCGCGTGCTGTGCACGGCAAGCGTGGAAAACAGCGTGCCGGGTTTTCTGCGCGGACGTGGCCGCGGCTGGATCACGGCCGAGTACGGCATGTTGCCTGGCGCCACACACACGCGGTCAGACCGCGAAGCTGCACGCGGCAAACAGGGCGGACGCACGTTGGAAATCCAACGGCTGATCGGACGCGCGCTGCGCACTGTGGTGGACATGACATTGATGGGCGAGAACACCATCCGCCTGGACTGCGATGTGCTGCAGGCGGACGGCGGCACGCGCACCGCGTCGATCACGGGTGCGTGTGTGGCATTGGTTGATGCGCTTGCGCATCTGAAGTCCCGCGGGCTGACCAAGGGCGACCCGTTTCGCGGCTTTGTTGCAGCGGTCTCCGTGGGCGTCTACGACGGTCAGCCGGTGCTGGATCTCGACTACGCAGAAGACTCGTCTGCAGCCACTGACATGAATGTGGTGATGGACGAACGCGGCGGTCTGATCGAGGTTCAGGGCACAGCCGAAGGCGAGCCGTTCAGTCGCGCGGAGCTGACTGCGATGCTCGATCTTGCGGGCGCTGGTATTGAGCAGTTGATCGGTCTGCAGCGGCTGGCGCTGGCCGCAGCTTGAACAGTCCGTGTGTGACGTGATGACGGCGAACTGGTGAGGGAATTTGTCGATGGCACTCAAGGACTACCAAGCGCGTCTGCTGAAGCTCGCGATGCGTACGCAGGCGTTGAAATTTGGCGCGTTCAAGTTGAAATCCGGGCGCATTGCGCCGTACTTCTTCAACACCGGCAGCATCTGCAGTGGTCGCGATCTGGACGAGTTGGGGTGTTGCTATGCCGACTGGCTGGCCCAGTCCCCCGTGGCATTCGACGCGCTTTTTGGCCCTGCCTACAAAGGCATCTCGATCGCAGTCGCCGCCGGCGCTGCACTGGCGCGGGTGCATGACCGGGACGTTGGTGTCACGTTCAATCGCAAGGAAGCGAAGGACCACGGTGAAGGCGGGCTGTTTGTCGGGTCGCCCTTGACCCGCAAGATGATGCTTGTGGACGATGTCATCACCGATGGTGCCGCGAAGCTGGAGGCTGCGGCCATGATTCGAGCGGGTGGCGGCGAACTGACGGGCGTGCTGGTGGCGTTGGATCGGCAGGAGCGCGGCAAGGACTCACCGCGGTCGTCCGTGCAGGATGTTGCCGAGCAGTTGGGTGTGCCGATTTTCAGCCTCATCACGTTGCAGGACCTGTTGCTCTGGTTGGAACAGGAAGGCAAAGCTACGGAACTGGAAGCGGCGCTCCGCTATCGGAGTGAGTACGGCGCAGTGGGCGGCTAGTCTCGTTCTGTGGCGTGCGCGCGCCCTGGTGCGATGGGGCTTGGGGTCGACTGGCAGCTGTCGTGGTTCGAGAATCAGAGTTTTGGGGCCCGCCTTCGGGGTCAGGAATCAGGCGAGGCAGCGATGAGATGGGACAAGGCGTTGAGCAGAAGGCAGGGCCCGGTTGGGCTGAGAAGGTGATGCGGCACAGCGGCCTGCGGTCGAATGCAGCGCGCGCCTCCGGCCTGCTGGTTGTCCTGCTGGCTGTTCTGTTGATTGCGCTACCGGCGAGTGCCCGCGAGTGGTACCGCTACAAGAACGCGCAGGGCGTGGTTGAGCTCAACCAGAGCATTCCCCCCAATCTGGTCGACCGCGGCTACACGGTGTTGGATGAGTCGGGCCGCGTACTGCGCGTGGTGCCGAGCCGCGAAGAGCGCGTGGTGCTGGATGCGCGCGCACGCGAAGAACAGGCCGCACGCAAGGAACGCGATGCGTCGGATCAGGATCTGATGCGTATGTTCAGCTCCGGCGAAGACGTCGAGCGTTCGCGCGATCGGCGCCTCGATTCAATTCGTGCAGCAATGGCCATTACCCAGAGCAACCTGCGCCGGCTCACGGCGCAGAAGGCCACCATCGAAGATCAGGGTCGTAGAGCGGAGCGATCCGGGCGCGCAATCTCGCCCGATGTGCTGGCCAACCTGAAAGTCATCGATGGCCAGATTCGCGATCGCAAGGTCGAACTCGAAGCACGTCGAATGGAGTACCAGAAGGTCAAGCGCGTGTACGACGAGAACGCCCGTCGCGTGCGCCTTCTCTACGGTCAGACGTCGTCACCTTCCGCCGGATGACGCTCCGCTGCTGGATGAAGCCCGGCTGCTGAATGAAGCGCGGCTGCCGGTTGAAGCCCTGTTGTCTGATTGGCGCTTGTTGTTGGATGGGCGCTTGTTGTCGGATGGAAGAGGGCACTCGCCAACGCGCGCCATTGGTGTTCGAAATGCTCAGTCGGCAAGCGCCGGAAGTCGGTACGCGCGAAGGCCGCCAACTTGCCTTCTACCAGCGCAACCATGATGTCTACGGTCGCCGCCAGCGGAATGCGCAGTCGTATCTGCCCACGGGTTTCCGATTCGCGCAGCCACTGCCGCAATTGCGTCTCCAGGCGCTCGTGGAACTGCTGAATCCGCGCACGTAGTCGCGGTGTCTCGCCTGCCAGCACATCGCCGGTAATGAGCCGCGTCATGCCCGGGTTATGCGCCGCGAACGCCAGGATGAAATGCAGCAGTTGGCCGCAGCGCTCGGCAGCGCCAAGGTCGGTGTTGGCAGCGATGCGTGGTACGCGGGAAAACACGCTCTCCTCGACGAACTCGATGAGCCCTTCGAACATGCGTGCTTTGCTTGGGAAGTGCCGATAGAGCGCGGCCTCGGAAACGCCTACCTGGCGCGCCAGCGCTGCAGTGGTGATGCGTCCGCCGGGATGCGTTTCCAGCATTGCGGCGAACGACTGCAGGATGTGCTCCTTGCGGCTGGCCTTCTGTTCAGTGGCCGCGGCAGGTTCGCCGGTCGCGTCGTCCGGTGTCGAGCTGTGGTCGTTCATGCTGAATGCGCCGTCATGTAGACGCGTCGCCGCGGCTGATCAATGTGCCGACACCGCGATCCGTGAGCAACTCCAGCAGCACGGAGTGCTTAACGCGCCCGTCGATGATGTGTGCGCAAGGCACGCCTGCTGCCACTGCATCGAGGGCGCATTGAATCTTCGGCAGCATGCCACCGCTGATCACGCCATCGCGAACCAGCTGATCGATCTCGTCCAGGCGGATCTCATTGATGATCTTGCCACTGGCATCGAGCACACCGGCGGTGTTGGTCAGCAGCAACAGCTTCTCTGCACCGAGTGCCTCGGCGATGGCGCCGGCGACGAGATCTGCATTGATGTTGTACGACTCGCCCTCTGCGCCGACGCCGATCGGTGCGATGACGGGAATGAAGTTGCCACGCACCAGCACATCGATGGGCTCGCGATTCACTTTCTCGACTTCGCCGACCTGGCCGATGTCGACGACTTCCGCTGCCGTACCCGGACCTGCCGGCGGACGTTGGATAGTCATTCGCCGTGCAAGGATGAGTTGCCCATCCTTTCCGGTCAGGCCCACTGCGCGGCCACCGTGAATGTTGATCAGCGACACGATCTCCTGATTGACCAGGCCGCCCAGCACCATCTCAACCACGTTCATGGTGCGGGCGTCAGTGACCCGCATGCCGTCGACGAAACGCGAAGGAATGGCCAGCTGTGTCAGTAGCTCTTCAATCTGCGGGCCGCCACCGTGCACCACGATCGGGTTCATGCCAACGAGCTTCATCAATACGACATCGCGTGCGAATGAGCGCTTGAGGTCGTCGTCGGTCATGGCGTTGCCGCCCATCTTCACGACCAGCGTCTTGCCGTGAAAACGTTGAATGTAGGGCATCGCTTCCAGCAGTACGCTGGAGGTGTCCATGTGATTCAGATTCATGAAGCCTCAAGTTCGAAGGTCAGTGTCGGGTCTACGCGAATGAGCTCGCGTTGAAACATGTTGGTGATGCGGGCCAGCGCGGGTCCTGAGTCAGCTTCGAAGCGCAGCGTGAGTTCCGGCCGGGAATTGGATGCGCGCACCAGGCCCCAACCGTCACTGAACTCGATGCGCACGCCGTCGATGTTGTTCAACGATCCATTGTCGAAGTTGCCGTTGCTTGACAGCGCGTTGATGATTTCGAACTTGCGCGTGTCTGTCGTTTCGATCCTGATTTCCGGTGTGCCGAACGGATCGGGAAACGCTGCGAATACGTCGTCGACGCTTTCCTGGCTGGCGCCAACAATCTCAAGCAGGCGTGACGCGGTATACAGCGCGTCGTCGAAACCGTACCAACGCTCAAGAAAAGCAATGTGGCCGCTGAAGTCGCCGCCAAGCAGTGCGCCGGTCTCTTTGATCTTGGCTTTGATGTTCGGGTGACCAGACCGCCACATGATCGGGCGCCCACCCAGGTCAGTGATGACGGCGGAGAGATGACGTGAGCACGCGACATCGTAGATCACATCGCAGCCCGGGTTGCGGCCCACGACATCGCGCGCCAGCAGCATCAACAAGCGATCGGGCCAGATGATTCGGCCAACGTCGGTGACCACGCCGAGGCGACCGCCATCCGCATCGAAGGCCAGGCCAATATCGGCTTTTTCGCGGCGCACGGCATCGATCAGGTCTTCGAGGTTCGCAATCGCAGACGGATCGGCCGCATGATTCGGAAAGGTGCCATCGACTTCGCAGAACAGTTCGATCACTTCACAGCCAAGCGCGCGCAGAAGATCCGGTGCCACCTTGCCGGTGATGCCGTTACCGCAGTCCACCACCACCTTCATCGATTGCGCGACGGCCACGTCTTCAGCAATGCGGTCGATGTAGCGGCGCAGGATGTCCGCGCGCTCGACGCTGCCTTTGCCGTTGATGAGCTGGCCCTGTTCGATGCGTTCACGCAGCCGTCGGATGCGTTCGTCGGTCAGTGTTTCGCCGGCGAGCATCATCTTCAAGCCGTTGTGGTCGGGCGGATAGTGGCCGCCGGTCACCATCACGCCTGAGCCAGTGCGCAGGAAATGTGTGGCGAAGTACATGACGGGTGTGGGCACCTCGCCGATGTCGATGACATCGATGCCGCAGTCACGCAGCCCGCGTGAGATCGCATCGCGCAAACTGGGCGACGATAAGCGGCCGTCACTGCCTACGACGAGGCGCTTGATGTTGAGCGAAATCGCTTCCGAGCCAAGTGCTCGGCCAATCTGGTAGACGGTGTCTTCGCCGAGATTCTGGTCAACGACGCCGCGTATGTCATACGCACGGAAGATGCTCGGGTCGAGCGTCGGCTTGCCTTGGGCAGGCGCCTGCGGCGCCTTCGGTGGCAGTGGCATCTTGAGTGCCGCCGCTGTCTGGGATCGCGCAGGGCCGGATCGCGGACGCACATCCAACGCACTGCTGATTCCAAGCGGCATCTCAACTTCCAGGCCTTCTGCTGACGCCTGGCCCGTGCGCGCGGGCGGCAGTTCAGGTATCGGCTCTGGCGGTGCTGCTGCTCGGCGCTGACTGCTGCTTGCGAACTCGGCACCGACGGTTGCGACATCAAGCAGGCGATATGCACCCGCGTCGTGGCTCCTGCTGTTCAAGCTGTTGCGCAATTGCATGAGGTCGAGGGACAGATTGCGGCGCAGTCGCATCAATGGAAAGCCGATCGCGCCCAAGGTTCCGAGCAGCACGGCGACGAACGCCGGCAACAACGACCTCAGGGATACGCTTGCATCGGCAACGGTCGCATTCGATGGGTCGAACACGATCGTCCAGTGCGGAACGCGCGTTGCACACGAGATTGGTTGGCCGGTGCCATTGCCGCCTACTTCAACCAACGTCACGGAGTCGGAGTCAGAGAACTTCTGCACCAGCTGGATCTTTCCGGCGTTGCTGTCGATCGCGCCCAGCGCCGCTTCCAGATAGGTCGGATCGGCGATCAGCAGTACCGTGCCTGCAAGCCTGCCGCCCGCGGCTTTGATGGGGGTGACGCTGTAGACCAGCAATTGCCCGCTGACACGAAACGCCTGGGGCAACACGTCTTCGCCGCGTTCGACTGCCCGGACCATCTCCAAAGCAGAAAAATTGATCGGCGGGCTGCCGGTCGGGTCTGCGGTTGCAGCACCGGCCAGATACAGACGCACACCACGCAACGAGCCGATTGCTGCACCCAGTGACAGCTCGAGGCCGGACAGCTTGCTTCTATTGCGGCCGACAATCGCGATTTGAACGTCCGGCGTCGCCGCAATGCGCGAGCCTTGTTGCTGCAGCAGCACAACGCGGCTGTTCAGCACTTCCACGTAGGCCTGCGCGCGTGCATCGCGCTGCAAATCCAGCATGCGCTGATTGTTGGGCGCCAACGCAAGCCACTGCAGGAGCGCTGTGCCGACGAGCAGACCGAGCAGTCCGATTGCGATGGCCACGCCGGCATACGCCCCAACCGAGCGTGCGCGGATTGGCGGGCCGTTACGGTTGCTGGCGCGCGACTTGGGCGTCGTGCTCAAGGTTGACCTCCTGCAACGTCACAGTTCATGGGCGTTGATGGTTGACATGCGCGCTGTTTTCAGGCGCCAGCCAATGATCGTTGGCACTGGCTGTGGCTTCCTGCCGGATCGTAAACGCTCACTAACCAGTTCTCCATAGCCTGGCGAGAGATGACCTGTCC
>CAMAVY010000072.1 GCA_945861675.1 Klebsiella pneumoniae | reverse complement strand
AGCGCCGCACGAGTCCATGCAGGCGGGGTCCGTTTCCACATGGCTGTCTTATCTGCCCTTCTGGAACACGGTCATCCTGGTCGCCTCCAGCTTCACCGTGCACGCGGCGCACAACTACATCAAAGATCAGGCGCGCGGAAAGGCCATCTTCTGGTTGGCGCTGACAGTCGCTCTGGGCGCGTTGTTCGTTGCCCTGCAGGTCGAGGAGTATCACCACGCTTACACCGAACTGGGCTTGACACTGCATTCGGGCATCTACGGTTCGACGTTCTTCATCCTTACTGGCTTCCACGGTTTTCATGTAACGCTCGGCACGTTCATCCTGCTGGTGCAATTGCTGCGAATGATGAAGGGGCACTTCTCGGCGCACGATCAGTTCGGTCTGGAAGCAGCCTCGTGGTACTGGCACTTTGTTGATGTGGTGTGGATCTGCCTGTTCTTCTTCGTCTACGTGTATTAGAACCGGGCGCACATAGACCCATCTCATGATGGGTCTCGCACAGGGCGCCCTTTGGCGCCCTGTTTCGTTGGCGGTCAGACGGCACGCAGCATCAAGCGGTGCAGGTGATGACCCAAGATCTCGATAGTTCGAAGCGTCTCAGGGGTGAGTCTTGCGCTTCAGTGCGCTTGCGCAGGGGCCGGGTTGTGCCAAGGTGCATTCACGCCGAGCTGCCCGGTGTACAAGCCGTAGCCGATCAGCAGCAGCAGCGTTGCGGCAAGGCTCACCCTGATACCGAGCGCGTAGACCACGCGCTTGGAGTTGGGTTTGTCAGTGTCCTTGAACAGGAACACGAGCCCGCTGAACAGGCTGATCACCATGGCGATCATGACGATGAAGATGAGCACCTTGAGCATGGGTTCGACGTACCTTGGCCATCTGAAGCACCTGCACTTTAATGCACTGACCTTGTGCTGAAGTACATGGCCGGTCCAAGATTTCGGTTCGGCAGGTTTGAGATTGATCTGCGCTGGTGGCTTCTGGCGCTGGTGATGGCTGCGGGGGCGTGTGGGCTTGGCTTCTGGCAGCTCAGCCGTGCGGCGCAGAAGATTGCGCTGGAAGACGCCTTCTACAACCGACTCGCCATGACTCCGGTCAGCTGTGCCGCAGCGGCGCGGCAAGGCAGCCCGGCCTATGTTCGCGTTGATCTGGATGGCGCATTCACGCCGGGCCATGAGTACCTGTTGGATAACCGGACTGCGAACAGTGTCGCTGGTTATGAAGTGCTGACCCCTTTTCGCTGTGCCGATGGCACCTTGTTGCTCGTGAATCGCGGTTGGATCGCGGCCGGCGCGAGCCGAGATGTCATGCCGTCATGGAGCACCCCCACGCAGCGCGTTCGACTGTCGGGCTTCGTCTATGTCCCCGCTGGTCTGCCGCCGTTGATCGGTGACAACCAGTGGCCGTCGGCGTGGCCGGCGTCCGGGCCGAAGCGCATCGGCTACCTCGATGTTCAACGAATGACGGCGGAGGGGTTGCGGGGTCAGTATCGCTACCCCGTGACAGCGGATGCGGCGGGGCCGGGCATTTTTCTGCCGAACTACAGCGTGGAGTCGGTCTCGCCGACCCGCCATTGGGGCTATGCCGTGCAGTGGTTTGCGATGGCGCTTGGTATCGTGCTGTATCTGGGTTATCGAAGCTTGAGCAGGGCATGAATCGCGGCCAACGAACACTGCTGTTGTTGATCGGCCTCACCGCTGCGCCGTTCGTGTTGGCGCAGATCGCGTATCACTACTATCGCGATCAACCGGCTGATTCCGAAGCGCGCCAGGGAACAAGCAACAATGGCACGCTGCTAAAACCGGGCGCGCTTCTGTCGGATCTCAAGCTGCAGGCGCTGCCCGGCCCTGCGCTCCCGGAACACAAGTGGCGCTTGCTGCTGCATCGGCCTGCAATCTGTGCTGCCAGTTGTCAACGCGACGTTCAACGTCTGCGCGCCATACCGACATTGATCGGTCGTGAGGGCTCACGCGTTGTATGCGCGCTTATTGTTGAAGACGAGCGCACGGCCGCGAGTGGGACCGACAATCCGTCGCCGCAACTCCCGCGTGTGCGTGCCATGGGGACAATTGGCAGCTACAAGAGCGGGCTGTTTCTGATCGATCCGCAGGGGAACGCTGTGCTTTGGTATGACAGCGAGCGTATCGGCACGCCGCTGCTCAAGGATCTGAAGTTTCTCCTCTCAAACTCATCGATTGGCTGACCTCACCATGCACGGTGCCCGAAGAACCTTGTTCGTCATTGCCCTCGCCGGTACCGCGTTGGCGTTCGTCGTCATTCTGCTCGGGGCGTGGACGCGGTTGGTCGACGCTGGGCTGGGCTGCCCCGATTGGCCCGGCTGCTACGGCTTTCTGCACGTGCCCGTCAGCGCAGAGCATCAGCAGATTGCGAGTGCCAGATTTCCGGACGCACCATTGCAGATCGAGCGCGCTTGGCCAGAAATGGTTCATCGCTATAGCGCATCCACGCTCGGGTTTCTGATTCTCGTGATGAGCGTGTTGACCTGGCGTGCATCCAAGGACGCGCAGTTGCCCCGCCGACACGTTTTTCTGTTGCTGGGGCTGGTCATCCTGCAGGGCGCGTTCGGCATGTGGACCGTCACGTGGAAGCTGTGGCCGCAGGTTGTCACGCTGCACTTGCTCGGCGGCATGACCACGGCCGCGCTGTTGTGGCTCCTGGCATTGCGCCTGGGTTGGCCTAAGCCAAGGGTCGCCAGCGAGCCAGGCTTTCGTCTGGCAGTAGCCGCACTGGTTGCAGTAGTACTGCAGATTGCTCTGGGGGGTTGGACCACATCCAACTATGCGGCACTGGCCTGCCCGGACTTTCCGACCTGTCAGACACAGTGGCTCCCGCCTGCAGATTTCTCCCGTGGATTCGACTTGCTGCAGGAAGTTGGACCGAACTACCTCGGCGGCCTGCTGGACAACGATGCCAGGGTGGCGATCCACCTTACGCACAGGTTGGGCGCGATCATCGCGTCGCTGCTGGTTCTGGCGCTGATCTATCGATGTTTGCGATCAGAGGACACCCCGTTGCGCCAATTGGGTTTCGCCGTGCTTGCAATCCTCACGCTGCAGATCGTGTTGGGCATCAGCAACGTGGTGTTTACGTTGCCGCTCCGCGTTGCGATTGCCCACAACGGTGTCGCCGCCGTGTTGTTGCTGACCCTCGTTTCAGTAAACTACCGGCTGTTCCTTCTTCGCAGTCCCCCCTCATGAGCGACCTGGCAGCGCCCGCCGCTGGTTCATCCGTCGCAACAGCTGTCTCTGGCGCAGTTGGTTCGATTCCAGCAGATACCGTTGTGGTAGCCAAGGGGCTCACGTCCTGGCGCGACTATCTAGAGCTCACGAAGCCGCGCGTCGTGCTGCTCATGTTGCTTTGTTCAATTGCCGGCATGCTGATGGCGACGCCGGGCTGGGTGCCTGTAGACATTCTGATCTTCGGCAATCTTGGCATTGCGCTGGTTGCGGCATCGGCGGCAGTCGTCAATCACATCGCTGACGCCGCTATCGACGTGCGCATGGCGCGAACGCAAAACCGTCCGATGGCCACAGGCCGTTTGCAATCGGGGCGTGCCGTAGCGTTTTCGGCGGTGCTGGGCATCGTGGGCATGATCATCCTGTTCACGATGGTGAATGCACTGACGGCGTGGTTGAACTTCGCGGCCTGGGTAGGCTACGGGCTTGTGTACACGCTGTATCTGAAGCGCGCGACGCCACAGAACATCGTGATTGGCGGCATCTTCGGCGCTGCGCCTCCGCTGTTTGGTTGGGCCGCGGTGACCAACTCCATCGAACCAGGTGCGTTGCTGCTGGTCCTGATCATCTTTGCCTGGACACCACCGCATTTCTGGGCGTTGGCACTGGATCGTAAAGACGAATACGCGAAGGCAGATATACCCATGCTGCCTATCACCCATGGTGTGCGCTACACACAGTGGCAGATCCTCTACTACACGTTGTTGCTCATCCTGTGCACTTTGCTGCCGGTGGCCATCCAGATGAGCGGCGTGTTGTATCTGCTCGCTGCATTGGCCCTGGGTGCTGGCTTTCTGTACTGGTGCGTTGCCTTACTTCGGGGCCGTAATCCGCGTGCTGCGATAGAGACGTTCCGCTACTCCATTCTGTATCTCGGATTGCTGTTCGTGGCGCTGCTGGCGGACCACTATCTGATCCCGAGTGCAGTTTCGATGTCGGCGCAGCCACCGATCGAGATGTTGCCGGGCACCATCTAAGCCCGAGCAGGTCCGAGGGAAATCAGTGTTCAGAGCCAGCCCCGTTTCGGACCAAGGCACAGCACCTGCCACGACTAATTCAAGGGCACACTGAATTGAACAACGCCGGTGTCCGCACCACTGTCCTCGCCTGCCTCACGCTCATCACAATCGTCATGGCGATGTTCCTGTTCAAGATCAACCGTGCGCCGGTGATATCTGATGAGGCCTTGCGCGACAGCGGCGTTGTGCTGCTGCCGCGCCCCAGAGACATCTCTCCATTCGAGTTCACGGACACCAAGGGCAAGCCGTTCACGAACGCGAACATCAATGGCCAATGGTCGCTGGTGTACTTCGGTTTCACGTATTGCCCCGACGCGTGTCCCACCACGATGCGGGATCTGTCGAAAGCGATGCCGGCAGTACGCAAGGCGCTCGCCGAGCAGAACATCAAGTCGAACGTGCAGGTGGTTCTTATCAGCGTCGATCCGGAACGCGACACGACCGCTCGCATCGACGAGTACCTGCGGTTTTTCTCGCCCGACTTTGTTGGTGCGACCTCTACCATCGAAAAGCTTGCGGCGATGGCGACGCAGGTGAATGTCACGTTCGGCAAGATTCCGGGCACGACGCCGGATTCCTACGCAGTCGACCACCCGACGAACCTCATTCTGATCAACCCGAATGGGCACTACCACGGTTTTGTGCGCCCGCCCTTTACGGCTGCGCGATTGAGCATCGGACTACCCGGTGCCGTGGGGCGGTTCTAAGGGTTTGCTTAGATGCAGATCTGCGGCCAAGGTGGCGTGCTCCGCTGCGCAAGCCGATAGAGCATTGGCAACGGAGACTTGCCGTAGTCGTCTGGTCGCGCAATATGGCCATGCAATCGCGACAGCGAGAAGGCCAGCGCTACATAGCTCAGGAAGGCGGGAAGCAACGCCAGCTCAATGGCAGTGAGAGGCGTGATGCCATCGTAAGCGCGCAGCAGTGCCTGCATGCGAACAGCGGAAACACCGAGTGTTGCGTCGTCGCACCAGTCGTTGATGGCCACGGCGATGTCGAACACTCGCTTGTGCACGGCTGCATGATGAAAGTCGATCACGCCCGATAGACCCTGTGCGGTGAACAGCACGTTGTCGCGGAACAGATCGCCGTGCACTACGGCCTCCGGCAACGCCTGGTAGTCGGCGCGCGCGAAAAGGCTATCTGTCTGGGCAAGGCCATCGACAAGCAACGCGTGCTGCCATGGTGGGATGCGCATGGCAAGCGCGTCGACATGCTGGTGCAGCCATGCAGCCTGGCGCGGGTGTGGAGGCGCATCACGGCACACGTCGTCCATGGCGCGATGCTGGCGTGCCATGAACCGGCCGACGGCAGCGCAGTCTTCGGCACTCACGTGTGTGCGGTGTTCGCCCGCAATGCGGCCGCACACGAGCACTCTGCGCTCGGACCACATTACGGCTGCATCGCCGCTGAGCGTGCGCCTGAGCTGCGGTGTTGGCAGCCCTGCCGCTTGCAGCCTGTCGAGCACGGTGGGCAGAAACCAGGGTGTGTGTGACGGCGGCGACTCGATGAGCGTCAGTACAAGCGCATGCGACCCCTGCGTGTCTTCTGCGTCCAAGAGATAGTTGGTGTTCTCGACCCCGCCGAGCGTGGGTGCGATGTGCCGCTGGCGCAAGCCGTAGGGTTGCAGCATGGCATCCACGTCAGTGGGGTTGAGTCTTGTGAGAATGGTCAACGGCTTCAGAACTCCAGGATGCGCCAACTGGGTACAAGCTGGCCCCGCTGCTCAAGGTCGCCATTGCCGTGCGTGGGGTCTGCAGGGACAAGAAAATAGGGCCGGCCGAACTTGGGTACCACCCGGATCATGCGCAGCTGTCCGGCGCGCCGATACTCATAAACGGTGCGCGCCTGGCCATCGATGATCGTGACGTCTTCGTCGGCGCTGCTGCTGGTCGGAACAATGGCCGACGCTGGCTCGTCCGCCGCGGCAGTCAAGCCGAGCATTACAACCACAACACTGCAGATACAGCGGTTCATTTCGACCTGTTACCGTTGTCGCTCAGACACGGCGCAGCATGCGCCGCTATCGGAAGCTGGGGAATGGTGGCTCAAGATGACGGTTGCAGACAAACCACTGATCCTGGTCGATGGATCTTCTTACTTGTTCCGAGCGTTTCACGCGCTGCCGCCACTGTCGTCATCGAAAGGCCAGCCGACCGGCGCCGTGCGCGGCGTGACTGCAATGTTGCGCAAGCTGCAGAAGGACTATCCAAACAGTCCGATTGCGGTGGTGTTCGATGCCGGAGGCAAGTCGTTTCGCAATGACCTCTATGTCGAGTACAAGGCGAATCGACCGCCGATGGCCGATGAACTCCGGTCGCAGATTGTGCCGGTGCATAACATCGTCAAGGCCATGGGTCTGCCGCTGATCGTATTTCCCGGCGTAGAAGCCGACGACGTGATTGGCACCTACGCCGCACAAGCCCAGGCGCTAGGCAGGCATGTGGTGATCTCGACCAGCGACAAGGACATCGCGCAACTGGTCGACACCCATGTGCGGCTGGTGAATACGATGACCGACACCGCGCTGGATGCGGCAGGTGTTGAAGAGAAGTTCGGTGTGCCGCCGAATCGCATCATTGATCTGCTGGCGTTGATGGGCGACACCGCCGACAACATTCCGGGCGTTGAGAAAGTCGGGCCGAAGACAGCAGCGAAATGGCTGCAGAGCTACGGCAGCCTGGATGCAGTCATCGCCAGTGCCGCCGAGATCAAGGGCAAGATCGGCGACAACCTTCGGGCCGCTTTGCCGCAATTGCCGTTGTCGCGCACGCTTGCGACCATCAAATGCGATCTCGAACTGCCGCTGAGCGTGTCGGAGTTGGTGCCGTCGGCGCCAGATACCGAAGCGTTGGCCGCACTGTTTCTCGAGTATGAGTTCAAGGCGTGGTACGAGGAGCTGCTGCCGAAACGCACCGCTGCGTCGGCCGACTTGTTTGCGCAGCCGTCTGACGACCCGGTCTCGCCGCGCGCGCAGACGACCGCCAGCTACGACACGGTGCTGACGATGGAAGCGTTGCAGACGTGGGCGGCGCGTCTGCGTGCTGCGGGATTGTTTGCAGTCGATACGGAAACCACCAGCGTTGACTACATGCAGGCGCAACTCGTCGGCGTTTCCTTTGCTGTTGCACCGGGCGAAGCCGCCTATGTGCCGGTGGCGCATCGATATCCGGATGCGCCAGAACAACTCGGCTGCGATGCAGTGCTGGCTGTGCTTCGACCGCTGCTTGAAGACCCCGCGCTGTTGAAGATCGGACAGAACGCCAAGTACGACATGAGCGTGCTGGCGCGGCATGGCGTTGAACTCAACGGCGTTGCGTTCGACACGATGCTCGAATCCTACGTTCTCGATAGCGTGGGCAGCCGGCACAACATGGATGACCTTGCGCTGAAATACCTCGGTCACAGCACCATCAAGTTCGCAGATGTCGCGGGTAAGGGTGCGAAGCAGGTCACGTTTGATCAGGTGCCCATTGAGCAGGCCAGCGCGTACGCCGCGGAGGATGCGGACGTCACACTGCAATTGCATCGGGCGCTCTGGCCGAAGCTTGATGCGGAGCCATTGTTACGTTCGGTTTTTCGCGACATTGAGATGTCGTTGGTGCCTGTGCTGTCGCGCGTCGAACGCACTGGCGCATTGGTTGATGCGCGCGTGCTTCGTCAACAGTCGGCAGAAATCAGTGATCGGCTTGCGACTTTGATCAAAGAGGCGCACAACGCTGCCGATGTCGTCTTCAACCTCGACTCGCCGAAACAGCTTCAAGAACTGCTGTACGGGAAGTTGGGTTTGCCGATTCTGCGGCGCACGCCTGGCGGCCAGCCTTCCACTGCGGAAGAGGTGCTTGAGGAATTGGCAGCTGAATACGAGTTGCCACGCATCATTCTCGAGTACCGCGGTCTTGCCAAGCTCAAGTCGACGTATACCGACAAGCTGCCGGCACAGATCGATGCCAATACGGGTCGGGTGCATACGTCGTATCACCAGGCGGTCGCCGCGACAGGCAGATTGTCTTCGTCCGATCCGAACCTGCAGAACATTCCCATCCGCAGCGCGGAAGGTCGTCGGATCCGGCAGGCGTTCATCGCGCCGCCCGGCAGCGTGTTGCTTGCAGCAGACTACTCGCAGATCGAGCTCCGCATCATGGCGCACCTGTCGGGAGACACGGGTCTGACGACTGCATTCGAGAACGGCCTTGATGTGCATCGTGCGACTGCAGCCGAGGTATTCGGCGTACATCCGGAGCACGTTACCGACGATCAACGACGCAGTGCAAAGGCCATCAACTTCGGTCTGATCTACGGGATGTCCGCATTTGGACTGGCGCGTCAGATCGGCGTGTCCCGGCCACTGGCGGCTGCGTACATCGAGCGTTACTTCGAGCGCTATCCAGGTGTGCGTGGCTACATGGAATCCACCCGCGCGCGCGCGCGTGAGCTTGGCTATGTTGAAACGTTGTTCGGTCGGCGGCTGTATCTGCCGGAGATTCGCGTCGCGAATGTGCCGCGTCGTCAGGCTGCAGAGCGCACTGCCATCAACGCGCCGATGCAAGGCACAGCAGCTGACATCATCAAGCGCGCCATGATTGCGGTCGACGGATGGTTGTGCGCGGACTTGCCGGAAGTGCGCATGATCATGCAGGTGCACGATGAATTGGTGTTTGAAGTGCCCGCGCATCTGGTAGACGTAGCCAAGCCAGAAATCCTTCGCCTCATGTCAGGCGCCGCACAGCTTGCAGTGCCGCTGGAGGTCGAGGTCGGAACGGGATTGAATTGGGACGAAGCGCACTGACGACACAATCGCGCAGGCAAGGCCGCTCGCGCGGCAGTCGCCGCGTCTGCTCAGACCGGGATGTCGTCGGGTGCGGGCAGTGGGCGCTCCCACGCCAGTCGCGCGCGTATCCAGCGCAGCGCATCGGGCAATCCCGTGCCGTCCTGTGCCGAGAACGCGAGCACCGATAGCTGCGCGTCGGAATCAACGTCGGTAGCTGCTTCAAGCTCACGACGCTTTTCCAACAAAGCGGCCTGGCGCGCACCGCTGCGCAGCTTGTCGCACTTGTTTGCGAGTACCAGCGTTGGCAGCAATGCGGAACGTGCCCAGTCAATCATGTGCAGGTCCGTGTCCTTCAATGGATGCCGGATGTCGGTCACCAGCACCAGCCCTTGCAAGTTCGGGCGGCGTGTCAAATAGCGCTCGAGTTCCTTCTGCCAGCGCTGACGAGTTGCCAGTGGTGCGCTTGCATAGCCGTAGCCGGGCAGGTCGACGAACCGTCCGCCTTCGGTAATCGAGAAGAAGTTCAGCAGTTGCGTGCGCCCCGGGGTCCGGCTGACGCGTGCCAGTTGTTTGTGTGCACTGATGCAGTTGAGGACGCTCGACTTGCCTGCGTTGGACCGCCCGACGAACGCGATCTCGGGTACGTCATCATCCGGGCACTGGTCCAGACGGGCGGCGCTGACCAGAAATGTTGCGTGCAGTGCGGCCGATCTTGGCGCCGTCTGATTGGCAGGTCGTTGGTCGTGGCTCGCGGATTGTTGCTTCACAGGTGCTCTGGCCACGGGTTGCCTGGTTCTTTTAGGGGGCTTCTTCGGGACCGAACTGCCCGGTTGGGCGGCATTTCTCCGGGGCACTTGCGACTCTGACATCGGCGCCACGCTTTTCTGAGTAGTTCGCTCGGCTATAATGCCCGACGCTTGACCACGGGGCAGCCGTTCTGTGTGTCAACTTGCGCGATGCAGCTTGCTTGAAGCGTCTGCTCGAAGCTTGTGGCTCGTCCCTCTTTACCAATCCAGCTTGGTTGACCAACTCATGCGCAGTCTGCTCGTGCTCCTGCTCGTTTGCGGCCTTTCCAGTGTCGCGAATGCGGCGGGCAATCCCGCGGCCGGTCAGGCGTTGTCTGCACCTTGCGCGGCGTGCCACGGTGCAGACGGAAAGGCGGTGGCGCCGAATTACCCGAATCTCGCTGGGCAAAATGAGCGTTACCTGCTGCGTCAGCTCCGGGCAATCAAAGCCAAAACCCGTGAAGCACCTCTGATGGCGGGTCAACTTGATCTCTTGAATGACCAGAATCTGCAGGACCTCTCGGCTCATTACGCGAGCAAGCCCGCATCGGTGTCCCAGGCGCCCGACAAGCCGGACGCGTTGAAGCTTGGCGAACAGATTTATCGGGGTGGCTTGCTCGAGAAGCGCGTCCCGGCGTGCGCCGCATGCCACTCGCCGATGGGCAATGGCAATCCGCCGGCCGGCTTTCCTCTCCTCCGAGGCCTATCCGTCGACTACGTCGCTGCCCAGCTGACGGCGTACCGCGAAGGTGTGCGCAAGACGGACGAGGAGTACGGGCAAATGATGCGCATGACCGCGAGCCGCCTCACCGACGGTGAGATCAAGGCCGTGGCCAGCTACATCCAGGGCCTTGTCTCGGGTCTTGAACCCAAGGCCAAGTAGATTGTCAGCAGGAGTCTGTGCGCGCGCATATGTTCGCCGCATGTACAGTGCTTACAGATAGTTCTGATGTTTGGAGTGAGTTCATGCGCTTGAAGCCATGTGCCGCCATTGCGGCGTTCCTGTCGACAGTGCTGTTGGTTACGCAGGTGACGTTCGCCGCGGCCGCGCCGACCGGCGCGTTGGTGGAGCGATTCGTGTCGGGTCGGCACTACCAGGTCCTGACAAACCCAGTGCGGCCGGCGAATTCGCAGAAGATTGAAGTCATCGAAATGTTCTCCTACGGCTGCTCGCACTGCTATGAGTTCGAGGGGACTGTTGAACACTGGCGGGCGCGTCTCCCCGGCGATGTTCAGTTCCGTGCGGTGCCGGTGCTCTTCAATCCGCAGTTCCGCGCGCTGGCGCAGGGTTTCTATACGGCGCAGGCTTTGAAGATCGTTGATAAGTCGCATTCCGCAATGTTCAAGGCGCTGCACACAGACGGCAAACCCATGTGGCAGGCAGCTGACATGGCGCGCTTTTACGCAGGCTATGGCGTGTCCGAAAGTGACTTCACGCGCACGATGGACTCGTTCGGCGTGCGCGCCTCGATGCAGCGGTCGGACAAGTTGACCAAGGACTTTCAGATCACCGGCGTGCCGGCGATCGTTGTAAACGGCAAATACGTTGTCGATGGCCGTATGGCCGGCTCGAACGCAGGCATGCTTCAGGTAGCTGACTTCCTGATCCGCAAAGAGCGTGACGCAAAACGCACGAAGCCTGCGGCTTCCGTTACGCGTCCAGCCCCGGCAGTTGTCGCCCGATAAATGCCTCTAAAGCGGAATAGTGCCTCCCATGCTAATTAAAGACTTGCGCAAAATTGGCGATTGCCAGACCGCGAAGGAAGACATTTTCCAGGAGAGGTCCTTTGTTCGGCTCTGAGGCTAAGGCCGGATTGGATTCGGAACACCGGTTCGGTCTGAAGCGCGTACGTTCGGTTGATCCCGCATTCGCCCAGGCGCAGATGGTTACGCGCATGGAGCACGAACCTGACGCGGCGCAGGGTAACTGGCTGCGATTGCTAAGCTTCAACATCCAGGTCGGCATTCGCACGGAACGTTACTCGCACTACCTCACGCGTGGTTGGCGCCATGTGTTTCCGGACATAGAACGGCAACGCAATCTCGACCGCATTGCGCGAGTTGCGCATCACTTCGATCTCGTTGCGTTACAGGAGGCCGATGCTGGCAGCCTGCGCAGCGGCTTTGTGAATCAGGTCGAATACCTCGCGCATCGCGCAGGCTTGAAGTACTGGTATGCCCAGCGCAATCGCGACCTCGGCATGCTGGCGCAGCACGCCAACGGCCTGCTGGCACGCACGCGCCCGGTGGCCATCGAAGACCACAAGCTGCCGGGTCTCATTCCAGGGCGTGGCGCAATTCTGTTGAAGTACGGTGCGCCAGAAGATCCGCTGGTTGTTGTCATGCTGCATTTGTCGCTGGGCGGCGGCGCACGTGACCGTCAGCTTGCGTACGTGCGCGACTTGATTGCGCCCTATCGCCGCATAGTCCTGATGGGCGACCTCAACAGCCATCTCGACGATCTGCTCAACAACACGCCGCTGTCGGAAACAGGTTTGATCTCGGCAAAGCCGGTCGAACATACCGGGCACGGCGCAACCTATCCGTCATGGCGACCGGCTGTCGGGCTCGACCATGTGCTGGTATCCCCGTGCATAGAAGTGCGGCACTTTCGCGTTCTGGATTCCTGTGTCTCGGACCACCGACCTGTTGCGGTGGAGATCGAGTTGCCCAGCCCGCCGGTACATTGACTACCGGACGGGCCCGATCCACTGCGCGAGCGGACTTTCTTGAGTGACTCAGCCTGACGCTGGTGGTGCGCTTGCAGCTGCAGGCGCCTGTTGTGCAGGCTGCAAAGCAGCAGCAGCGTTCGCCCGGTCCGCGTGCGCGCGACTGATCACGTACTGGTGTATGGCGTTGGAATCCTGCTGCGACAGCACGTGTGCAAAGCTGACCATGCCGCGGCTCGTGAATGCACCTTTCAGCACGATGGCATCCCAGGCTGCGTGGGTTTCTTCCTTCAGGTTGCGCAGGTCCGGCAGCACCCCCGAACCGACTGCCCCACCGCCATGACACACGGAACAATTGGTGTGAAACAGCAACTCTCCACGGCGAACAGTTGCCGCATCGGCGATGAGTGGTGGCGGCGGATCCAGTGCAGGCGCGGCGGGCGGGACCGGCAGCGAGAGCTTGCCGCCCAGCTTGTACACCAGGATGCGGCCCACATTGGTTCGGTTGCCGGCTTGGCGTGGCACGCCTGAGGCAAGGCTGAACGCGCCGCCCCAACCCGCCATCACCGCAACGTACTGCTCGCCGTCGATCTCGTAACTGATCGGCGGCGCAATGGTGCCGGTATAGGTCGTGCTCTCCCAGAGCGGTTGCCCGGTCTTCGCGTTGTAGGCCGTGAATCGACCATCGGCCAAGCCTTGGAACACAAGATTGCCGGCCGTCGACAGCACCCCGCCGTTCCAACTGCCTGAGTGCTGCGCACGCCACACTTCGCGTTGTGTTACCGGGTCCCAGGCGGCCAGGTAGCCTTTCACTTCCTTCAAGCCGGCGGCTGCCGTTTGCGGATCGGCGCTGGGGACAGTGTTAGCGGTGTCGATGCCGGTGTTCCAGGTCTTGGGGTTGTACTTGAAGGCGTTGTCCTGACCGTACATGAAGGGAATGTCGAGCACGGGGATGTACACGAGGCCGGTGTTCGGGCTGTAGCTCATGGGGTGCCAGTTGTGCCCGCCATACGGCGCCGGCTTGATGAGCTTCGACTCGTTGGCGTAGTGCGCCTCGGGGTTCTCAACCGGCCGCCCCGTCTCCAGATCGACCCGGCTGGCCCAGGTCACTGGCGCGTAGGCGGCGGCCGAAAGCAGCTCGCCATTGGTCCTGTCGATCACATAGAAGAAGCCGTTCTTCGGTGCCTGCATGAGCACCTTGCGCACGCTGCCGTTCACCTTGATGTCGGCGAGGATCATGTGCTGCACGGCGGTGTAGTCCCAGGAGTCGCCGGGTGTGGTCTGGTAGAACCACTTCATGGTGCCGTCGTCAGGATTGATCGCAACAATGGAAGATAGATAGAGGTTGTCGCCGCCACCCGGTGACCGGATGTATCGATTCCACGGCGAGCCGTTGCCGGTGCCGATGTACAGCAGGTTGAGTGCGGGGTCGAAGGACATCGAGTCCCACACCGTGCCGCCGCCGCCAACCTTCCACCATTCGCCGCCCCGCCATGTGGACGCGGCCTGCTTGAGGTGCTCGCCTTCGAACGGCTTGGATGGGTCACCGGGGACCGTCCAGAACCGCCAGAGCTGCTTGCCGCTGGCGGTGTCATATGCGGTGATGTAGCCACGTACGCCGTATTCGGCGCCGCCGTTACCGATGATGACTTTGTCTTTGACGATGCGCGGCGCGCCGGTGATTGTGTATGGGCGCTGCTTGTCCGTGGTCTGAACTTCCCAGACCTTGCTGCCGCTAGCGGCGTCCAGCGCAATCAGCCGGCCGTCGATGGTTCCGAAATACACGCGTCCCTTCCACACTGCAACGCCGCGGTTCACCACATCGCAGCAGGCGTACACGCCCCACTCGCGCGGCACCTTCGGGTCGAACTGCCAGATGAGTTCGCCTGTTTTTGCATCGGTGGCGTAGACCATGCTCCATGAGCCAGTGGTGAACATGACGCCGCCAACCACAATCGGTGAGGCTTCCAGGCCGCGCGTTGTACCGGTATCCCAATACCAGGCCAGCCCGAGTTGTTTGATGTTGCTGTCGTTGATCTGTTTGAGCGGAGAGAAACGCTGTTCGTCGTAGGTGCGGCCGTGGGCCAGCCAGTTGCCGGGCTCGGAATCGGCAGCGGCGATGCGTGCGCCGTCCAGGTTCGCGGTGGCGCTGCGAATCATTGCTGCACGGTCGTCCTGCGCCGAATCGCCGCCGGCGCTGCGGTCACCGTTGCAGCCATGCACAAACAACAGGGCGCACGCCAGCGCGAATCTGCGCAACAGTTGGCTGTGAATCGCTTGCTGAAAACCGAGCGCTGATGCCATGGTGCCCCCTACTGAATGAATCCGCTGTGTTTTAGCGCAGCTTTACTCGGCGAGTCTATCAGCGGTGTTTCCGGCTCATCTCGATGCAAGAGTGATTCGCATACGAAGTGCGACGGTGATGGACAGCTCCCCTGTCGTTGTCCAGATGGTCGTTACACAGCTGCGCAATTACCGGCGTGTTGCGTGATGACATTGCATGCGTTCTACATGGACGACGATCAGCAAGGCATCGAACACGCCATTGCGAAACTGTCTGCGGCCGATGCCCTGAGGCTGACCGCGATGACAGCGCCATCGCGCCGTCGCGAATTCGCGCTCAGTCGATGGCTGGTCGCATTTGCGCTTATGCGAACGCTTGGCGGGCAGGGCTGGTCGTTGGTGGGTGCGCCTGGACACCGACCGGTTGGCTGCGACGCATCCGGGCGCACACATCGTGCCGTCAACATCAGTCACTCACGCGGCGGGTTGCTGTGCACAGTCGCAGAGGAAACGGCGCTGCCACTGGGCTGTGATCTTGAAGCAGTACGTGAGCGCGGCGCATCGAGCTGGCGCCGCATCAGCGCACTGGAGCGTGTGCACCCTGTGTTTTCCGTCCTGGATCGGCAATGGCTGCTGGACGGTGACGCCTCCGAACGCCATGAGCGACTGTGTGCGTTGTGGACGCTCAAGGAGGCCATTGGTAAGGCGACGGGCAAGGGCATTCTGCGCGGTGGCCTGCGTGAACTTCAGGCGGACTGGCGCGCCATGACGCGTTTGTTGGCGCAGGGTGCGGCGACTCCACAGCCGTCGCTGCTCGGAGAATCGGATTCCGCTGGTCGCTTCGCGGCTGCATGGTCGCCGGTGGCAGTCAGCGGCCCATGGCATGTGCAGCTTGCGCGATTGCCGCGGCACTGGCTTTCAGTGGCGGTGCCACAACCATCGGTGCCGGAGCTGCACGTGGTGTTGCGCGAAGATCTCCTGGCTTCGGGCGTGTGAGAGCGATTGCTTCTGGATCAACTGCTTCTGCATCAACTGCCTCCGCTTCATTTGTGCGTGCGGGCCAGAACGACCACCGGAATATTGCGCGGTGTGCGAGTCTGGTACTCGTCATAGGCGGGCCAGACTCTGGCCATGATCGGCCATAGCTGAGCTTTCGCTGCAGCGCTGGCTGTGCGCGCGACCGCAGCGAATCTCTCCACGCCCATCTGCAAGCCAAAGGTAGATGTCGCGCAGAGGTTCAGATACCACGCGGGGTGCGCAGCAGCGCCGCTCTTGGACGCAACGATCAGGTAGCTGTCCCCGTCCATTCCGTAGATCACCGGCAGCGTCTGCAAAGTAACGCTGCGTCGCCCCTTGGTCGTAAGCAGCAGACAGGGAACGCCATTCCAGATGTGACCTTCTGCCCCATTGCTCTGCGTGTACACGCGGATGGGGTCGGTGATCCAGTCGGGTCATTGGAAAGGCGTTGCGGACATGTTCTGCTCCAGATATGACTTGTGGCGTAATTGTCAGGTTTGCACGTCGCTCACGAAGATGCATCTGATGGGCATCGGCTTGGCCCTTTGATGGGCTCACGGCACGGGGCGCGCGAATCATGAGGATGATCAGATGAACAACGCAGGCATGGGAATTGTGCGGCTCGGTAGAGCGGCGCCGTTACGCTTCGTAGCCTGGCGGGTCGCGGTGGTTGGTCTTGCTCGCGCCGGGTCTGCGCGGGTGTTGCTGGCCGCACGCGCATGACCTTGGCTGTGCGCAGCGCTGAGTCGGATGCGTTTGGTCGCCATCTGCGGCGGTGGCGCAAGGCGCGCGGCAAATCCCAGCTTGAGCTGTCGATGATCGCGGGTTATTCGCAGCGCCATTTGAGCTTCGTTGAGTCGGGGCGCGCGCGGCCGAGCCGAAGCACCGTGATGGTGTTGTGTGAGGCGTTGGCGGTGCCGCTGGGATCGCGCAACGAGCTGCTGCTGGCTGCGGGATTTGCCCCGGTCTACCGGGAGCGCGCAATCGATGGGACTGAGCTTGCGCCATTCCGCCGTGAGCTCGAGGCATTGCTTGAGCGACACGATCCATTTCCCGCGTTGATCGTCGATGACGCGTGGACGTTGGTGCATGCGAATACGGCGGCGCTGCGTTTCTTCAGCTGGTTGCGGCGCGGTGAGCCACTGCATGGCAACAACGTTGTGCAGTGGTGTTTCGATGAAGACGGACTGAAGCCGTACATGCTGGAGTGGCCACTTGCGGCGCGGCACCTCTTCTGGCGCTTGCAGCGCGAGGTGTTGGCGGACCCAGACAACCAGCGCCTCGTGGCGCTGCTGTCGTCGCTGCAGAACAAGCTACCCACCGAGTCCATCAGCGGTCTGCTGGATGGGTTGCGGCTTGCGCCGCCAATCATGACATCGGCCTTTCGGCGGCTGCCCGACGGTCTGGTGCCAGCAGATCACGCGCACACCGAGCCGGAGATGCGCTTCTTCTCCTTGCTGTCGACAATTGGCACCGCTCAGGATGTGACGCTGACGGGCCTGCATCTTGAGACGTTCGTGCCGGCAGATGCTGCTACACGCGCGCAGCTTGATCGACTCGCAGCGCCCTGATTGCTGCCTGGACTGCACCCAGGCCACGTGGCGGTTCAAGTTGGTGCGCCCGACAGGGTTCGAACCTGTGACCTTTGGCTTCGGAGGCCAACACTCTATCCAGCTGAGCTACGGGCGCGTTGAACATTCGCACGGCGCTGTCGGGCGCCCAGGAAGGCTCGGCAGTTTAGTCTTGGCGATGGGTCGCGCGCAGCCCTTCGGGGCTTTTCATTTTCTGATTGGTCGCGGAAGATCGGGCTCGTTGAGTTTCCCGCGGGAGTGTTGAGTGAGTTCATCTGGCGCGCTGCAAAATGATGTGCAGTTTCCAGGGGAAGATCGAAGAACGCAGTCGGACCGCCGCGAAGGCTCCGAGCGTAGATCTCCTGGCGACAACCGGCCTCGGCTTCTGCTGGGGCGGGGCTTCCGTAACGAACTTGATCGTCGCCGGGGTGCTGATCGGCGCGAACAGCCCGAGGGCTTCTTGCGAAAGATTGCCGACTCGCTGCTTTGGATGTTTCGCCGCCGGTCGCGTTCGGACTCGGACGCTGGCTGATTGCACCGTCATCGTGCGACGCGGCGTAACTAGCTGAACGGCGGGCTCGGCGGCGCAGGCCGATGCGAGGAGGCCGGTCCCAGGTAGCCCGGTCGAGGCAGCTCGTTCGAGGCAGAAAGTGTTGCTGATGATGTGGTTTCGAAAAACAACGCGGATGCCGGCGGTGCTGCTCGTGCGCAGGACGGGCTTGGTCCTGTTCACTGTGCTTACCAGCGCCGCAGCGGGTGCCGAGAACGGTGTCGCAGCTGCGAACGCCGCGGGCGCAAGCGCTCGGGCAGGAAATCCCGTCGCCGGAAAACGTCACTACGCGCTGTGCGTTGCCTGTCATGGTGCGAACGCTGAAGGTAATCAGGGCATCAATGGCCCGCGCTTGGCGGGTATGGAAGCTTGGTACTTCACGCGCCAGCTGAACAACTTCAAGCAAGGCGTGCGTGGGACCGGAAGGGGCGACATCTACGGCGGCCAGATGAAACCGATGGCGGATGCGCTGCGCGACGTCGATGCGGTGGCGGACGTGGCTGCCTATGTGGCAACGCTGAACGCCGCCCCTGCAACCGCTACAGTGCGCGGCGATGCCAAACGCGGACGAAGCTTGTATGCGCCTTGCGCGGCCTGTCATGGCGTGAAAGCGCAGGGCATGCAGTCCCTGAATGCGCCGCGCCTCGCAGGAGCGAGTGATTGGTATCTGATCACCCAACTCCGCAACTTCCGCAGCGGTGCGCGTGGCAGCCACGCGGGAGATACGTTCGGGCAACAGATGGCGCCGATGGCCAAGGTGCTGGCTGACAACAAAGCGATCACGGACGTTGTTGCGTACATCAACACGCTAGCGGGCGTACGTTGACGCGCGCGGGCACCAGTACGCTCAAGTAGCGAATGGCTCCGGGCGGCGCTAACGTCCCGGCATCGGACGCCGGTTCTGAATTGGATTGCTGGATTGGGTTGTATGTACGAAAACTGCTGGAGCTGCGGGCAATGAACACTGCGGTTGGTCTATCCAACGAGCTTGATCTGTCTGCCTATTTCATGGGCTTCACCGCGAACCGCGCATTCCGTGAGAAGCCTTTGCTGATCGAGCGCGCCGAGGGCCTGTACTACTACAGCGCCGACGGACGGCGCTTGCTCGATGCGATGGCCGGCATGTGGTGTTGCAACGCCGGCCACTGTCACCCGCGCATCGTTGCGGCCATTCAGGAGCAGGTCGCGACGCTTGATTACGCGCCAGCGTTTCAGGTCGGCCATGGCAAGGCGTTTGAACTGGCGCGTCGCATTGCGGCGCTTGCGCCGCCCGGACTGAATCGCGTGTTCTTTACCAACTCGGGTTCCGAGGCGGTCGACTCGGCTATGAAGATTGCGCTGGCCTATCACCAGGCCCGTGGTCAGGCGCAGCGCACGCGCTTTATCGGGCGTGAGCGCGGGTATCACGGTGCCGGGTTTGGCGGCATGTCGGTCGGCGGCATCAGTGGCAATCGAAAGAACTTCGGTCCGCTGCTGCCCGGTGTTCTGCATATTCCGCACACCTATGACCGCGATCAGCAGGCTTTCAGCCGCGGGCAACCCGTGTGGGGCGCGCATCTTGCCGATGGCCTCGAACGCGCACTGATAGCAAACGATCCCGCAACGATTGCAGCAGTCATCGTTGAACCATTCGCAGGTTCCACCGGCGTCTTGCCACCACCGGTTGGCTACCTCGACCGTTTGCGCGAGCTTTGCGACAAGCACGGTCTGCTGTTGATCTTCGACGAAGTCATCACGTCGTTCGGGCGTGTCGGGCACGCATTTGGCGCGCAGCGCTTCGGTGTTACGCCAGACCTGATCACCATCGCCAAAGGCATCACGTCGGGGATGATTCCCATGGGCGCGGTGGTGCTGCGGCAGGAACTGTTCGATGGGCTAATGAGCGGGCCCGCACATGCTGTCGAACTGGCGCATGGCTACACCTATTCCGGGCACCCTGTGGCGGCAGCCGCCGCCTTGGCGACCTTGGACGTCTATCGTGATGAAGATCTTTTTGCGCGCGCGCGTGCGCAGGAGGCTTACTTCGAAAGGGCAGTACATGGCTTGCGCGGGCTGCCGCACGTTGTGGACATCCGCAACATTGGCCTTGCTGCGGCGGTGGAACTTGCGCCACGTGCCGGCGCGCCCGGTGCCCGCGCGTTCGATGCGTTCCGCCAGCTCTTCGATGCTGGCGTGTTGGCGCGTTGCACAGGCGACACGATTGCGTTTTCGCCACCGTTGACCATTGGACCCGCAGAGATCGATGTGGCGTTCGGTACATTGAGTTCGGTACTCAAGACGCTTACGTGATCGGCATGGGTGCAGAGCTTCAGGTTGATCTGCCCGCGCTGGTACACAACTGGCGTCAGATTGCTCGCGTCGCGCGCCCCGGCAGCTGTGCTGCGGTAGTAAAGGCAGACGGTTATGGGCTGGGCGCGCTGCGCGTCAGCCAGACCTTGATTGCAGCGGGTTGTCGAACACTGTTTGTCGCGACAGCTGATGAAGCGCTGGCCCTGCGTGCGGCGGGCATTGCTGTCGATCTGTTCGTGTTCGAAGGTGCGCGCGCGGAAACTGCGGAAGCACTCGCCGCAGCGAACGTTGCGCCGGTGCTGAATGACGCTGCTCAGTGCGATCGATGGTTGCATCTCAAACAGCGTGTGCAGCGCCCACTCATGTCTGCATTGCACGTCGATACGGGCATGGCGCGGTTGGGCTTTGCCTTGGACGAGCTGTTGCTCTGGAGCCGGCAGCGCGACCGCGTGCAACTGTTGGCGCCGCAGTTTCTAATGACGCATCTTGCCTGCGCAGATGATCCAGACCACCCGTTGAATGCTGTACAGCTGGCGCGGTTCGCGCGCTGTCGGGAAATGCTGCCAGGATTGCCGGTGAGTATTGGCAATTCTGCTGGCGTACTTGCTGCGGCAACACGCGTGGACGGGCCAGCGGACGG
>CAMAVY010000071.1 GCA_945861675.1 Klebsiella pneumoniae | reverse complement strand
TGCCGCTCCGAGGCGCAGGCCGCTTTCGGCGTGGCGGATGTGTATGTCGAGGAGTTCATTGCCCGCGCGCGGCACGTCGAGGTGCAGATCCTGGGCGACCTGCATGGCGGTGTCGCGCACCTCGGCGAGCGCGAGTGCAGCGTGCAGCGGCGCTTCCAGAAGGTGGTGGAGGTCGCCCCTGCACAAGGCCTGGACGGTGCGCTGCGGCAACGCATCATCGACGCCGCGCTGCGCTTCGCGCGCAGCGTGGGCTACGCCAACCTCGGCACCTTCGAGTTCCTCGTGGACGCAGCCGATCCCGCAGGCCAGCGCTTCGTGTTTATCGAGACCAACGCGCGGCTGCAGGTCGAGCACACGGTGACCGAAGCCGTCACAGGCGTGGACCTCGTGCAGGCCCAGCTGCGACTCGCGGCGGGCGCGACGCTCGGCGAACTCGGACTGGACGACCCTGCCGTCGCGATCCCACGCGGCTTCGCCATTCAGGCGCGCGTGAACATGGAGTCGATCGACGCCGCGGGCAACGTGCGGCCGAGCGGCGGCACGCTGACCGCCTACGAGGCGCCGAGCGGACCGGGCATCCGCACCGATGGCTTCGGCTATACCGGCTACCGCACTTCCGGCGCATTCGACTCGCTGCTCGCCAAGGTCATCGCCCACACGCCAGAGCGCGAGCCTGCCGCGGCCGTGGCGCGCATCCTGCGCGCGCTGTCGGAGTTCCGCCTGGAAGGCGTGCTGACCAACGTCCCGTTGCTGCGCAACATCATTGCCCATGCGGACTTCGCCGCCGGCCGCGTGCACACGCGCTGGCTGGACGAGCACATCGCAACGCTGGCCGTGCCTGACGAGCAGGCTCGGGCGCGCTTCCTGCCGGCTGCGGCCAGCCGGGCCGGCAGGTCTGCGCCCGCCTCCGGCTTCGCCGGCGCGCGCGTGAACACGCGCGACCCGCTGGCGCTGTTCGCTCACGACGCGAAGGTGAAGGCCGGGCAAGCAAGCCCTGAATTTGTCGATGCCGCAGATGATGCCGACGACGACGCGGAAGCAAGCGCCGCGATCGGGCCAGCCGGCACGGTGGGCCTTGGCTCGCCCATCCAGGGCACGATCATCGTGGTGGATGTGCAGGTTGGCGACAGCGTGCGCCGTGGCCAGCAGGTCGCGGTGGTCGAGGCGATGAAGATGGAACACGTGATCGCCGCCGACCGCGACGGCATCGTGCGCGCCGTGACGATGAGCGCAGGCGACGTGGTGCGCGAGGGCTATCCCATCGTGTTCGTGGAGGAAGCCGAGGTCAGCGGCGGCGCCGTCGTGCAGGCGGTGACGGTGGACCCGGAGCACATCCGCGCCGATCTGCAGGAGAACATCGCCCGTCACGCGCACACGCTGGACGAGAATCGTCCCGAGGTCGTGCGCAAGCGCCACGGCTTCGGCTACCGCATGGTGCGCGAGAGCATCGCCCAGCTCATGGACGACGGCAGCTTCAAGGAGTACTGGCCGCTCATCGTGGCGCGCCAGCATCGTCGCTTCGACATGGAGACGCTGCGCAAGAGCACGCCCGCGGACGGCGTGGTCGCCGGCATCGGCACGATCAACGGCGAGCTGTTCGCTGACGTGCACAGCCGCGCCATGGTCGTGGCCTACGACTACACGGTGCTCGCCGGCACGCAGGGCGCGCGCAACCACTACAAGCAGGACCGCATGTACGAACTGGCGAGCCGCCTGCGGCTGCCGCTGATCCTGTTCGGCGAAGGTGGCGGCGGGCGGCCCGGCGACGACGGCACGGGGCCTGGCGTCGCCTTCGATACCCACACCTTCACGCAGTTCGCGCAACTGAGCGGCCTCGTGCCCCTCATCGCGATCGTCAACGGCCGCACCTTCGCAGGCAACACGGCACTGGTGGCCTGCTGCGACGTGATCATCGCTACCGAGGGCACCACGATCGCCATGGGCGGGCCGGCGATGATCGAGGGCGGCGGGCTCGGCATCTACACGCCGGAGGAAGTCGGGCCGATGTCGTTCCAGGTGCCGAATGGCGTGGTGGACATCCTGGTGAAGGACGAGGTTGCGGCCGTAGAAGTCGCGAAGAAGTACCTGTCCTACTTCCAGGGCGCGATCTCGGTCTGGGAAGCGCCGGACCAGCGCACGCTGCGTCACGTGGTGCCGGAGAATCGCCTGCGCCTCTACGACATGCGCGAGGTCATCAGCACGCTGGCGGACTCAGGTTCCGTGCTGGAGATCCGCGAGAAGTTCGGCATCGGCGTGATCACCGCGTTCATCCGCGTGCAAGGCAGGCCGATGGGCGTGATCGCCAACAACCCGCACCACCTCGCTGGCGCCATCGATTCGCCGGCTGCCGACAAGGGCGCGCGTTTCGTGCAGCTGTGCGACGCCTTCGACATCCCCATCCTGAGCCTCATGGACTGTCCGGGCATGATGGTGGGCCCGGACGTGGAGCGCACCGCGCTCGTGCGCCACTGCGTGCGCATGTTCAACGTGGGCGCCAACATCACCACGGCGATGTTCGGTGTGGTGGTGCGCAAGGCCTACGGCCTCGGCGTGCAGGCGATGTGCGGCGCAAGCTCGGGCGTGCCCTTCTTCACCGTGGCCTGGCCCACTGCGGAGTTCGCGGGCATGAACATCGAAGGCTCGGTGAAGCTCGGCTACCGCAAGGAGCTGGCCGCCATCGAGGATCCCGAGGCGCGGCGCGCCGAGTTCGACATGCGCGTACAACGGGCCTACGAAGGTGCGAAGGCGGTGAACGCGGCGCCCGGCGGCGGGCTGGACGACGTGATCGATCCCGCCGAGACGCGCAGCTGGATCGTCAGCGGCCTGCGCGCGTTGCCGCCCACGCCGCAACGCGACGGCAAGAAGTACCCCTACATCGACACGTGGTAGCACGGACACATCCGCCTGTGGCGACGAGTCCGAACAACCGCGCCGACGAGTCCACGTGGCTACCGTGTTGGCAAATCGACGTAGCGAAAATTGATGGCAACGAGAACTTCAGCCGCGCAAGTCTCCGGGGTCCGGCGCGCGGCGACGGTGAACGAGCGTGACGATGTACACGCTGTCCCCGCGCAGCTGATAGATCACTCGCCATGAATGGGCAGCAACCTCCCGAACATCAGGATCATCGAGCTCGGGCACACGTCGCCCGATGCGTGGGGCAGCGGGCAAGGCGCTCGCGCGCGCGGACCAGAGCAACACCGGGGCTACCAGGCCTCTATTTTTTTTTTCGCGCGCGAGTTCCACGGAGCTGAACGTGTTGCCTGCATCGATGTCCTGCAGGCCTTGCTGGACCTTGTTGAGCACGTAGAGCCGGTACACGATCTCTTCAAGTGGCACGTCGTCAGGGAGCTGCTGGATCGCATGAAGGGCGTCCTGCTTCGGTGTCTGGGCATGCATCGCTCGGGAACTCCTGGCGGCGTGACGTGACGATAGCGGCACCGAGCAGTCGCGTCACAGTGCGCCACGGGATTGATGCACCTGAGTCCACGATCTGCCTGACATGGAAGCCGCCTGCGACCCCGTGGAATCGAGGCTCACGTGGAATGCAGATCCACGTGACGGCATTCACCGCGTGGCTGCCGATGTAGCCCGAGGCGCCGGTGACGGCGACGGGACCGCTGGCAGGATTGATGGCTGGCATGGTGGCGTTCTCCGGATCGGTCTCGAAACACAGGCAGCACGGCCGCGCCTGACCAGCGCAGCCTCAGGTCGTCGATGTCAGCCGTCAGGCGGCGCGATGCCGCAGCACGCTGCCCGGCCGCGCCCCAGTGTGCTCGTCATCACGCAGGATCACGGTGCCATTGCAGACCGTCGCCCGATAGCCAACGGCACGCTGGGACAGGTGCGGCGCGCCGCCTGGGAATTCGTGCAGCATCTCCGGCTGCCGCTCGGCGAGTCGCTGCAGGTCGATCACGTTCAGGTCCGCGCGCTTGCCCACGGCGAGCACCCCGCGATCCGCAAGGCCCAGGGTGCGCGCAGCCATGCCGGTCAGGCGCTGCACTGCAGCCTCGAGGCTGAACAGCGGTTCCTTGCGCACCCATTGCGCCAGCATCAGCGTGGAGAAGGCCGAGTCCATGCTGATGGTCACGTGCGCACCGGCGTCGCCGAGCCCCGGCAGTACCCAGTCACGCTTCAGGAACTCGCGCAGCACCGGGAAGTTGCGGTTGTGCGTGCGGATCAGGAACAGCGCCTTGCCATCGCGCTCGCGCATCGCCTCGATCCACAACGCGATGGGCGACTTGCCCAGGGCCTGGCCGCGCGCGAGCAGGCTTTCGCTGCGTGGGGGCATCCAGTCCGGTTCGCTGCCGTCGCCGAGCGAGAAGGTCACGCGCGCGCGCTGCTCCCAGCCCTTCTGGGCTTCGCCATCGGCGATCAGGCGGGCGCAGAAGTCGTCGTCACGGATCGCGTTGAGGCGCTCGGGAAACGACATCGCCTTCAGCTGCTGCCACGACTCGCCCTGGGCCGTAAGTGCGATGAACACTTCCGCAGAAATGCCAGAGATGAAGCCACCGCTGCGCGGCGAGGTCAGGCCTGTCACGTCGATGCCTTCCGCCCGCATCTGCTCCACGCGCCCGCCAAACAGCGCCACGCCCTCCTCGGACCACGCCACGGGCGCACTCCACAGCAGGCGGCCGGCGGCGCGCCCCATCGCGTGCAGCAGGTCCAGCTCCTTGCCGAAGTCGGCGGCGAAGTTCGGGATCGTCTGCAGCAGGCCGCCGTGCTGGCGGATGGTGTGGCCGATGGCCACCAGTTCAACCTCGCGTGCATCGGTACCGGGGATGTCACGCCCGTCGGGCATCGCATGTCCGTGCAGGCGGTTGATCGAGCAGCCGAAGGCACCGCCACGCATGGACTGCGCAATCACCTCGGCAATCGCCGCCAGTTCACCTGCATCAGGATGCGCATCGATGGCGCGCTCGCCCATCACATAGAAGCGCGCAGCGCTGTGGCCGACGAGCCCGGCCAGGTTGATGGCCGGACGCAGTTGCTCGAGCGAATCGAGGTACTCGCCATAGGACTCCCAGTTCCACGGCAGGCCACCGAGGATCGCGGCGCGGGGAATGTCCTCCACAGACTCCATCATGCTCGCGAGCAACGCGTGATCCGCCGGCCGGCAGGGCGCGAATGTCACGCCGCAGTTGCCCATCAGCGCCGTCGTCACGCCGTGGTAGCTGAGCGGGCGCAGCAGCGGATCCCAGCCCACCTGCGCATCAAGATGCGTGTGCAGATCGATGAAGCCCGGCGTGACGATGTGGCCACTGGCATCAATCGTCTCGCGCGCCACACCCAGATCGCGACCGATGTCGACGATGCTGCCGTCGCGTACCGCGAGGTCGGCGACGTAGGGCTCGCCACCACGACCATCGACCAGGGTACCGCCGCGAATGAGGATGTCGTGCCGCACGTGTGCTCCTGGGTATGCAAGTGGACGGCCCGAAGCATCGCCAGCACGGCGCAGCGCGTCCAATTCAATTCACGAATGCGAACCGACGCCACGCGCACTGACTCGCGCGCGCCTCTGCAGCCGCGTCAGGAAATTGCCACCGAGCCAATGTTGATCACGCGGGCAGGAGACGCGGCGCTGGCAGAAACGCCGCAGCCATCAACTCACGCGTGTACTCACTCTGCGGCGCATCGAACACCCGCAATGCCGGCCCGTGCTCCATCACCTTGCCGTTGCGCATCACCAGCACATGGGTCGAAAGCGCACGCACCACGTTCATGTCGTGGCTGATGAACAGGTAGGCCAGTTGATGCTTCGTCTGCAGTGCACGCAGCAGATCGATGATCTGTGCCTGCACCGAACGATCGAGTGCCGAGGTGGGCTCATCGAGCACGATGAGCTTGGGCCGCAGCACCAGCGCCCGCGCCAGGGAAATGCGTTGCCGCTGCCCGCCACTGAACTCGTGCGGAAAGCGATTGCGAAAGCCGGCATCCAGCCCAACCTCGGTCAACGCCCCTGACACGCGCTCGCCGCGTTCGCTGTCGGACAGTCCCGGCTCGTGAACCAGCAGCCCTTCCTCGATGATCTGCTGCAGCGACATGCGCGGCGACAGACTGCCGAACGGATCCTGAAACACCATCTGCATGTGCCGGCGTGTGGCCTTCAGCGTTGGTTTGTCTGCGTGCTGCAGGTCGACGCCATCGAACTCAATGCCTCCTGCGCACTTGAGCAGACGCAGTACCGCAAGCCCCAAGGTGGTCTTGCCCGACCCGGACTCGCCAACCACACCCAGTGTTTCGCCGGGCGCAAGCGTGAAACTCACGTGATCCACCGCCATGAACTGCGGCGGCGCCTTGAACCAGGCCTTGCCGCGCGGGTAGCTCACGCACAGCTCGTGTACGCGCAGCAGCGCCGCGCGGTCGGCCGGCAGCGCAGGCGGCAGCTTGTACTCGGAACCCAGCAGATGCCGTGTATAGGCGTGCACAGGGGCACTGAAGATCTGCGCACAATCGCCCTGCTCGACGATCTCGCCCTGCTGCATCACCGCCACGCGATCGGCCATCGCCCGCACGACGCCAAGATCGTGGGAGATCAACAACAGCGCCATGCCCAAGCGCTGCTGCAGCTCACGCAGCAGTTCAAGAATGCCCTGCTGAATCGTCACATCCAGCGCCGTAGTCGGCTCGTCGGCGATCAGCAGGCGCGGTTCGTTGGCCAGAGCCATCGCAATCATCACGCGTTGTCGCTGACCGCCCGACAGCTGATGCGGAAACGCGCCGAGGCGTTCTGCAGGTTCCGGCAGCCGCACGAGTTCCAGCAGCTCGAGCACGCGCGCACGCGCCGCGCGGCGATTCAACCCACGATGCACCCGCAGCACTTCGGCAATCTGCTGCTCCACCGTGTGCAGTGGATTCAGGGAAGTCATCGGCTCCTGAAAGATCATCGAGGCAACTGCGCCGCGACGCTTGCGCAGTTCAACGCCGGGTGCCCCGACCATCTCTGCATCCGCGAGCCGGATCGAACCCTTGGGATGTGTTGCGAACGGATACGGCAGCAGCTGCAGGATGGACAGCGCCGTGGCCGACTTGCCAGAACCGCTCTCGCCGACCAGTGCAACCGTCTCGCCATCATGGATGTGAAAGCTGGCGCCGCGCACCGCATCCACCGCGCCGAAGCGCACCCACAGGTCCTGCACGTCGAGTACGCGCGTCGGTGTGTCGGTTGGCATCAGATCGCGGCCGGCAGACTGCTGGGCACTGAGTCGTTCGCAGCCTTCGACGCATCTCCCGAGGTGAACGTACGCCGCGGATCAAACGCGTCACGCACGGCTTCGCCAATAAAGATCAACAGTGTGAGCATGACTGCCAGTGTGACGAACACACTGATGCCGATCCACGGCGCCTGCAGGTTGCTCTTCGCAGAACTGAGCAGGCGTCCCATGGAGGGCGACGTCATCGGCAGTCCAAAGCCGAGAAAGTCGAGCGCGGTCAGCGCCGTGATGGCGCCCGTGAGCACGAATGGCACATAGGTCAGCGCGGCCACCATGGCATTGGGCAACACGTGCCTGCGCATGATGGTGAGGTCACCCACACCCAGGCTGCGCGCGGCGCGCACGAAATCGAAATTGCGCGCACGCAGGAACTCCGCGCGCACCACGCCGACCAGCGGCATCCAGCTGAACATGCCCAGCACCAGCAGCAGCCAGAAGATATTCGTCTCCTGCACGATGCTGGCGAGGATGATCAACAGAAACAGCACCGGCAGACCGGCCCAGATCTCCAGCAGGCGCTGCCCCGCCAGATCGACATAGCCGCCGAAATAGCCCTGCACTGCGCCCACCGAGACACCGATGGTGGTGCTGATGAGCGTCAGCGCAAGACCGAACAGCACCGAGATGCGGAAGCCATACAGCAGCATGGCAAACAGATCGCGCGCCAGGTTGTCGGTGCCGAGCAGGTGCCCGTCCTGGCCAGGCGGCGTGGGCGTCGGTGTGCTGACGTTCCAGTCGATGGTGTCGAAGCGGAAGCGTACCGGCGGCCATAGAGCCCAGGCACCGTTGGTTTCGAGCAGGCGCTGTACGTAGGGATCGCGGTAGTCGGGCTCGGTTGGCAGTTCACCGCCGAGTTGCTGCTCGCTGTAGGTCACCGCAACAGGGAAGTACAGCGCGCCGTCCTTGAACACCACGATGGGTCTGTCGTTGGCGACCAGATCGGCACACAGGCCAATGACAAGCAACACGGCAAAGATGCACAACGACCAGTAGCCGCGCCGATTGCGCTTGAAGTTGTCGAGGCGCCGTCTGTTGATCGGTGCAAGTTTGAACATGCTCACTCGCCGCGGGTTTCGAAATCGATGCGCGGATCAACGAACGTGTACACGATGTCGCCGATCAGGTGCATCACAAGCCCAATCAACGTGAACACGAACAGCGTGCCGAACAGAATGGGATAGTCGCGCTTGATCGCGGCATCGAAGCCCAGCAGCCCGATGCCATCCAGCGAGAAGATCACTTCAATCAGCAGCGCGCCCGAGTACAGGATCGCAACGAACGCCGCAGGAAAGCCCGCGATGACGATCAACATGGCATTGCGGAACACGTGCCCGTACAGCACGCGCGCCTCGGACAGTCCTTTCGCCCTGGCCGTCGTGACGAACGGTTTGCCCAGCTCCTCGAGAAACGAGTTCTTGGTCAGCATGGTCAACGTGGCAAACCCGCCGATGGTCAGCGCGGTCAACGGCAGCGCCATGTGCCACAGGTAGTCCCTGATCTTGCCGAACACCGTCAGGTCCGCGAAGTTGTCCGACACCAGCCCACGCATGGGAAACACGTCGAGATAGGAACCACCCGCGAAGAACACCAGCAACATCACAGCAAACAGAAAGCCCGGAATGGCATAGGCGGTGAACACCAGCGCACTGGTCCAGATGTCGAACTGCCGACCGTCGCGCACAGCCTTGGCAATGCCGAGCGGAATGGAAATGCTGTAGATGAGGAACAAAGTCCAGAGCCCGAGCGAAATCGACACTGGCAAACGCTCAAGCACCAGATCAACCACCGGCCGATCCTGAAAGAAACTCTGCCCGAAATCGAAATGCAGATAGTTCCAGAGCATCTCAAGAAAACGCTGATACGCGGGCTTGTCGAAACCGAACTGTTTTTCCAGCTTCTCCAGCACTTCGGGCGGCAGCCCGGAAGCACCGCCGTAGCTGGATGCGTTGCTGCTGGCTGTGGCCATCTGGCCACCGGACGACACCGACTGCGTGGTGGACATGTTCAGCCCGGTGGACTGCGCCACGATCTGTTCGATCGGCCCACCGGGTGCGAACTGAATGATCGAGAAGTTCACCAGCATGATGCCGAGCAGTGTGGGCACCAGCAGCAGAAGTCGACGCAGCACGTAACGCCCCATGCTCAGCCGCCTCCCGCCTTCAAACGCTGCACCCGTGCGGCTTTGGCCGCATCCCACCACCAGGTATCGCCGCCGACATGTCGCACCAGCCGGCCATGTGGCGCATAGCCAAAACGATCCCACCACACCATGCCTTGCTGTGTGCGCGACATCGTGGGCGCGTAGTAGAAGTTCCACATCACCACGCGATCGATGGCCCGCAAGGCCGTGACGAACTGCGCGTGTGTGCGGGCGTTCTGCATGGCGCCAATCAGCGAGTCGAGCGCCGGATTGCGGATGCCGGCCCAGTTCGGGCTGTAAGGCTGCCCGACAGTGGCCGATGAGAACGTGCTGCTGACCAGCAATGCAGGCGTGTTATCCGGCAGGAACCACAATGCGCCGCCATCGAAGTCGCCCGTACGCGAGCGGTGCAACCAGCTGGAGATTTCCGGCGCCGTCACAGTGGCTTCGATGCCCACCTTCTTCAACACGTTGATGTAGGGGATGAACGACCCCCCCAGTGCCGCTGACACTGCGATCAGGCGGATCTTGAACTGCTCGCCAGTCTTCGCGTGCACAAGTTTGTTGTCGCGAATCACCCAGCCTGCCGCACGGAACAGCGCCAGGGCGCGCTTCACGTTGTCGCGATGCCAGCCTTGCCCCTGATGTGGCGGCAGCTCGAACTCCTGCGTGAACACGCGCGCCGGCAGCAGATGCCGCAGCGGTTGCAGCAGCGCCAGTTCGTCTGCCGAGGGCGTACCGCGATGCGCATACTCGGAGTCGAAGAACAAACTGGTGGGCACACCCCAGAAACCGTAGCTGCCGACCCGGTTCGCCCAAACGCCATCGCGCAGCAGCCACAGCGCTTCACGCACGCGTACGTCCTGAAAGCGCGCGATCTGTGTATTCCAGAAGATCGGCCACCACATACCGGCCGGGCGCAGCAGTTGTGTGAGCTCAGTACGAAAGCTGCCGTTGCGCCGTGCCGGTGTGTCATAGCCAGTGGCCCAGCGTACGGGCACCGTCTCCTCGCGGATGTCGATCAGGCCGCCTTTCACTGCTTCGTACAGCACCTGATCGTCGAGGAAGTAGTCGTAGATGATCTCGTCGAAGTTATAGCGACCGCGATTCACGGGCAGGTCGCGGCCCCAGTAGTCGGGCACGCGTGCATAGGTGATCTGTTTGCCCGCCTTGAATGTCTGCACACGATAGGGACCACTGCCCAGCGGCGGCGTAAGCGTAGACCGTGTGATGTCGCGCTTCGACCAGTAGTGCCGCGGCAGCACTGCAAGCGCACCGATGCGCAGCGCAAGTCCAGCTTCCTTGCGCGACTCGGCGCGAATCCAGTAGCGAATCTCGCTGGCGTTCAGTATCTCCAGCCGCTCGAATGGCTCGACGGACTGTTGAATCGTGGGGTTCGCCTTGTGCTTGTACACGTCGAACGTGAACACGTAGTCGTCGGTCGTGATCGGCCGCCCATCGTGCCAGCGCGCGCCCGCGCGCAGCTTGAATGCAATCCAGGCGCCGTCCTTGTCTTCTGCGACGCCCTCGGCCAGTCGGCCATAGCGATCGGTCAGCGTATCGACGGCGTGCACAAGCAACGTGTCGTAGATGAACGCACCCGGATCCGCATTCACGCTGATGCCGTTGACGGCGCGGCCCGACACCGGCACATCGATGAAGCTGTCCCAGTTGCCCATCTCGCCAATGCGGAAACGACCGCCCCTGGGTGCGTCTGGATTGGTGTAACGCAGGTGCGTGAAGCCTTCGGCGTAGCTTGGCGCCTGCAGGTAGGCCACACCGTGCTGATAGGTGATGCCCGTCGACGCCGACGTGAATTGCGCGCGTGCGGGCACGGCGACGATGAGCACCGCGAGGAGTACGAGCCAGCCCCGACTATCGCGCATGTGCGCGCGTGTTCGCACCTTCACCTTGAATTGCCCCCAGACAGCATTGCCGGTGCGCTCAATCAAACGCCGCGACGATCTCCTCCTCGATGCGTTGATAACCCTCAACGTCGCCGGTCGCAATGGCGCCGAACATGATTTCGCTGACGCCTGCATCGGCAAACTCGCCGATGCGGTCGATAACGTACTGCCTCGCACCTGCGACGGTGCCAGGGCCAAGCGCCTTGATGAAACGGTCAGCAGTCGCTTGATCGTCAGTCACGCGCACCGGCATCAACAACGTGCGCTGAATCTCCGCAGGATCGCGTCCCGCCGCCGCACAGTGCTGCTCGAGCACGTTGACCTTGTGCCGGTAGGTTGCCAACAACATGCCCTGCCCAGCCCAACCATCGAGATTGAACACGTCGCCGTGACGCGCCAGCGTGCGCAAGGTACGTTTCTCGCCAGTGCCGCCGACCATGATGGGGATGGCCGGCTGCTGAAAGCAGCCTGGCGACAACGGCGCCTGATCCAGGCTGTAGTACTTGCCGTTGAAGTCCACCGGCCCATCGGCACGGAAAAGTTTGCGGATCAGCGCACAGGCTTCCTCAAAACGATCCTGCCGCTCCTGCATGCAAGGAAACGCCCAGCCATAGGCCTCGTGCTCACGTTTGAACCACGCGGCACCCAATGCCAGCACCAGCCGACCCTGCGACGCCTGATCCAGCGTCGACGCCATCTTGGCGACGAGCGCCGGGTTGCGATACGTGTTGCCGAGTACCAGGTGACCGAGCTTCAGCCGCCTGGTCATGCCTGCGGCCACCGCAATCAGCGTCCAGCCTTCAAACGCAGGCAGATGCTCTTCGTCGCGCCGCCCAGGCGGCGGCAGAAAGTGATCGGCGAACCACAGGCTGTGCCAGCGGCCGGCTTCGAGCGCGTTGATGGATGCACTGATGGCCGTCCAGTCAGTGCGATAGCAGTTCACCTGCACGCCGAATTTCATCTGCAGTCGCCCCCAAACAGGATGGTCAGCGTTACGCCAAACCCTGCGAAGGGCTAGGTCCAGCATGGCGATCGCCATGCCTGCTGACGGCAGCGTGGGACCTTGCCCACGGGTTGACATGAGGTCAAATTCAGATTCTGCTCGGCGACATTCCTCGTGCGAATGCCAAGCGGTACTTTCATAAAAATGAGCTCCCAGATCGACCTCAAACGTATGCGCTATGTGCTCGAAGTCGCGCGCGCTGAAGCCATCACGACTGCGGCCGAAACCCTGGGTGTCACCCAGTCCGCACTTTCGCGCAGCATCGCCGAGGTCGAAGAAACGCTCGGCCTGCCGCTGTTCCATCGGCTTCCACGCGGCATCAAGCTGACCGAAGCTGGCGAACGATTTGTGCATGGCGCGCGGCGTGTATTGAGCGACATCGACGGTCTGGTGGCCCATGTGCGCGAACCTCGCGATCTCGTCGGCGGCCGATTGCGCATTGCCTTTGCGCCCAGCGGCTATGTGGACCATGGCGCGCGCGCCGTGCGCAACTTCGCCAGCCAGTATCCTGGCGTCGGCATCGACATCGTCACGGGTAGCACGCAGGCCTTGTGCCCGCGCTTCATCAACGGCGAGTTCGACGTCATGGTTGGCTCCAGCAGCTATCTCGGCAAGTGGCGCGACCTGGAACTGCAGCAACTCGCACCCATGAACATGGCCTGCATGGTGCGCTTCGAGCATCCACTGGCGACGCGCAATGAGCCGCTGCGCGAACTCGACGTGCTGCAGTACCCGATCATCCTGCCGCGCAGTGTCGAGCCCATGTACTCGGATGTCGCAGCACGGCTTGCGCTGCATGGCCTGCCAAGCCTTGAGCCGCGCTATGCCGTCGACGACTTCAGCACCATTCTGCGCATCGTTCGGCACACCGATGCGATGTATGTGCTCATGAGCCCCTATGCCGACTTCAACGGTGCCGGCCGGCATGCGGCATTGCTGCAGGACGCCATCGAGATACCCACGCATCACATCACGGTTGCCTTCGTCGGCAGCCGACCACGTACAGCAGCAGCACTCCGCTACGCCGAACTGCTGGAAGAGAGCCTCGCGAAGATCTGCTGATCGCAACTGCAGGCCCTGGGCTGAAGGAGATGAACATGCCAAGCACCGCGCCGTTCGATGCAGGAAGGCACGTTCGTGCAATAGAAACGCAGGGATACTCTATTGCCGAGGGCGTGCTGAGCGATGCGTTCTGTGACGAGCTCATTCACGAGATTGAACGGATGGAAGCCATCGGTGCCGAGTCGCTGCCGCGCAACGCATTTACGGGCTACCGCACCGCGCGCTACTTCGACCTGCTGAATCGCGCCGAGATCTGGCAGCGCGTAGCCGTTCATCCACCGTTGCTTGCGGTGTTGCGTGGCGTGCTCGGCAACGACATGCTGCTGTCGACCATGGACACGGCAGTGATCGGGCCCGGCGAGCCGGCGCAGCCCATTCACTGCGACGATGCGCTGTACGGGATCGCGCGCCCACACAAGCACCTGGTGTGCAACACGATGTGGGCGCTGAGTGACTTTCGCGAACAGACCGGCGCCACACGACTGGTGCCAGGCAGCCATGTCTGGCCCAACGATCCGACGCTCCCGAAGCCAGGGGCGCCGACGTCAGCCGGCCCGCCTGTCGAGTCGATTCCCGCAATCATGTCGAAGGGCAGCGTGTGCTTTGTCGTCGGCACGCTCTACCACGGCGGTGGCGCCAACAACAGCACTGAGCGGCGCTGGGCGCTCACCATCAACTACTGTGCAGGCTGCATGCGTCAGCAGGAAAACCTGATGCTCGCGTTGTCAAACGAACGCGTTGCGCGTTTCGCGCCCGCGCTGCAGAACATTCTGGGCTATCGCTTGAGTCTGCTTGGCGTCGGACATGTCGATGCAGGCGACCCGAAGCGCCTGCTCAGTGGCAAGAAGATCGAGTTGCCCTTTCCGAACTGAACACCGGTCGAACAGGTGGACCCGAAGGCAATCGATGCAGCTCGCAACGCTCTCCTGGCAGCAGACTTCCGAATCTACCCTCATGTCTGGAGGCTCAACATCAATACCGGCGACAAGCGCCGGGTGATCAAGGCCTGCGGCGGCAGCACGACCTGAATTGCAGACGATCAGGGCGAGGTGCGGGCCGGGCTCGGCAATCGGGTGCTCATCCGCAGCGATGCTGACTGGCGCACACGGGATGCTGCGGTACTGGCGACGGACACCGACGCGAGCCCGCTGGCCATCACGAGCGATGGCCGACTTGGATACATTTCCGCCTGCATGGTCGGTCTCAGCTATGGCGGCTACGCTGCGCTGGTGGCCGCATACAAGACGCCCGCGCAGCTTCGTTGCGTCGTCAGCTACACCGGCGTGACAGACCTGCCAACCCTGGTGCGCGACTTCAGGTTGTATCGAATCGGCTTGCGCGGCGTCACCGCAGCGCACCTGTCAATCGATAGCGACATACAGCGCGCGAACTCGCCGCTGCACAAGGTGTCCGGCTTTGGTGTGCCGGCGCTGCTGCTGCACGCGGACCGCGACACCAATGTACTCGTGGAGCAATCGCGCACGCTGGTGGCCGCGCTCCAGGCGGCGGGCAGACCGCACCGCTACATCGAACAGCGCAACGGAGACCATTACCTGGGCGTGCAGGCGCATCGGCGCGAGTACCTGCAGGAAATGGCAGGCTTTCTGGCCGCGCATCTGCGCAAGTGAAGGGCTAGACCACAAGCAGCGACAACACGGTAGGCAACCCCGTCGCGAGACACGTCCACTCGCCGGCGCTGGTCACCCGCCACACCTCACCACTGTCAGTGCCCACCACCACGGTGCCGGGCTCGGAAGGATCCGGCGCCAGACCGTGAAAATTCGCCCCCGATGGCGCGTGCGCCGCATCACCGAGCGAGCGCCAGGACTCGCCGCCATCATCGGAGCGGAACAACATGGCCTGGGCACCGCCCGCTTCATGCACGCTTGAGAATGCCGTTGGCGCGCTGGCCACTGTCAGCGCGTAGGGCGCGCGCGTATCGATGCACATCGGCCGCGAATAGCGCGGCGTCACACCGCGCCACACATAGCGCCAGGTTGCGCCCGCATCGTCAGAGCGAAACACTCCGGCATTGCCTTCGATCATCTCGGCGACACCGTCCAACCGACCATAGCCGGTGCTTACAAACAGCACATCGGGTTGCGCAGGATGCGCGCACATCATGTGGATGTCGGGATTGTCACCCGGCAGAGTCATCCGCCATGTGGCACCCGCGTCGTCACTGGCAGCAATACCGCCCACTTCAACCCCGACCATAAGGCGCGCAGGGTTCAGTTGATCGACCACCAGCGCGCGGGCACGCGCCGGTTGCTGCGGGGTGACCGGTACACACCATTGCGCTGCCTGCGGCTGTTGGGCAAATGCATCGAGCGCCTGCCAGCTGGCACCACCATCGCGACTGCAGAACAACTCGGCGGGTTCCGCGCTGGCGTACAACACCGCCTCGTCTGCGCTTGCACGCACCTGCCACACCGCACGACCCTCAATGCCGGCAGCGGTCCAGTTGGCGCCCGCGTCCGACGATGTAAACAAGCCCGCTGAGGTGCCCGCGAAGACGCGCTCACCTATCGCGACCAGATCGCGCACGCCGCGCTGCGGCAACACAGGCACAGCCTGTCCGTCCTGCAGCAGAAAAGTGCCGCGGCTGGTGCCTGCGATGACTGTCATGAGTGTCTCCCTTCTTGAACAGAGGCTTGAACAGAGGCTTGAACATCAGCGAGCTTCACCACGCATAGGCTTCGGGCGCGACACCACCCGGTCCCGGAAACATCACATCCAACTGGCCGAGGGTATCTGCGCTCAACTGCACGTCGAGCGCCGCGAGGCTGTCATTCAACTGTTCAAGCGTGCGCGGCCCTGTGATTGCAGACGTGACAGCCGGATTGGCCAGCACCCACGCCAGCGCGACCTGCGATGCCACCACGCCGAGCTCGTCACACAAGCCCTGAAACTGCTCCAGCTGGGTCGGCTTCTGATAGGTGCGCTGCGTCATGCCGCGACGACCGCGGCCATCGCCCGACGTCTTGCCGCCCAGCAATCCACCACCCAGCGGGCTGTAAGGCAGAAACGCCATGCCATAACCAGCACAGGCCGGCAGCACCTCGAGTTCCAGCACGCGCTTCGTCAGGTTGTAGACGCTCTGTTCCGACACCAGGCCGTTGAATTGCCGCGCCTTGGCAGTTTCGTTGGCCCGGGCAATGTGCCAACCCGCGAAGTTCGACGACCCTACGTACAGAATCTTGCCCTGCTGCACCAGCAGTTCGAAGGCTTGCCATATCTCATCCATCGGCACGCTGCGATCGACGTGATGCATCTGATACAGATCGATGTAGTCAGTGCCCATGCGCCGCAGGCTGGCATCGCAAGCCTCGCGAATGTGTTTCGCCGACAGGCCGCGTTGATTCGGACCAACCCAGCTGCCCGTGCGTCGCACGGGATCGGGCGATGCCCATTCAGTTGGCGGCGTTGAACACTTGGTCGCCAGCACCAGCTGCTCGCGCACGTGCGGCGCGCGCGCGAAGTAACGCCCCAGCAGCGCCTCGGTCTGGCCCGCGTTGTAGTTGTCCGAGGTATCGATGAAATTGATGCCATGCTGAACGGCATGGTCGAGCATGGCAAAGCTGTCGGCTTCGTTGGTCAGCCAGCCGAAGTTCGCCGTACCGAGCGCGATGGGGCTGACCTTGACGCCGGCGCGCCCGAGTTGGCGATAGTTCAATTCAGCCTCCTGTTATCCATACGCAGGGATGTGCCGCCCTGCCGACTTGATGATGGCGCGCCGACAAATCAGCTGGTCCGCTCGTGCAGCACCTGCAGGTGTTGTTCGTGGCCACGTCGCGTGATGCGGTAGAAACACATCGAGCCCAAGGCCAGCAGGTAGAACACCATCAGCAACGGACCGTAGATCAAGCCGAGATTGAACACCGCTTCTGCGGGTACATCGCCCGACGCGGCGCCGCGCGGAAATTGGATGAGGTCCAGGGCAACACCCGTGAACAACGTGCCGATGCCGGAGGTTGCCTTCGCGGCAAATGTACGCGCGGCAAAGAACAGACCTTCCTCACGCCGGCCTGTCGCAAGCTCGCTCTCTTCAACGATATCGGCCAGCATCGAGCTCTGCACGATGCCGAACATGATGATCAGCGTCACCGAGATGATGCTGTGCACCACCATCATCGGAAACAGATAAGGCGTGTGGTTCTCGGGAAACCAACCCAGCAGCCGCAATGCAACAGGCGCAACGCCCCAGAAGATCGATAGCGCATAGATGCCGATCGCGGTCGCCTTCTTGTCGAAGCGCTGCGTCACGGCTGTCGCAATGAACCCTGCCAGCACCGCCGAGGCAAACAGCGTCAGCACAATCCAACTCACCTGCTCCGGCGTGAACTCCCAGAAATGGGTGTTGATGTAGGTGTCGAAGTTGGTCGCAACACCGGCGCCCACCGCCGCAAACAAGCCCGCCATGAACAGCGACAGAAAATTGCGATTCGACAGCGTCACACCCACCTGACGAATGATCTCGCTCAAGCGGAACTGCTGTCGCGGCGGCGGTTGATGCAGGTGCGGAATCTGGCTGTGCAGCCCACCGGCAGACAACGCAATGGCGACGAACATCGCTACCGCGCCCACCGCGCCATAGGCCTCGTAGGTGGTGTGCCCCGTCACACCGTAGGTGACCATGAAGTAGCGCCACATCAGGAACGCCATGGTCAGGCCGCCGACCCAGCCAAACATGTAGCGCAGCGACAGCAGCCGCGTGCGCTCGTCATAGTCTTCGGTGAGCTCCGCAACGATCGCCGTGCTGGGCGTTTCGTACATCGACACGAACAGCCGAACCAGCACAGACGCGACGGTCAGATAGATGAACAGCCAGAACTCGGGCAGCACCGGCGGGTTCCAGATGAAGAAGTACACGATCGCCACGGGCACGGCAGCGGCATACATGAACGGATGCCGGCGGCCAAGCCGCGAGCGCGTGTTGTCGGACCAGAAGCCGAGCAATGGATCGCAGGCCGCGTCGATCATCATGGCGATGAAAATTGCGAGGCCAGCAAGCGAACCTGGCAAGCCCAGCACCTGGTTGTAATAAAACATCAGGAAGTAGGAGAAGCCGTTGTCCTTCACGCCGAAGGCAACCGCACCAAAGCCATACAGCCAGCGTGTAGCAGGACGAATCGGCGTGCTGATGGCTGTGACTCCGCGCAGGCAGGGGAGCCGGATGGTACGGGCCGGCGCAGTCGATGCGAAAGCGGCGCGTCAGGAAAACCCTGCGCGGGTGTTATGAGCCGTCGGCTGACTCGATCTCGAGAGTGGACCGGCGCGGCTCGGTCCAGCGGATCGAAGCCGCGGCCGGCGTGTGTGAGAGCCGCGCCGAATGGCGCGGCGACTCGCGCGCGGACTCGCGCGCCGTCTCGCGGGTCGGTTGGCTCACGGGTTGGCGCACCGACCGATTGGCAGGTCGGCTTGTCGCACGCGCATCGGTTGCAACCGCAACCGCATCGGTTGCGACCGCAACCGCAGGCACCACCCGCGCACTGCGTCGGCCCCCAGCGGGCACGGCTGATGGTGTTGCCACGACACTGTCGGCGTGTCCGTACAGCCGCTCAAGCCACTGCTTGACCCGATTCGAATCACCAATGCGCGTGTACTTGCCTTGCGAGTTCAGCAGCACGATCACGACATCCTGCCCCGCAACCAGCGCACGCATCACCAGGCAATGGCCCGCTTCCTCGATGAACCCTGTCTTCGACAACCCGATCTGCCACATCGAAGCGTTCACCGGACGGTGCTCTCGCAACAGCGGATTCGTGTTGTTGAAGCGCAACTGCCGCGTGCCGCTGATGACATCGAGCGACGCCGACGTCGTGAACGCACGCACATAGGGATTGAGCCCAGCCGCTCGCACGAGTTGCACAAGATCGCGCGCGGTGGACACGTTGCCGCTGTTGAGCCCCGTCGCGTCGTTGAAATGCGAGTGCGTCATGCCCAGCGCACTGGCCTTGCGATTCATCGCGGCGATGAAGCGCGGCTTCCCGCCTGGGAAGGCCCGCGACAACGCCGACGCGGCGCGATTCTCCGACGCCATCAGCGCCAGTTGCAGCAGCGTTTCCCGCGTCAACACTGTGCCGACCCGCAATCGCGACGTAGACAACTTCACACGATCCACGTCGCTGTCGGTGATTTCGATCGGCTCGTCCATCGGCAGGCCTGCCTCGAGCACCACCAGCGCCGTCAGCAGTTTCGTGATCGAGGCGATGGGCACGACCTGGGTGTCGTTTTTCGCATACAGCGAGGCGCCCGTGCGCTGGTCGACGACCAGCGCGGCGGACGAGCGCAAGCCCGGATCGAGCACGCGCGCGGCTGGCCCCGCACGCACTGCCGAAGAAGCACGTGCCGCAGCCGGCGCGGCTGAATTGGTCTGCAGGCTGGAGGCCGCTGCAGCAGATGTTTCTGACGTGCGGTTGACGACGCGCGTGCCTGCTGCTGCAGACAGACCCATGCACAGCAGCAGTCCAGCAACCAGCACGCAGACCGATGGTCGTGCGGCGAATGACAGTCGGCCGAGTGACATTCGTTTGCGCGTATCGCCAGCCGCGTAACGACGCCGTTGCGGTCGTTCAAGACGCACAGAGGCACTGGACTGAATCGCGCCGGGGTTCATGGCCATTTGAATCTCATACGCTGTCGGACGCTGCTGAATAAGCGGTGCGAGGACAGCGGTGGACGGGCGAGGCGACAGGCAACACGGCAGGTATAGCAACCCGCGGGGCTTCTGCCTGAGCGAGTATTGCGCAGGCAGGCGGCAATGGGAACCTCAGCACGATGTGCCACGGCGTTGCACATCAGACAGCGCACTTGCGTTGAGGTCAGTTCTGTTCACATCGGGCGAGATCAGACACAACGCACGCGCAACGGGCCATACGCCTGTTCAATGCGGCGACCAGTCCTCCTCGAGCAGCGTGCGGTTCTCAGTCAGATGCGTCGCGCGGGCCGTGAACTCATGCTCGAGCTCATCGCCGATGCGGTCGAGTGTGCGACCGATCAGCGTGCAGTTGCGGATCATCTCGACCTTCGGCCAGGTGGCCCGCTCGCCCTCGCGGATGAGTTCACGCGTCTCATCCTCGGACAGCACGGACAGCAGCTTGCGCGGGTCCCACAAGCGGCGGCGCGGAATCACGTTGATGTCGGCGGTGTAGTCCTGCATCGCCACGCTGTATGCCATGCGCGCATACATGTTCAGCGGATAGCTGTCCTTGATGAAGCTCATCGCCAATGGATAGGTTGCACGCAGCCATTCGCGCGCTGCGCTCTGCTGAATCTCGATCAGCCGCGAAAGCAGACTGGTGTCAAAGCCAGTGTCGCGCACGGCCCACAACACCACCGGGTTGGTCTGGCTGGTAATGAAATGATTCACGCCATACAGACGCGTCAGCCTGCGCGCTGGCAGATCGTCTGAGATCGAGCCATCGACCCATTTGCGTGAAGCGACATACGGCACTCGCTCGCCCAGGCGATTCTTCGCGGCGAGCGCAACCGCGGGAAACACACCGGGGATCGCGCAGGAAGCAAGCACCGTCTCTCGAATCAGCACATTC
>CAMAVY010000070.1 GCA_945861675.1 Klebsiella pneumoniae | reverse complement strand
ACTCGTAGGCGAAGGTTTCGCCCGGCTTGATATGCGGCTGCGATAGCCCACCCACGCCGTCCATGCCGCTGGGCAGCAGGATGCCGTGCCAGTGCACGCTCGTGTGTTCGGGCAGACGATTGGTGACAAAGATGCGCACTCGATCGCCTTCCACCGCTTCGATGGTGGGGCCGGGCGTGCTGCCGTTGTAACCCCAGCAGCGCGCACGTGTGCCGGGCGCAAACTCGTGTTCGATCTGTTCCGCGACCAGATGGAACTCCTTCACGCCATCGACATTCCGGTGCGGCAGCGTCCAGCCGTTGGGCGTGTGTACCGGCATGTAGGGACCGCTCGCGGTCGAGCTGCGTGCAGCGCGCTTTGGCGGCGTAGCGGCAGCGTTCGGCGGCGGGTTGGCTGCAGCTTCATCCGGCATGACCATGCCATCGGACATCATGTGCCCGGGGGCTTCCGCGGCACGTGCACGCAGTCCAAGCATGGCCAGTGATGACAGCGCACCAAGACCGGTATAGCGAAACCATCGACGTCGGGACAGGTTCATTGTGTTGCTCCATGGTCATGTGCAGGTGCGTTTGTTTCCTGTGCAGGCGGAAAGGCTGACGGCGGTGCAGCGACTTGCGCTGACTCATCAGGCAGCTTGCCGCCAACGGCCGCACGCAGCCGCGCACGCTCGATCCAGTAGTCGCGCACCCCCTCCAGATAGCCCTGATACGCGTCGTACTCGGCCTGCTTCGCCGCGATCAGCTCGAACACGCCCTTCAGCATGAAGTTCACCTCCTCCTGAGTGCGGGCCACGATGGCCTCACGCTGCGGCACGAGTTCGGTGCGATAGCGCTCCGCCACCTCGCGGGCCGACTGCACGCTCTGCGCATCGGCGCGTACGTCGCTCTGCACCTGCAACGTCAGGTTGGCGAGCCGCGCGCGCGCCTCCTGCAGCGTGGCCTCGGCGCGCGCAACGACGTCCTGGCCCTGATTGAAGATGGGCAATTCGATGGCCAGCGATGGTCCCTGTAGCGATCCACCGCCGGCTTCGTGTTCATGTTCGTAGCCGAACTCCACACGACCCAGCCAGCGCCACCATCGCGTGACTGCCAACGCGTCTTCGCGCATGGCCACCTCCTGGCGAGCGGCCGCCAGGTCCAGTCGCTGCGCCAACGCGAGCCGCACCAGTTGCTCCGGCGCGGCCGCGTCTGAGGCGGCTGCCACGGGCAGCGTGGCCATGGTCCAGCGAGCTTCCGATTGCATGCCCATGAGCACGCCGAGTTCAGCGCGCCTGCGCTGGGCGTGCGTGTGTGCGCGCAGCGCCGCGATCGCTGCTGCAGAGGATGCGGCCTTCTCCTGGGCCAGCTCCAACTGGTTGATGTTGCCGGCTGCGAAGAAGCGTTGCGCCAGCAGCGCCGACTGCGTGGCGGCTGTCGCAGCCAACGTGCGGGTGGCAGCGATCTGCTGGGCGGATGCCGCGTCGTACCAGGCAACTTCCACTTCGCTCGCCAGGCTGAGCAGTGCGTGCGCTGCGCGCTGCTGCGCCTGCGCCAGCGCGCCCTCGGCGAAGCGCTGGCGTGTCGGCAACAGCAGCAGATCGGTGATGCTTTCGCTGATGCCACGTCCGACTTGCGCGGCGCCGCTTGTGGCGTTCAGTCGGCTATAGGAAAACGTTGGATTGGCGAGGCGTCGCGCGGCTTCCAGATCGGCGCGTGACAGCCCGACCTGTGCGTAAGCCTCGTCCACGCGCGGGCTGTATCTGAAGGCGAGTTCGACTGCGCGTGCTGCGTCGATCGGCACGTTCGACAGGTCTTCCGGTGAGGGTGCGCGGGCGCTGGGCTCAGTGTTCGCCGGAGGCAGATCGACTCGCTGCTCGATCAACGCACGCGTGTCTTGAACAGCTTGCTCTGCAGGCAGACTCGTGCAGCCGGTAACGGCCAGCAGCGCCGACGCCGCAACCACACGGCGCCATTCGATGCGGCGCTTATTCGCGCGCGCGCGGGGTCGCCTTGGCCGCGATACGGATATCAACATTGATCGTTCCTCTTCAGCGGCGCGCAGATGACGCGCACACGCAGCAACATGACGACACGCGCCGCCCGTGCGGCAGCGTGCACTGGTGCAGGGGGGAACTCAGTTCGCTGGAGGACGCAACGGCGGAGCGAAGGGAAGCGCGCGCGTGGCGTGCCTGGCGAGGCGTGGCGAAATGCGTGCAGCAGCGATCTTCAGCGTGTGCGGCAATGTCGGCTGCAGGGCTGCGCCAACAGAGGCATGGCCGGGGCATGCCATGCCCTTGCAGCACGTGCCATCACACAAGCGATGCTGCATGCCGGGTGGGTCAGACTTGTCTTGTTTCAATGCATGCGCGGCGTTATGCGCGCTCTGCACAGACGGGTGCATGGACTGGTGCATAGACTCGTGCGTAGCGCTGTGCGTCATGCCCGGCAGCTCGTGCGATCGATGCTGAGTCCTGACGTCGGTGACCCGTGCACCCGGAGACGGATGCTCGAGCACAGCATTGGCCGGCGTTGCCGCGTGGCATGGCTGCACCATCGCCCACGCCGATGTGACCCCGTTGAACACGAGCGTCAGGGCGAGCAACAGGCGCAGCGCGGTGGCGGGCATCGGCAGACATCGGTGGTGGTCGTCGCAAGCGTAGCCGGTGAGTCGCATCGCCGTACAGTTACACCGCTGTAAGGGTCGCTCTGCAGCTGGCTCCCGGAGGTGTTCGGACAGACTGTGCGAACACCCGCCAGGTGAGCGCATTGCGCGCACGCCTAAGACCCCAGTCGGTAGCGCAGCTTCATCACAAACAGATTGCTGAAGGGGTGGGCAAGCGAGTCGGTGAGCAGATCACCGAACTCTGCGTCGGGCTCTGCGTCGAGCAGGCGACCGCCGCGGTTGTACACCACGAACAGCTCGGACAATGGGGCCAGCTCCCAGCGATAGCGTAACTGCAGCACGGTGTCGGAGATCGTGAAGTCATCGCTCGGTTCACTTGCGCCTTTGGTGACCGGCACCAACCGCCCGCGGCGTACCGGTACTGCGAAGAAGTCCTGCTCCTGCGCCCGCACGCCGACCCACTGCAGCTGCAGCTTCAGCTGTTGGTGTGCTGAGATGAATGTCTCCACGATCAAGCGGGGGCTGAGTTCGGTCGCGCTGAAGGTCGTCATCTCGCGGCCGGTCTGGTACACCAGCCAACCGTCGCGTCGGGCTGCGCGCAGACCAAACTGCAGCGCCACGCGATCAGAGGGCCGCCAGTTCAGCGCAGCGCCCGCGCCGTAGGTCCAGTCGCCGAGATCTTCGCGCAGCAGGTCCGCTGCGAAGTCCAGCGAGAATGCCTTGCTGCCGTCGGTTGAATAGGTCCAGCTGTTCGCGATCTTCGAATGAATGCGGTACGGGCCGTTGCCGCGGCTGGTGCGGTCGTCCCATTGCTCGGGGAAATAGTCCAGCGTGCCGAACAACCGGGAATTGTCGTAGAAGCCCCAGCCACGGCGCAGGAACATGCCGGTGCGCGTGATCAGGTTGTCGGCGTTGGTGTCGTGGCGCACAAAGATGAAGGTGTCCTGCTCGCGAACGTTCGCAAGGCCGGATTCGTTCAACGCAAAGTTGTAGACAATGACCCGTGAGTCGTTGCGGCGCAGAAAGCCGTAGTCCGAGATATCGACCTTGGTGTCGTAGTACTCCAGCGCCAACCGATGACTTACGCCGCGTTGCGGCACGTAGCGGATGTTGGCGAAGCCACCGAAGCCACGTGCTGCATCGGATTGCTGTGTGCCGGCTGGTTGAGTCTCGATGTTGCTCGTCAGCAACTGGCTGTCGAACTGCCATTGGCCGCTGGGCGACAACGTGTTGATGTCGATTGCGTGCACTGTGGCCGTGCGCAGTGGATGTGCAACATGCGTGGTCGTCCAGCCATAGGATCTGCGCCCGCCGCCATCGGTGTCCTCGTAGATCAGTCGTGCAATGCCGTAGTCGCGGCCAGGTGCGTTGAACACGCGTGTGACGCCGTCTTTCGTAGCGTGGAAGCTTGTATCGTCTTCGCCCGCAGCGAGCAGTCCATAGCGCCAGGGTCCTTGTTGACCGACCACTTTCACCGCGCCGAACAGGTCTACCGGTTGCGCAATGTCGCGCTGGTTTGCCGTCCAGCCCACAGGCAGGTCGGGGGTGAGTCTGCGCGTCCCCACGCTGGCGCCCATGCGCCGCGTGAACACCAGTGAGCGACTGAAGCTGCTGAAGTTGCTGTTCAGCAACAGCTGATTGTTGCCGAAGCTGTTACGCCGCCCTGGTGGCGGTCCGCCGCCACCGGCACCGTTGTCGAAGACTTCCTGGCCCTCGAGAAAGAACAACCGCTTTTCCGGGAAGAATGTCTCGAACGCAGTCAGGTTCACGACCACGTCATCGGCTTCCACCTGGCCGAAGTCGGGGTTCACGGTCGCACTGAGTTGAAAGTTCGATGACGGCCGCCAGAACACATCGCCACCAATTCGTGCGCTGACTTCGTTGCGCACCGCGTCGTAGCTGCTGGAGGCAAATGGATACAGGCTGTATTCCTGACGGGGTGCCACGTGCTCAAGCGTCAACGGCTGCAGTGCGGAAATGAAGCGCGGCTTGCTGTTCGGCAAGGCGGGCCAACCCCAACGCTCGCCGAACTTGGCCACCGTGCGATTGATTTGAAACGTCATCTGCCGCGCGCCGTCCGAAGCGCCCGGCATGGACACGATGGACCAGGGGATGAAGAACTCGGCGGTCCAACCGTTTTCGTCCTCGGCGGTTGCGCCTTCCCATGGGCCATCCCATTCAGGTGAGAAACTGCGTTCGGGGCGCACCGTGCCATCCGACAACGTGCCGCCCAGATTCACGCCGAAGTAGTAGCCGTACAGACCGCGTCCGGAGGTATCGAGTACCAGTTCCACGCCGTCGCGGTTCAAGTTCGCATCGCGCGCAGACAGTCTGCCGACGCGTTCGTTGCGTGGTTGTTCGTTCCACACACTCACATACAGTCCGCGCGGGCTGTAGAACATGCGGGTCAGTGTGCGGTAGCGCGGCTTGGCGAGTGAATCAGGTTCAACGACTGTGAGGTTGTCGAACGGCTGCACCTGCTGCCACTCCGCTTCGTCGGCCACACCATTGATCTTGATGTGTTCGTCGGCGGTTTCGAAGTACACCACCTGCAACGCGGCGCTCACGGCGTCGGCGGTGGTGCTGTTCGATGCGGCGGGCACAGCGGAGATAGCCTCGGCCCGCGCGATACCTGCAGGGCAAAGTGTCCAGACCAAAAGCAGCGTGGCGAGCAGGCGCGGCTGCTTCCGCGACCACTGCCACACGTTCCTCCGCCGCACCGGCGACACGTTCCTGCGCCGCACCGGCGCCACGCCGCCACTGAGGCGAAGCACGGGCGCAGGTGTGCCGATCGCCTGAAAAGACCAAGGCTTGATGATCATGACTCCGGAAATGACTTCGGGCTGTCTGGGCAGGCCCTGCCCGACAGCCGTGCAGACGAACGATGGTGAGGAATGTCTGCAGAAAAGCAGAATCCGGGCCAGCGGGCAATCGTGCGGTGTGCAACTGGGTTTCGATCGCGTACCACGAGTGCTCGACGCAGCGCGGGAAAACGCAAGTGCAGGCTGGCGGCGGTGCCGCTGGCAGAAGCAGAATCGCTATCCCGCCGCCATGCCCAGTTTGTGCTGGCCGGCCCTTCATGCCCCCGCGCCATTCGGAGAGACGACGATGCTGAAGCTGTACGGTGCCCCGCTGAGCAATTACTACAACATGGTCAAGATATCGCTGCTCGAAAAGCGGCTGCCCTTCGAAGAGGTGCTGCGCCCGCCGACCCAGGAAGAGGAATATCTGGTCAAGAGCCCGATGGGCAAGATTCCAACGCTGGAAACCGAGCGCGGATTCATCACTGAGACGCACGCCATCCTCGACTACCTGGAAGACGCGTACCCGCGTCCATCATTCCTGCCCGCAGATCCATTCGCGCGTGCCAAGGCGCGCGAGATGACGCAGGCCATGGAGCTGTACATTGAACTGGTGGCGCGGCGCGGCTTTGGCGTGTTGTTTGGTCGGCCGGTGCCGGACGATGTGAAGGCCGGCATCAAGCCTGACCTCGTGAAGGGCGTGGCCGCGCTCAAGCGGCTGCTGCAGTTCAAGCCCTGGGTGGCAGGGCAGGACATGAGCTATGCCGACTTCGTTCTGTATTACACGCTGGCGCTGGGCAATCTGTCGGCCAAAGCCAACGCCGATATGGATCTGGTTGCAGAACTCGGCGCGCAGGAGTGGCACACGCGCATGGCGGCGCGTGATTCCGTGAAGAAAGCCGATGCGGCAGCTGACGCGTTCAGGAAAGCGATGGCGCGGGGCTGACCGCGTGTGCGTGGCAGCGGGGCCTCGACCGCTGCCGCGTGCAGATGGGCCGCTGCGGAGTAAACGGGCCGCTGCCGCGTGTCTAGACCGCAGCTTCGTAACTGTGCCGCGCGGCATGCCGCGCCAGATACTCCCAGATCCGCAGGTTGATCTGCTGCGCGGCGCCGCCTGCGTGCTGCTCCACGCGCGCATGAACCTCGATGAGCAGCTTGCTGTGCAAGGCGTGCGCCTCGTCGAGTGCGGAGATGCGCAGATCGTGCAGCGGCCACGCGCTGGCTTCGGCCGTGCGGATATTCAGCGCATCGTCCTTCAGCACGTTCTCCGCATCGCTGAAGATGTCGCGCATTTCACGTATGTCCTGCAGGCGTGCTTCGGCCGCGCGGTCGAAGTCCTGGCCGATCATGCTGAGCAGTGTGCCGATGAGCGCCAGATCGGCAACGCCGAACTGTGTGCGCAACTCTGGGGCCACATGCGTCATCAGACGTTGTGCGATGTAGCCAATCGCGGCTGGGGTGTGCGGGATCATTTGGACAGCAGCCGTTGAGCAGATAGTTGTTCCGTGTACTGACGTGGGCTGTTCGGCGCGAGCCGGTCGACCAGAATACGGTTCTGTCGATCGGTCATCAGCCAGCCTGCCATCGCAAGGATCGGCTCCTTGGTTTTGCCGTGCTCGAAGTCCTCGGTAGACGACACCCAGATGCCGACTGCTTTGAGTGAGGCGAACACCTCCCACCAATGGAACACTTCGAGGTCGACGGTCATGCCGCTGGCACGCTCGAAAATGGCGATGGCCTCAAGCCGCGGGATGAGTCGCCCGGCAAGCTGTTTGTCTGGCCACGACCAGAGCGGATCCAGTGACCACGCAAGGTCTTCCAGCGGGTTACCCAGGTGTGCCATTTCCCAATCGAGAATGCCCCTGATGACACCGTTGTCGTCGAACAGGAAATTGCCGGTTCGGTAGTCGCCGTGCACGAGCGCCAGTTTGGCGGGCGACGGCGGCTCGTTGCGGCGCAGCCACCTGATCGCCGCTTCTGCAATGGGCTGCGGATACATCGCATCCTTGCTGATCACACCGGCCCAGTAATCCACCTCGCGCAATGCGCATTCGTGCAGTTGTGGTTTCGGCAGGTCATGGCTGATGCCGATTGCATCCACATCCAGTGCGGCCAGGCGCCCGAGGATCGACCACTTCTGGTCGGCGATCTTCGCGATGTGCGCAGGTGGCAGCGCCAGCGCGCTGGTCTGGCAGCCACGGATCTCCGCCATCAATGTGAAGGGCTGGCCGAGGTGCGCTTTGTTCTCTTCCAGCACCAGCGGCTCCGGCACGGGAATGACGCCGGAGCGGAACGCCGCCGAGTACGCCGCGAATTCTGTCGCGCGATCGGTATCGATGAGACTCGACTCGGGATCGATGCGCAGGATCATGTCGTGTGCCTTGCCCCCCAGCGCAGCTGTTGTAGAGAGCGAAGCTGTTGTAGAGAGCGCAGCTGTTGTAGAAACCGTGGCTGTCAGTCGGTACGTCTCCCGCGAAGCGCCGCCGGGAATGCGTGCAATGTCTGTGATCGCGGTCGGCGCTGAATTGCGTTCGCTGAGGTAGCCAGCCAGCCGCGTGGTCAGATCAGTCAGGCTCAGCGTCATGGTGGCGGGTGTCCGGTGGAGTTGCGAGAGTGCCTGAGCCGCTGCGAGCTCAGGTCGGAGTGTGCGCCGACCCGGGCAGGCCGGTGCCGTGACCTGCTCGCGGAATACTCAGGCGCATGTGCTGTTGAGCGCGCTGGTTCGGATGCGTCCGGCTGTGCTAAAACGGCCGGATTCTGTCACGCCATGAAAAAATCCAGCAAGCTGCTGGCGGTGTAGCGCTGCTTCGCTTGAATGCATCAGGCTGATGCTGCGGCAGGGCGCGCATCCGACAGAGGCAGTCAAGCACGTCAACGAAAGGCCCTATGGGTCTGTACGACCACGAGGCCCCGAGCAGATGAACTTCGGATTCACCGCTGAACAGAATCAGTTGCGCGAACAGCTCAGGCGTTTTCTGGATGATCGCGCGCCGATGCTCGAGGTGCGCAAGCAGGCAGCGACCGAGGCGGGCTTTTCCCACGAACTGTGGCGCGCGGCCGCAGCGCTTGGCTGGCTTGGGCTGGTGGTGCCGGAAGAGTTCGACGGCATGGGCCTGGGCTGGGTCGATGTGCTGGTGGTGCTGGAAGAGCAGGGCCGCAGTCTTTTTCCGTCTCCGTTCATCAGTCATACCCTGGCGCAGCTGCTGCTGCTCGACGGTGGCAGTGAGGCGCAGAAGCGTGCGCATCTACCCGACTGGGTCAGCGGCAAGCGTATTGCCGTGCCCGCGCTGCTCGACGAACCCGATGTGTTTTCACCTGAGGGCGTGACGTTCAGCGCACGCGTTGAAGGCAATGGTTTCGTGTTCGACGGCGCGAAGCGGTTTGTCGCCGACGCAGGCGCGGCTGATGTGTATCTGGTGGCGTTCCGCCCGGGCACCGCGGGTGATGTGCGTGTAGCGCTCATCGATCGCACCGTCCAAGGTCTGTCGGTGACATCGCACCCGACCATGGATGCAACCAAGCGCACGGGTACGCTGACGCTGACCGGCGTGCGGGTGGCCGCAGATGCGCTGTTGCCTGCGGCAAACTTCAGCACCCTTGCGAAGCTGTTGGACTGCGGCGCCGTGGCAGTCACGGCGGAAGCTGTTGGTGCCATGGAGCAGCTGCTGATGCTCACGAGCCAGTACGCCAAGCAGCGCGTTCAATTCGGCGAGCTCATCGGCCGCTATCAGGGCGTGAAACACCGGCTCGCAGAGATATTCGTCGACGTGGAGAGCGTGAAGTCGCTGGTCTATTACGCGGCCTGGTGCATCGATCAGAGCCCGGCGCAGCTGCCGCGTGCTGCATCGTTGGCGAAGGCCTATGCGGCTGAGGCGTTTCCGCGCATTGGCATTGACGGCGTGCAGCTGCACGGCGCCATCGGTTACACCGCGGACTACGACATTCAGCTGTACTTGAAGCGGGCGAAGTGGGTGCGGCCGATGTTCGGCGATGCCGACCATCACTACGAGCGTGCATATAGCAGGCACGGGGCGAGCGGTGCATCGCCCCCCCCTACATCGGACCGGGCTGCTTGACCGTGCGCGCCGTGTACTCAGGTTTGCTTTTAGAGGTTTTGCAGCATGGACTTTGATCTTTCCCCGTCCGAGGAAGCCTTTCGCGCCGAGGTTCGCGCGTTTCTCGACGAGAACCTGGCGCGCGACAAACGTCGCGAGCCCGGCCACATGCAGGACTGGCTGACCAAGGTGCGCGCACAGCGCTGGGTAGGTTTTTCCTGGCCCAAGGAAGTGGGCGGTGGTGGTGGCAGCATCATCGAGCAGGTCATCCTTAAAGAAGAGATGGCCAAGCGCAACGCGCCGCCACTGGGCACGTCGTTCATGGGGCTCGCCTGGGTAGGGCCGGGCATCATTCAGTACGGCACGGAAGCACAGAAGCAGCGCTTCATTCCCGACATCCTCGACAGCAAGGTCAATTGGTGCACGGGTTACTCAGAGCCCAACCATGGCTCGGACCTGGCCGCCATTCAGACGAAGGCCGTGCTGCAAGGCGATCACTACGTAGTCAACGGGCAGAAGATCTGGACCTCAGGTGCGCCCTGGGCAGACTGGATCATTCTGCTGTGCCGCACGTCCTGGAATCCGGAGCGCAAGCACGACGGCATCACGTGCCTGCTGGTGGATATGAAATCAGCGGGCATCGACGTGCATCCCATCGAGAACATGGCCGGTGCGGCCAACTTTGCCTCGGTGTTTTTCACCGATGTGAAAGTACCGGTCGAGAACCGACTGGGCAGCGAAGGGAAGGGCTGGGCGGTCACGGTGTCGGCGCTGGCCAACGAGCGTTCGAGCATTGGCGAAGTCACCGGCCTGTATCAGAAGCTCGAGCAACTGCGCGCATTGGTTGGCAGCACGCGCAAGCGCGGTCGCCTGGCCAGCGAAGACCCGATCGTGCGCAAGCGCCTGTCGCGTATCGAAGCGCGCATTGAGGCCATGCGGCTGAACGGCATGCGCTATCTCACCAAGCAGTTAAAGGGCGAGCCGCTGTCCAGCGAGACCTCTGTGAACAAACTGCACCGCGCGGAGCTCGAGATTGAAATGGGCGAGTTCGCGGTGGAGCTGCTGGGGCAAGCCGGGTTGCAGCAGGCCGGCACGGATGGCGCGGTCGACAAAGGCCGTTGGGCCACCGATGCGTTGTCCTGGCCCAATGTTGTGATTGGCGGCGGCACGCCGAACATTCAGAAGAACATCATCGGCGAGCGCATTCTCGGGCTGCCGAAGGACTAGCGGGCGTGGATTCTGCCGTGCGCAGCTGTGCTTCTTGAATTCGGCCCGGTTTGGCGTTGTCCGATCTAGTCGCGTTTTCGTGCGCCGAACAGGCGCTCCAGCTCTGCCTTCGCGGCTTCCGCCTTTGTCAGTGCGGGTGGCGTGGCAGGCGCCGCATCGGCCGCGCCGTCCCCTTCATCGGCCTGTTGGCCGGCTGCGGCAGGGCCGCCGAACAAGGCGTCGAGCCGCGCCTTGGCACTGGCGTTGCGGTCCAGCGCGCCTGCGCTGGTCACTAACGTCGGCTCGAACCATTCGCAGAAGTTGGCAATGTCCTTGCGTGTGGGTGGGTCGGAGCGCTCGTCCAGGCATTGGGTTGGCCGCTTGGCGTCGAAGTTTCGGCATTGACGGCACGCATGCAGCTCGGCATGGCACAGCAGGCAGTTCGCATGGCGACTGATCGGACGGGGGATTTCGTCCAGCGACTCGCCGCAGTTCCAGCAGTTGAGGTCGTCCATTCGCCTTCTCCTTCTTGTTGTTCGCCTGCTTGCGATGGCAGCTGTGTTGACGGACTTGCAATCAGACGGCCTGCGCGAACAGCTAAGCACGGTACTGCAGGTTCGACACACGCCGCTATTGCACGCGCAGCGAGACCTCACCTGCAGAAAACACCCTCGCCAGGCCGTCGACGTCGACCTTGAGCTCGCCAGTGTGGTCGATGCCGCGGGCGATCCCGTGCACTTCGCGTTCCGCGAACCGGATCGTGACCGGCTGATCGCGTGCAATGTCGTAGCGCTTGAAGCGTTCCAGCCAGTGCTGCAGCTGGCCATGCCGCAGGCTGTCCAGCATGTCGAACACGTGTGCGACCACCGCCGCGCAGATGCGATTGCGGTTGGGTGCAATCGGCGCGGCTTGCGTCAGATCGATCCAGGGTTGGTCGATCTGCTCGCCAACGTAGGCGGGCACCCGCACGTTGATGCCGATGCCGATCACCATGGCAACGCCGCGCGGCCCCATCCCACTGCTTTCGATGAGAATGCCGGACAACTTGCGGCCGCCGATCTGCAGATCGTTGGGCCACTTGATGCCGATGTCTGCGTAGCCCAGTTCGCTGAGCGCATCGGCAATGGCGACGCCCGTTGCGAGGCTCATGGCCCGCGTATCTTCCAGACGCGGGAAGTGCGCGCCGATGCTCATGTACAGGTTGCTGGCCACCGGACTCAACCAGGTTCGTCCACGTCGACCGCGGCCGGCGCTCTGGTGCTCCGCCAGCAGCACAGTGCCATCGATGGACTGTGTTGCGGCGCGCGCCAGCAGAATGCTGTTGGTCGAGTCGACGCTCCAGCGTACTTCGAGATTCGACAACGCGGCGCCGCGTTGCAGCGCAGGGCGGATCTGCTGCGCATCGAGCACGTCCAGCCCGCCGGGAATCTGCACCGTCGACGTGGCGCCGCGGTCGTCGAAGCAGACGCCGTGGTCCATCAACATGCGCCGGCTGTCGGCATCGATGCTTGTGCCCGAAAGCGCATCCAGGAGCGCGCCCTGCGCGGAGGTCAGCCGTTGGAGGTCCAGCCGGTCGCCGCGGGAGAGCAGTCTGAGCAGTTCGACCAGGACGTGCGGTTCGATCATGGGCAGGCGGGCTCGTCGTCTTTCTGGTGTCGGTGCGTCATGGCGCCAGTGTGTGGCGCGCTTCGGCGCGCCGTGCGTGCATGCTATGTCCCATGCATCGCTTTTGCCGGCGCGTTCCGCAAAACTCCTTGCTCGCCGCACCGTGTCTCCCAGGAGAAACCCTTGAGCCCAACCCATCCGGTCAGTCGCCGCTCGTTTGTCAGTCGCTCGCTCATCGGTGGCGCCTTGACAGCGGGCTACACGTTGGCCGCTGGGCCGATCAATGCGGCCGCCATCAGAACCTCGAGCGGTGGCCTGGTGGCGGGCGATGTGCGCGTCCCGACGGCGGAGGGTGATGTGCCCGCCTATCGCGCTCGTCCGCGTGGCCGCGGTCCGTTTCCTGTGGTGCTCGTGGTGCAGGAGATATTCGGTGTGCATGAGCACATCAAAGACGTGTGCCGGCGGTTGGCGAAAGAGGGCTATCTGGCGGTGGCGCCGCAGCTTTACGCCCGCCAGGGCGATGTTTCGAAGATCACCGACTTTCGCGACATCATGCCGATTGTGGCGAAGGTCCCGGACGTGCAGGTGATGGCGGATCTGGATGCCACGCGCGCATGGGCGCAGAAGGACGGTGGCAACGATGCACGCGTGGGCATCACCGGGTTCTGCTGGGGCGGACGGATTGTCTGGTTGTACGCCGCGCACAGCGCCAGCGTGAAAGCAGGCGTGGCCTGGTACGGCCGCCTGCGCGGCGAGCCGACCGCGTTGCAGCCGCAAAGCCCACTCATGCGTGCAGCCTTGTTGCACGCGCCGGTGCTGGGCTTGTACGGCGGCAAGGACAGCGGCATCCCGCAGGCCGATGTGCAGACCATGCGCGATGCCATGCAGGCAGCACACAAGGTGGGTGAAATTGTTGTGTATCCAGAGGCACCGCATGGATTCCATGCGGACTATCGCGACAGCTATGCCGCAGATGCGGCGCGTGACGGATGGCAGAAGCTGCTGTGGTTCTTCCGCCAGCACGGGGTCTGATTGCGGCATGCCGGTCCATGTCATGCGGGTCCACGTCATGTCGCTTCGTAAGCACGGGCAGCTGCGCAGGTCGCTGCGCGTCTGGCTGAGCATGTGCAGCCTGGTGCTGCTGTCTGGCATTCAGAGCGGTTGCGACGTCGCCTGCACGCGCGTGATGACGCTGGAAGCGCAGCACGCCGCCGAAGCGTACACGCTGCATTCACGCCAACGGCGCTTTGAGGTCGAGAACGCGAAGGTGCCGCCATACGTTGCGGCAATCGTGAAGTTCCGCGGCTTGTACGGCAGCGGCAAGGCGATTGACTGGCGGCTGCTGAATTCCCGCGAGCGTCAGCTCGCGCTCGTCGGACTGTTGCTTGGCGATCGCGACAAACACGAAGACAAGATGTTGGCGGCACTCATTCAACGCGGCGGCGTTGATCCGTTTGTTGCAGACTCATTCGGGCTGGTGCCATTTGCGCTGGCCTTCGACAACGATCGCTTTGCGGCGAAGCTGCTGGTTGCGCAGCTGCGCAACCATGCCGGGACGCGGCCCGGCAACGATGTGTTGTGCGGCTTGCGCGCGAACCGGATGCCCGGCACCTTGTCTGCGCTGCGCGCCTATTGCCCCTGCGTTCCTGAGGACTGAAGACGAGGACTGAAAAAGCAGCGCTGCGATGTGCCGACGCGCCGTAGACCACGGGGCCGCACGTTATAGTGCCGACCTCGCCAGGAGGCATGCACCCGATGACTGCAGCCAGCACCGCGTTTGATCTACAGCGCTTCATTGCCGATTGCCGGGCGGCGGCGGGTGATGTCCGCCGGGTGGCTGACCTGGTGCGCGCGGCCGTGGCCGAACCTGCGGCCGTGAACACCGCGTTGCAGCTTGCCGCGGCAGGCAAACCCGGCGAGCGCGTGCTGTACCAGGACAACGATCTGACCGTGCTGAATGTGCGCATTCCGCCGGGTTTCCGTTCGCCGCCACACAACCACACCCTCTGGGCGGTGGTTGGAATCTACGAAGGTCAGGAAGACAACACCTTCTATCGGCTGGTGGATGGCCAGGTACGCAGCATTGAGCGGCATGAAGTGCGCGCGCCTGGTGTGCTGACGCTGGACGGCAACACGATTCACGCCATCGCCAATCCGTTGGCGCAGCTGACCTGTGGCCTGCATGTGTACGGCGGTCATCTGGACGACGCGCCGCGGAGTCTGTGGGACCCGGAGACGCAACACGCCGAGCCGTTCACACGGGAGCGCGCGATGCAGATCAGTCGGCGGTTGATGGCGGCGCGCCCTGCATGAGTGCTGATTCCCGCATGAGGGCAAGCGTGCGTTGGCCGGCAGAGTGGGAGCGCCACGAAGGTACGTGGATGTCGTGGCCGCACAACCGCGGCACCTGGCCCGAGGATGTAGCGCTGCTCGAGCAGGCGTTCGTGCAGGCGATTGCGGCGCTGGCCGCAGGTGAAGTGCTGCATCTGAATGTGCTCGATGAAGCCGTGGAAGCACACGCGCGCGCACAGTTGTTGCGTGCCGGCGTGCGTGTACTGAATGCATCGGCGAGCGGCGCAGGCGTGCGCCTGCACCGCATTCGCACCAACGATGCGTGGTGCCGCGACTACGGCCCGGTGTTCACGCAGCAGATCGACGGGCGCGACACAATGCAGGGCTGTGTGGACTTCCGCTTCAATGCGTGGGGTGGCAAATACCCGCCCTGGAGCGATGACGATGCGGCAGCGCGCGCCATGGCCGACTTCATGTCGGCGCGCGTGCAGCGCAGTGAATGGGTATTGGAAGGCGGCGCGATCGAAGGCAACGGCGCGGGCCTCGTCATGACGACCGAAGAATGCCTGCTGAACCCGAATCGCAATGGCGAGGTCAGCAAGGCCGCGCTGCAGCAGCTGCTGGCAGACACCGTGGGCTGCCGCGAACTGATCTGGCTGGGCGGCGGTGTGGTGGGTGATGACACCGATGGCCATATCGACAACCTCGCGCGATTCGTCGACACACATACCGTGGTGTGTCTTGTTGAACCGGACCCACAGGATGTGAATCACTCGCCGTTGCAGGACAACCTGCAGCGGCTGCGCGCCTGGCATGGGGCGGGCGGTGAGCAGCTGCGCGTCGTCGAACTGCCAGAACCCGATCCGCTGGAGTACGACGAACGGCGGCTGCCGGCAAGCTACGCCAATTTCTACATTGGCAACGAAGTGGTGCTGTTGCCGGTGTACGGTGGCGCGCGTGATGCGCAAGCAATTCGCATCGTCAGTGAACTGCTGCCTGGCCGGCGCCTGGTGCCGATTGACTCGCGCGTGGTTGTGCGTGGCTTTGGTGCCTGGCATTGCCTGACGCAACAGGTGCCGATTGCGTGACCATGGCATGACGATTGCGCGCCGCCTGCCGGCGGAATGCGGCGCGCGCAACGCCGCATTTCTGAGCTTCTGCGTTGTTGACCCAGTGCATTACAGACCTTGATGGATGGAGAACAAGCGTGACTGACCGCGGACCGATTGGCCGATTCATGGAGCATCACTATCGCCACTTCAATTCGGCGTCGCTGGTGGATGCCGCGCGCGGTTACAGCACGCACATCGATAAAGGCGGGCGCATGCTCGTCACGTTGGCCGGTGCAATGAGCACGGCTGAACTGGGCTTGTCGCTGGCTTCGATGATTCGTCAGGACAAGGTGCATGGCATCTGCTGCACCGGCGCGAACCTCGAAGAAGATCTGTTCAACCTCGTGGCGCACGATCACTACGTGCGCATTCCGCACTACCGCGAGTTGAATGCAACCGACGAAGAAGCACTGCTGGCACGGCACCTCAATCGCGTCACCGACACCTGCATTCCAGAGGAGGAAGCGATCAGGCGCATCGAACGCGCTGTACTCGCCGAGTGGACGGAGGCAGACGCCGAGGGACGCAAGCACTTCCCGCACGAGTTCCTGTTTCGCGTCATCAACAGCGGCGCGGTGAAGCAGCACTACCAGATCGATCCGAAGGACTCCTGGCTGGTCGCGGCAGCAGAGCGCAACCTGCCGATGTTCGTGCCTGGGTGGGAAGACTCGACACTGGGCAACATCTACACATCGCACTGCATCACCGGCGACGTGAAGAACGTGCACACCGTGCGCACGGGCATTGAATACATGATGTCGCTGACACAGTGGTATCAATCCGCATGCGAGCCGAACGGCATTGGCTTCTTCCAGATCGGGGGCGGCATTGCCGGTGACTTTCCGATCTGTGTCGTGCCCATGCTCGAGCAGGACCTGCAGCAGCACGACATCCGGCGTTGGGCCTACTTCTGTCAGATCTCGGATTCGACCACGAGCTATGGCTCGTACTCCGGCGCGGTGCCGAACGAGAAGATCACCTGGGGCAAGTTGTCTGCAGATACGCCGAAGTTCGTGATCGAGTCCGATGCCACGATCGTGGCGCCGTTGATCTTTGCCTGGGTGCTGGGCCAGTGAGCAGCACACGCAACAACTGGGAACCGGATCCACCGCGCGACTGGAGCGTGGACAGCGCGACCGAGATGTACCGCATCGACGAGTGGAGCGACCGTTTTTTCGCCGTCGCCGACAACGGCCACATGGTGGTGCGGTCCGCGCGCGAGGGTGGTTCGGACATCGATATCGCCAGTCTGGTCGCAGATCTTGCGCGTCAGGACCTGTATCCACCCATACTGCTGCGCTTTCATGATGTGCTGCGTGAACGCGTGAAACGCATCAACGAAGCGTTCGCGCTTGCCGTCACGGACGCCGGCTACGAGGGCAGCTATCGCTGCGTGTACCCGATCAAGGTGAACCAGCTGCGTGAAGTGGTGGAGGAGATCCTCGACGCGGGCGAGCCCTACGACATGGGGCTCGAATGTGGCTCGAAGGCAGAGCTTGTCGCGGGCCTCGTGCAACTGAACTCCGGCAGTCGGCTGTTGCTGTGCAATGGCGTGAAAGACGACGACATGCTGCGGTTGATGCTCGACGCGCAACAGCTGGGCCGCAACGTGCTGCCGGTGATGGAGAAGCTGCACGAACTCGAACGCTTCCTTGAAATTGCCGACGAGTTGCAGGTGCCGGCCCAGTTCGGGGTGCGCATTCGGCTGGATGCGGGCGGTGCAGGCAAGTGGGCAGAGTCCGGCGGCAGTCTGTCGAAGTTCGGGCTGTCGGTGCCGGAGCTGGTCGATGTGACGGCGCGCCTGCTGGAAGAAGGCCGCGGGCACTGGTTGAAGCTGTTGCACTTTCACATCGGCTCGCAGATCGAGTCGGTGAACGCCGTGAAGGATGCGGTGCGCGAACTCAGCCAGATCTATTCGCACCTGCACTCCATGGGTATCCCCGTGCACTACCTCGATGTGGGTGGCGGTCTTGGCGTGAACTACGGCGGTGGCTATGGCGACGACGAATCCAGTGGCATCCAGTACTCGCTGCAGGAATACGCCAACGCCATCGTGTTCACCGTGATGGAAGTGTGCGATGGCCGCGACGTGCCGCACCCGGTACTGGTGAGCGAAAGCGGGCGTGCAGTGACGGCACATCACTCTGTGCTGGTGGTCGACGTGCTGGGCGCGTTTCAACGCGACGATGGGGCGGTGCCCGAAGTCGGCGACGATGAAGCGCAGCCGTTGCAGCTGCTGGCCGCAACCTACCATTGGGCCAGCACCATGGAAGACGACGCGCCCAAGCCGAATCGTTTGCGCGAGGCGTACCACGATGCGCGTGAGGCGCGCGAACAGGCCAGCCAGTTGTTCAACCTGGGCTACCTGTCGCTCGAGCACAAGGCGAATGCGGAGCGTCTGTACTGGGCTGTCTGCCGCAAGCTGTGGGAACAGGTGCAGACGCTGCCCTACCGCTCGGTTGCGCCCGAGCTGCAGCATCTGGAATCTGAGCTCAGCGATCAGTACCTGTGCAATTTCTCGGTGTTTCAGTCGATGCTGGATCACTGGGCAATCGGTCAGCAGTTTCCCATCGTGCCGCTGACGCGGCTTGATGAGGAACCCACGCGCCGTGCGGTGCTGGTGGATCTCACCTGCGATTCAGATGGCAAGGTGAATCGCTACGTGTGTGCCGAGTCGTCGAAGTATCTGCCCGTGCATACGCTGCGCGGCAACGAGCCCTATCAACTCGGCATCTTCATGGTGGGTGCGTACCAGGACATCATGGGTGACACGCATAATCTGCTGGGCCGTGTGCCCGAGGTGCACGTGTATGCCGATGAAGAAGAAGCCTCGGGCTACTTCGTCGAGAAGATGGTGCGCGGCATGTCGATCGAGGAAATGCTGGCCCTTGTGCAGTACTTCCCCAACGATCTGCACCGACGCATGCAGGCCATCATTCGTGAGCAACAGGCCAGTGCAGGTCTGAAGCCGCGCATTGGCGTAGAGCTGTTGAACCGCTACGACGCGTTGTTCCGCGACAACACCTACATGGAGAAGCGGCGCATTGTGGCGCCGCAGGAAGACTGATCAACGCAGGGCCGGAGGTAGTCACACGCATGCCAGCAACGAAGAGTGCTGCAGCACGGCGCCTGCGCGTGGCGCTGGTGCAGATGCACATGGACGACGATGCAAGCAGCAACGATGCCCGTGCGGAAGCGGCCATTCGGGCTGCGGCGGCGGAGGGTGCACAACTCATCTGTCTGCCGGAGCTGTTCCGCTCGCTTTACTTCTGTCAGGTGGAAGACGCAGCGCTGTGTGATCTGGCAGAGCCGATCCCGGGGCCGACCACGGAGCGCTTTGGCGCCCTGGCAAAAGTGTTGGGCGTGACGCTGGTGTTGTCGCTGTTCGAGCGCCGCGCGCCGGGCCTGTACCACAACACGGCGGTAGTGCTGGACCCCGCCGGTCAGCTGGTGCATCGCTATCGCAAGATGCACATCCCGGATGATCCGAAGTACTACGAGAAGTACTACTTCACGCCGGGCGACCTGGGCTTTCTGAGTGTGCTGGTCGCCGGTGTGCGAATCGGAGTGCTGGTCTGCTGGGATCAGTGGTATCCGGAAGCGGCGCGGCTGACGGCACTGACGGGCGCCGAGCTGCTGATCTACCCGACGGCCATTGGTTGGCATCCGGCCGAGAAGGATGCGCATGGCGCTGCGCAGCGCGACGCATGGATCACTATTCAGCGCAGCCATGCCATCGCCAACGGTTGTCACGTGCTCGCGATCAATCGCACGGGCCTCGAGCCGACGCCGGATCGGCCCGCTGAAGGTATCGAGTTCTGGGGCAGCAGCTTCATCACTGCGCCTGACGGTGTCGTGCTGGCGCAGGCCGCAACCCATGGCGATGCCGTGGTTGTGCACGATCTGGATCTGGACGCACTGGAGCGTCAGCGTCGCGGCTGGCCGTTTCTGCGTGATCGCCGCATCGACGCCTATCAGGGCATCACGCGCCGGTTCGGCGACGCTGAGCATGCCTAGCGTCCGCAGCGCATGGGTCAGGCCGGTCATGCAGCGCTGCGCCTGATGATCGATCCGAAGCGATTTCCATTCTTCTATGGTTGGGTGATCGTGTTTGCCGCGGGCATGCTTGGCTTTCTGGGCACCGGCTTCTATTCCTATGCCCGCGGACCGTTTCTGCCTGAACTCACGCGCGCGTATGGCGCGGGCACGCAGGCGGTCGCATGGGGCTTTTCGGCTGCGACCGTCGTAGGCGCCATCGTCGCGCCCTTCCTCGGGCGGCTGCTCGATCGTGTGTCGCCGCGGCGTGTGCTGATGTTCGGTGTCGTTGTGATGACGCTGGGCTACGTCGTGCTGGCCAATACACACGTGCTCTGGCAGTTCTATCTTGCGGTCGGGCTGTTCATGGGCATTGGCATCAGCTGCATGGGCAACTTCACCTGGCATCGCATTCTGGTCAGCTGGTTCGATCGGCGGCGCGGCCTTGCGTTGTCGTTTGCAGTTGCGGGTGCATCGGGCGCCGGCATTCTCATGCCGTTCTTCGCCACCTGGTTGAATGGCGCGCTGGGCTGGCGTGGCGCGATGTTGATCTTCGGCGCCATGACCGCGTTGGTGCTGTTGCCGCTGGTGTTCTTCCTGATGCGCGATCGACCGTCTGACATCGGCGAGGTGATTGACGGTCAGCGCAGCATGGCGGGCCTTGCGCCGCAGGCGGACCCGCTGGGTGAAGCGCACGACGCACGTGTGTGGACGTTCAAGGAGATGCTGCGACGGCGGGAGTTCTGGGCCATCGCACTGATCTTCGGTGTCATGCAGTGCATCTTCAGTGTGGTCATGCTGCACCTGTACAAGCACGCGTTGAACGTCGGCCTGAGCGGCATGCAGGCGGCGGCGGTCAGCGCCGCGGTGGCCAGCATGTCGTTGCTGGGCAAGCCACCGATCGGCTGGATTTCCGATTGGCTCGGTGGCCGTGTCGCCATGTGGATTGCGCTGGCTTTGCACGTGCTGGGCCTGACCGCGCTGGCATTCGCCAACAGTTTCGAGATGGCCATCCTCTCGGCAGGGCTGTACGGGCTGGGTCTTGCGGGCATGTCGCCGTTGCGCGCATTCGCCATTGCCGCATCGTTTGGTTCGCGTTCGTTCCCGCAGGTGAACGGCTACCTGCGACCGATTCAGCTGCCGTTTGAACTGACTGCGTCGCCCTTTGCGGGTTTCATCTACGACACCTTCGG
>CAMAVY010000069.1 GCA_945861675.1 Klebsiella pneumoniae | reverse complement strand
CGAACAGAATGCGCTGGCTGCGGAAGCTGTTGCTGGTGAGACTGCGCCGCCTGCAGAAGCAGCAAGCCAGCGCGCTGAAACGTCGTCCAGCCGCACGCAGGTCCGGCTGGATGAAGATGTAATCACGGGCAGCAGTGAACTGCCCAAGGTGTTGTACATCCTGCCGTGGCGCGCCGCCGAAGGCACCGCAGGGCTGAATGCAGCGCCGGTACTGAAGGCCAAAGAATTGTTTGAACCCCTGGACCCCGATGCCCACTCGCGACTGCTGCAATACCGGCAGCGGCTGCTGGGCGACCCTGCGGATGGAGGCTGAGTAATGGATGTGATCGTTGGTTTTTTTCAGGGCGGCGGCGCCTTCATGTACCCCATTGCCGTACTCATGGCGCTGGGGTTTGCCATTGCCATCGAGCGGGTGGTGGTGCTCACGCGCACGCTTGCAGAGAACCGGCGCGACTTTGAAGCGCTGATGATCTCGTTGCGCGCGGGTCGCATGAAGGAGGTGATGGATGCCACGCACGCGCCCAGCACTGGTATTGCGCACATGCTGGGCGAAGCTGTTCGCCGACTGCCGCATACGCGCCGTCGCGCAGATCTTGAAATGGCCATGGAAGAAGCACTGCTCGAAGTGCTGCCAAGTGTCGAGCGACGCACTGCCTATCTGTCGTCGTTTGCCAACGTGGCTACGTTGCTTGGTCTGCTCGGTACGGTGGTGGGTCTGATCGATGCGTTCACGGGTGTCGGTGAAGCCGACGCTGCGCAGAAGGCGGCCACACTGTCGGCGGCCATTTCGATTGCCATGAACTGCACGGCATTCGGTCTGATGACGGCCATTCCGTTGTTGCTGGCGCATACCTATCTGCAGGCGCGCACGGTGGCCATCACCGAGAGCCTCGAGATCGCTCAGGTGAAGTTTCTGAATCTGCTTGAGCAACGCATGGAGTACACCACTTCAATCGCCGTGCAGGGTGGCGCCAGCAGTGAGCCCGGCAAGCCGCTGGCAGGTCGAAGTGGATCGAGTTCTGCGGCAGCCTGAGGCAAGCCTTCATGAAGCGCGCAAAACTCAAGCGTCAGCTGGCACGGGCAGAACAGGGCGAAACGTCGCTGAACCTGGTGTCCATGATCGACATGTTCACTGTGCTGGTGTTCTTTCTGCTGGTGACCAGCACGCAGATCCTGTTTGTCGACACACGCAGCCTTGGCCTGTCGCTGCCCGGCGCGCCGACCGCAGCCGCAGATGCGGCGCCACGCCAGGACATCGAGATCGTGGTGCGCCAGGATCAGATCAGCATTGGCGACAGTGCAGGTGGTGTGATCGCGACCGTCGCGGCGAACGATCTCGCGGGCCTTCAGGCAGTGCTGGTGGAGCTGAAGCGCCGCGCACCGACCGTGCGCAAGGTGTCGGTGCTCGCCGAGCAGAACCTGCCCTACCAGTCGCTGGTCAGTGTGCTCGATCGCGTGCGTGGCTACGCGGCCGTACAGAACGGTGTGGCCGTACAGGCAGAGTTGTTTCCTGAGATTGCGCTTGGTGATGCACCTGCTGGGGATCAATCGGCCAACGTCGCTCAAGCTGGAGGGCCTGCAACGTGATGAAGACGCGCATGCACCGGCGCAAGTTGCGGCAACGGCAGGGTGAGCCCGTGCTCAACCTGGTCTCCATGATCGACGTGCTGTCGATCCTCATGTTCTTCCTGCTGGTCAACAGTGGTCAGGTGCCGTTGCTTGAGATGGTGCCCGAGCTGCAACTGCCGGTGTCGATGGCCGACGCGGTGCCAGACAACTACGTGGTGGTCAGCATTGACAACGATGGCGTACGGGTTGGCAAGCAGCTGGTGTTGAACATGACCGAGCTGCTGCAGACCACCGAAGACGGTAGTGAAGTGCTGCCGAAGCTGCGCGACGCATTGATGCAGGCACGCGCTGAGCATCCGGTCGCGGCAGAAGATGAGTCGACCAAGCCGGTCACGATTCTGGGCGACAAGACCATCCCCTACAGCGCGCTGAAGCGCGTGATGGCGTCGGTGCAGGCAGCAGACTTCACGGATGTACAGCTGGCGATCGATCGGCCTGCAGCCAAACCCACATGAGCTGCGCGGCCAACATGAACAGCGCAGCCAACCTGAGCGGCGCAAGCGAAACGAAAGCTGACATGAAAGTCGGCGTGCGCGCGGGGATGCATGGAGCGAAGTCGATATGACGACCCTGGCCACAGCCTATCCGTTGCCCTGGCGCCTGCCGGAGAACGAATGGCGTCGTTCGGTTGCGATGCAATTGGGCGCAGTCGCATTGGTGCTGGTGTTGGGCGTGATCATTCCACTGGTCGACGTGCCAAAGCAGATTCGCGCAGTGCGTGACGCTGTGACCATGACGCGCATAACGCTCGCACCACCCGTGCCCAAGCCGGTGCCACCGCCGCTGCCACCACCACCGGTAAAGCAAGCGCAGCAGCCCGATCCGCTGCCACAGCCGGTCAACGCGCCGGCCCCACAACCAGCACGCGTGATCCCGCGCACTGTTGCACCGCCGCAACCGTTGCCGCAGCGTGCGCCCGTGGACCGTACCGCCGATGCGGGGGTGGCAGCGCTTGAAGATGCCTTCGCCGACATGCGGGCACCGGATGCACGAACGCTGCGTGCCGCTGCAACCGCTTCCAACTCGACCATCGGGCCGGCGCGTGCAGATCGTGCCCTGCTCGGTGCAAACCAGGGCCGCAGGGCGATGGCACTGGATGCGGCCCCTGGCGCCGTAGGCAACGTGGCGCTTGCTGGCCGGACGGAGACGCGCGTGAGTGCGCCACCCGCGGCCAAGGCCGCGCGGGGTGGGACGAGCAGTAGCGCTACTGGCACACCGCCGGGTCGACAACGCTCGCTGGAAGAAATCCGCCGCGTGTTCGACGCCAATAAGGGCACCCTGTTCGGGCTGTATCAGGCTGCGCTGCTCGATTCGCCGAGTTTGTCCGGGAAGATCGTGCTCGAGCTGGTCATCACGCCGGACGGCCGCGTTGAGCGGGTCCGGGTGGTGTCGTCGGAGATCGCTGAGCCCAGCCTGGTCGAGCAGGTTGCCAATCGGGTCCGGAGCTTTCGCTTCGATGCGAAGGACGTGGGCGTGACGACAGTGACCTACCCGGTGCACTTCCTGCCCAGCTGAAGGGTGCGCGCCGGTGTTTTTTTCGATTGCTCACAAAACGCCACGCCTGGCATCGGCAGCGCCGCAGCACACTGATGCTTCGGCCTGCGCGATGGTTTCTCATCCTTGCGCCAATTCAGTTGCATTGCCTCGTTCTGCATGGCAATAGCACAGCAACAGCATGCAGTGACTCGGCCACGGGACTGGCCCACTGGAGGATGACTGGCGTGAAACAACCGCTCTCCAAACAGGCCATACGCACGAGGGATCGCTTCTTCTCGGCGCTGCGGGCCATCTCCGTGCGGGATCGCCACACGGCACGTACCGCGCGGCGGGTTGAACATCAGATCAACGAGGCGTTGTTCCAGATCGAGAAGTACGCCTCGACCCATCGCCAGAGCAGCGCCCGCTCCGTCACCGCCTGCCAGCGCATTGCAGCGAAGTGGCTTGAGCTGGCTGCAGAGTGCGCGGAAGTCGATACCGACCTGGCCGACGTACTCGCACTGTTCGCCCGTCATTGGCTGTTGACGCTGGTGGGTCCGCAACAGGCGGAGGCCTGGGTGCTGCGGGCCGAGGCGCTGGTGCGTGTGCTGTCCCTGCGGGTGGACCAGCGCGGCAATCACGACATGCGCGACGTGGCCGCGTACGACGGCAGCCAGCCCATGGTCACGCTGGTGCTGCGTGGCCTGCCGCGCGGGACACAGCCCGTCGATGTGGAAGTGGATCTTTCGGATGGCGCCATCATCGGGCGTGCAGATAACTGCGATTGGGTCCTGCCGGGCGAAGTGGTGTCGCGGCAGCATGCAAAGCTGCGCTACGACCGTGAGCGCCGGGCATTCTTCATATCCAACATGTCGCGCAACGGTCTCGGGCTCGACGATGGTCGTGTGCTGCTGGAAGGCGAGGCAGAGGTCAACGTTGGCACGATGATCCGCATTCCGAAGGAGGGCCACTACCTCATTCTTGTGCAGTCGATCTTTGTGCCCACGCCGGGTCTGTCAGTGGTCGGCCTGCATGCGCACGGCGATGAAGCCGTCGAGCTGTCCGACGTTGATGTCGAGATCGACCTCGATGCAGAGGAGCTTGATGACCCCGTTGACCCCGTTGACCCCCGCGGTAGAACAGATGCGAGGGCAGGCGCGAAACCCGCGTCCGGTTCGGCACTGAGTGCAATGTCGCAGGGTGGCTTGAGCCAGAGCGGCCGCGCTGAAGTGATCGACATGGCCGCATTCATGTTGCGCGACAGTGGCGGCGTCGTGGCGGGCCTGATGGAGCACTATCCCTTCATAACCCCAGCCGCGGCCGAGAGCGTTCGGCGCTACATATTCAGTGCGCCGGATGCCGAGCAGGTGGTGCGCGCACTGTTCGAGGACGTGCTGTCGCCAGCGTCGGTGGGGTTAGCGCAGTAGCTGCGCGGTGCAAGCCCAGCGCATTACATCCAGCCGGCTTTGCGAAACCGCCAGACCAGGTAGAGGTCGATTGCGAACATGCTGGCGACCGCCAGCGGATAGCCAAACACCCAGTCGAGTTCCGGCATGTGCTGGAAGTTCATGCCGTAGATGCCGGCGATCATGGTCGGCACGGCCACCAGTGCGGCGTAGGCCGCCAGCCGCTTGGTGACCTCAGTCTCCGAGAGCGAAATCATGGCCAGATTCACGGAGATGGCTGTCGTCACCATTTCACGGATGGAGTCGATGTGCGCGTTCAGCCGCACCAGATGGTCGTGCACGTCGCGGAAGTAATCGCCCATGCCTGCGCAGACCGGCGGCACGCGACCGCCAAACAGGCGGTTGCTGGCCTCGCCCAACGACGCTGTGGCATGCCGCAGGGTCATGAGCTTGCCCTTCAGGCCATACAAGGACTCGATGTTCTTGCGCTCGGTCTTGCCGCTGAAGATCTGCGCCTCGATCACGTCCAGTTCAACTTCCAGTTGATCGAGCAACGGAAAGTAGCGATCGACCACGGCGTCCATCAGGGCGTACAGCACGTAGCCAGAGCCGAAGCGCAGCAGCTCCGGCTCGCGTTCACAGCGTGCGCGCACGTCGGTGAAGCCCTTCGAGGTGCCATTGCGCACGGACAGCACGTAGTTGCTGCCGACGAAGATGTTCACCTGGCCAACATTGAAGTCGCTGTTTACGTTGCCTGGCTCGACGGTATGCAGCACGGCGAACACCGACTCACCGTACTCATCGATCTTCGGCCGTTGATGGCCGGCAAGCGCGTCTTCCACAGCGAGTTCCGACAAGCCGAACTCCTCCTGCATTTCGGCCATCTCTTCGACGTTGGTGTCGCTCAGCGCAACCCAGACAAAACAATCCGGCCGCGCGATGTAGGCGCTGATGTCCTGCTTGGCGATTTCGGCCAGCTTGTAGCCGTTCTGGTAGGCGACACAGTTGATGAGCATGACGATGGGACTGGCTGTGCGGGTGCGGTGGGATGATAGACCGTGCGTGTGCGCAAGGCGTCGCATCTGCCGATGCGGAAGCGCGAAGACTTCTGGGTCGCGCGCTGTGACTTGGGACGTTGATCAGCCCGCTAGAGCAGCAGCGCGGGGTAGTCGAGCGTTGCGCCCCAGTAGACCTGCGCAACGTTGGCGTAGCGGTTGTCGCTGGTGAAGCCATGCTGACGCAGCACTTCCATATCGCGCACGAGACGCTCAAACGGTGATTGCGCGTAGATGATCGACGTGCCTGCCGCGTCTGCGACCAGCCGCAGCGCTTCGGCGGCGGACTGCACGGCCTGGACGGATGCAAGGTACAGATCGGCGCGCTGCCGTTCGCTTGGCACCGTGCCGCCTTCGGCATCCGCCATGGCGCGTGCCAGTGCGTCGTGGAAGTACAACCTGCCCGAGCGATACAGCGCCAGCGCGCGGCCAAACTTGTGCTGCGCCAGCGCGCGATGTTTCAGCGTCTGTTCGCTGGCGTAGGGCAGCTTGCTTTCGGCAAGTGCACTCAATGCTGCCAGGCCGCGTTCGGCGACCGCCAGGGAAATGGGCACGTAGGTCGCAAACACCACGCGCCGTGCGCAGCGATACAGCGGTCCGGTGTAGTAGCGATTTACTGTGCTGCCCGGCCCGAAGCGGACCAGGTAGCGGCTGGCCACGAACAGGTCGGTTGCCCGCACGTCATGGCTGCCCGTACCGCGCATGCCCAGCACATCCCAGTTCGGCACCACCTCGCAGTCGGCCATGCGCAACAGCAGCATGCCGCGCTTCGGGCCGGGTGCCGCAGCTGAGTCTGGGCCGGCGACCGTCCGCGGGTGCGCGGGGTCCTCGATCCGTGCTGGCGTAATGAACCACTGCGCGTGATTGCAGCCGCTGGCGAATCCGGTGTGTCCCGAGACCCGGTAGCCGCCATCGCACGGCGTGGCGCTGAAGGTCTGATTGCCGCTGATCGCGGCAAGCGCGTTGGGCGCATTGCCCCAGACCTCGTCGACCAGTTCGGCCGGCCAGGTGCTGGCGAGAAAGCGCGGTACGTTGGCGACCATCAGCATCCAGGCGGCGGCGGTGTCCAGCCGGGCTACCGCTTCAACGGCTTCTGCGACTGCGAGCGGCGCTGCTTCCAGCCCGCCGAGTGCGCGCGGCAGATAGAGATTGGTCAGACCGCTGCTGTGCAGCGCCTGCACTACTGCGTTGCTGAGTTCTGCGTTGTGCTCTGCCTGCGCGCGGTGCTTGACGATCACATCGCTGATCGCGTCGACGCGTGACAGAAGTTCGACGGATGAAATGGACATGGAAGATTTGTCAGCGTGTCTTGTGATGATCTGGCTTTGCGTTTCTGCAGCTGTGCGTTGCTGCAGCCGTGTGTCGCTGCAGCCATGTCTTGCTGCAGTTGCGTGATCATGCACATGGGCACGAACGAGCAAACGCCGCAGCAATTCCCGATTGACCTGCTCGGCGCGAGTCGGGATGCTGGCCCGGCTGGAACCCGGCTGCAACTTTACGTGCGCACATGGCATTCGCCCATACCGTCGACAGCAACGTGTACCGCTTCGCCGACCTGCGCACGCTGCTGGCGCGCGCCAGTCCGGCGCGCGCGGGCGACGTGCTCGCAGGCGTTGGCGCCGCAACCGCAGAGCAGCGGGTAGCCGCATGCATGGCGCTGGCTGATGTTCCGCTGGTGCATTTCCTGAACGAGTCTGTGGTGCCCTACGAGCAGGACGAAGTCACGCGGTTGATCGTCGACAACCACGATGCGGCCGCGTTTGCCACGGTACGCCATCTCACCGTGGGTGGTTTGCGTGACTGGCTGCTGTCATACGCGGCTGACGAACACGCGTTGGCGCAACTTGCGCCAGGCCTGACGCCGGAGATGGTGGCAGCGGTCAGCAAGTTGATGCGCAACCAGGACCTGATCCGCGTCGCGCAGAAATGTCGCGTCGTGACACGCTTCCGCAACACCTTGGGCCTGCCGGGTCGGATGGCCGTGCGCCTGCAACCCAATCATCCCACCGACGATCCGCGTGGCATTGCCGCTTCTGTGCTCGACGGGCTGGTCATGGGGTGTGGCGATGCGGTCATCGGCATCAACCCGGCATCGGACAGCCCGGACGCCGTGCTGCGGCTGCTGCAACTGCTGGACGATCTACGGCAGCGCTATGACGCGCCTGTGCAGAGCTGTGTGCTGTGCCATGTCACGACCACCCTGGAGCTGATGGCGCGTGGCGCGCCTGTCGATCTGGTGTTTCAGTCGGTGGCGGGCACCGAAGCGGCCAATGCAGGTTTTGGTGTGTCGCTGGCCATGCTGGGTGAAGCGCATGCAGCGGCGTTGTCGCTGGCACGCGGCACGCTTGGCAACAACGTCATGTACTTCGAGACCGGGCAGGGCAGCGCGCTGTCGGCGAATGCGCATCACGGGCTGGATCAGCAGACCTGCGAAGTGCGCGCCTACGCTGTGGCGCGCGCCTTCAGCCCGCTGCTCGCGAACACCGTCGTCGGCTTCATCGGGCCGGAGTATCTGTACGACGGTCGCGAGATCATTCGCGCCGGCCTGGAGGATCACTGTTGTGGAAAACTGCTCGGCCTGCCGATGGGTGTGGACGTGTGCTACACGAACCACGCCGAGGCCGATCAGAATGACATGGATAACCTGCTGACACTGCTCGGTGTGGCCGGCGTGAACTTCGTCATGGGTGTGCCTGGTGCTGACGACATCATGCTGAATTATCAGAGCACCTCGTTTCACGATGTGCAGTACGTGTCGCGTGCGCTCGGGTTACGGCGCGCGCCCGAGTTTGAGAGTTGGTTGCAACGCATGGACATCACAGACGCACAAGGTCAGCTGCGCAGTGCGTTGCCACCAGGCAATCTGCTGCGCCAGTTTGGCGTGCAGTTGTTGCAGCCATGAGCGCGGTATACAGCCATGAGCGCGGTATACGGCCATGAGCGCGGTAATGAGCCATGAGTGAAAGTGATCCGTGGCTGGCACTCAGGCAGTTCACTGCTGCCCGCATTGCGCTGGGGCGCAGCGGCGACAGCCTGCCCACGCAGGCCATGCTTGGCTTCAACCTTGCGCATGCACAGGCGCGCGATGCGGTGCATGCGCCATTCGATGCAGATGCAGTGGTTCAACGTCTTGAACAGCCCGGATCGCCCGCTGCCACGCTCGGGACAGTGCGTGTGCACAGTGCGGCAGACGATCGCGGTAACTATCTGCGGCGGCCGGATCTTGGGCGGCGGCTTGCATCGGCCGATCGAGCACGCCTCAGTGCGCAGTCCGCGCAGCCGTTCGACCTTGTGCTGCTGGTTGCCGACGGCCTGTCGGCGCCCGCTGCCATGCGGCACGCACCGGATCTGATCGACGCGCTGCTGCCGTTGCTGCCGGACTGGCGCGTTGGCCCCGTGGTGATCGCCACACAGGCCCGCGTCGCGTTGGGCGACGAAGTGGGCGAGTTGTTGCGCGCCACGCTGGTGGCGGTGTTGATTGGCGAGCGGCCGGGCCTGAGTTCGCCGGACAGCCTGGGTGTCTATGTGACTTGGCAGCCACGTGTCGGACGTACCGACGCAGAACGCAACTGCGTATCCAACGTTCGGCCGCAGGGGCAGCCCATTGCTGCGGCGGCCGCGCGAACCGCCTGGCTACTCAACGCGGCACTACGGCGCGCATTGACCGGCGTGCAGTTGAAGGACGATAGCGAGCGGCCGCTGTTGACCTGATCTGGCCGCACCTGATGTGGCCCGCCACTACCAGCAGACGTGCGCCCAGCGCCCGCTCACCGCGCATCTACTCGCCGTGCGTCTACTCAAAATGTGCAATGCGCACCTCATCAAGTTCGTTGTCGACCTGCACCAGGCTCTCGTAGTAGGTCACGGTTGGTTTTGCGCCAAAACGCTTTTCCATGCTGGCTTCCCATGCCGGCGTGTACAACGCCTGCGCCTCGGCAAGCGTGCGCCACAGATACACGCCGCCACCGCCCGCATCGCCATTCAGGTAGTACTTCTTCAGCAGTCCGCGGTCTTTCATGGCACTGAAGGTTGCTGCGGTCGACGTGCCTGCGTGCAGCGCATCGGCGCGGGATCGGCGCGGCATCTGAATCTGCACGATGGCAACAATCATGTGGGCTCGCGCTCTGTTGAAACGTGTGTGAATGGGAAGGTCTGCTGCGGCAGAAAGCCATTGGGTACGTAGTCACCCAGCACGCCGTAGCGCTCGGGCCACTTGCGATCTGCAGTGACGGCCGTGCCGAACAGGTAGTCCAGGAATGCGAAATGTGCGGCGTAGTTGCGGTCGATGGCCTCGGTGTCCTGGGAGTGGTGCCAGTGATGAAAGTTCGGCGTCACGATGACGTAGGACAGCGGACCCAGTCGCACACTGACGTTGGCGTGATTGAACACCGCCTGAAATCCGACGATGACGATGTAGGCGTCGATCACTTCCTTGGAGAAGCCCAACACGTAGATCGGCGCCAGGATCAACGTGCGCGTGAGGATCAGCTCGATGATGTGCTGACGTGAGCCGGCCAGCCAATCCATGCTGCGGGCGCTGTGATGGACGGCATGCAGGCGCCACAGCAGTGGCACTTCGTGGTACGCCCGATGCGTCCAGTACTGCACGAGGTCCGCCACCAGCAGAATCAGGAACAGCTCGAGCAGAAATGGCAGGCCCTGAATCCAGGCCTGGACATCGGCATCGAACGCCCAGCTGAAGCCACGATGCACCAGCAGATTGGTGGCCAGCAGCACGAAGCCGACGATCAGATGGTTCACACCGAAGTACGCAAGGTCCGTCTGCCATTCGGCACGAAACACGGGCTGGTCCTTGTTCAGCGCGAACAGCTTTTCAATCAGGACGAACATCAGCGTTGAGCCGAGCAGATCGAGTACGAACCAGTCCAGGCCGATGTAGGGCGTGTGATCTGCGAAATCCTGCACAGGCACTTTATGTCCGCCCGCCAGCGCCGACAGCAGCACCAGCACAAACGCGGTCATCGACAGCCAGCGCACCCGATCGAAGATGATGTTGGTCAGCGCCAACCCGCCGGCGACCAGCATGGCCGCGAGCATGATGTAGCGGATGACGTCGACGTCGTACATCTGCCGCAACTGTGGCGTCGTCAGATAGGCGGGAAAGTGGAACGCCAGGACGCCGAGTGCACACAGCAGGCTGAGTGCCAGTGCGATCACGCCGGTCATCATGCCTTTGCCGGGCTCGATGTGGCCGTGGGAGTTGAGCAACTGGTTCAACTTGTCGATCGGTTCATGCTCAGTCGGCACGGCGCGTCTCGTGGTCGGGGGGACGGCGAGCATTGCACAGCGTGGCGTATGCGGAAATGCCGACGCGTGGCTCGCACTTCGTTTGCCGCCGCAATACCGGTTGCAGCCGCTATATCGGTTGCAGCCGGTGGGGCGCTGGGGTTTGATCTCGCATGCCGAGTTGCTGCTCAACGATGTCGGCACATACCCAATCAGAGATCACCTTCGTCCATGTCCACACACAGCCCGCTGCTCGAGTTCACTTCGGATGCGTTTCCAGTCGTCCCGGATGAGGACGCCGAGACGAATCCCGGTGTGTACGGTCTGTCGTTGTCGCGTTGGCTCGAGCATCAACTCACTACCGCAGGCTGGGAGACAGGTGAGTCCTTCCCCGAAGAATACGGTTGGGGTGTAGAGGTCAAGCACGACAGACACCGGTTGTACGTGGGCTGCTTCAATGCGAATGAAGCTGCCGACCGCTGGCAGGTGTTTGCGTTTGTGGACACGGGTGTCTTCGGTGCGGTCGTCGATGACAGCGGCCGTCAGCATGCATTGAACGCCGTGTTCGAGGCTGTTCAGCAGATTCTGTCGGCCGCGCCTGAAGTGCGCGATCTGCAGATCAGCGCGAGCTGAGCGATGCGCGCCGGCCATGCAGCACCGATCCTTGGTCCGTCTGACCTCTGTGGTGCCGGCGCGTGCGGCTGACCTCAGCGGCGGATGCGGTGGCCGCTATCGCATCCGGCCAGCGCGTGTTCGTGCAGGGCGCGTCTGCCACGCCCAATGCGATGCTCGATGCGCTTGTTGAACGTGCGCACGAACTGCGCGATGTCGAGCTCATCCATCTGCACACCATCGGACCTGCGCATTACGCCGATGCGCGGTATGCGCAGAACTTCCGTGTGGCGAATCTGTTCGTGGGCGAGAACATCCGCGCGCGGGTAGACCAGGAGCACGTGGACTATCTGCCGTGTTTTCTCTCGGAAATCCCTGCGCTGTTCCGCACCCGGCGTCGACCGCTCGATGTCGCGCTGGTGCATGTATCGCCGCCGGATCGGCACGGCTATATGTCGCTGGGCGTGTCGGTGGATGTGGCACGCGCTGCCGTGGACTGCGCGCCGTTGGTCATTGCGCAGATCAACCCACGCATGCCGCGTGTACATGGCGATGGTGTGATTCACGAATCGCAGATCCACCTGGGCGCGCAGGTCGATGTGGCGTTACCGGAAGTGCAACTGAAGGAGCCCACGTCCGACGAGCTGGCAGTCGGCCAGCAGGTGGCGAGTCTGGTTGTGGATGGTGCGACGTTGCAGCTGGGGATTGGCAGCATTCCTGATGCTGTGTGCCGCGCGCTGGCGAGCCATCGCCATCTGGGGCTGCATACGGAGATGTGGTCGGATGGTGCGCTGGCGCTGCTGCAGAGTGGCGCCATCGACAACTCGCGCAAGCGCGTTCACACCGGCAAGTCGGTATCCGGCTTCGTGATGGGTTCGCAGCGCGTGTACGACTTCATCGACGACAACCCAAGCGTGCTGCAGCTCGACATTGCCTATGTGAACGCGCCGAATGTGATCGCACGCAACGATGACGTGTGTGCCATCAACTCTGCGGTCGAGATCGACTTGACCGGGCAGGTGTGTGCCGACTCGGTGGGCCATCGCATCATTTCAGGGGTGGGCGGGCAGATGGATTTTCTGCGCGGCGCAGCGCTGTCGACGCGCGGCAAGCCCATTCTTGCAATGACCAGCCGCACGCGCAGCGGGCGAGGGCGCATCGTAGGACTGCTGGCTGCGGGCGCGGGCGTCGTGACGACGCGTGCGCACGTGCGTTACGTGGTCACGGAACATGGTGTGGCCGATCTGTTCGGTAAAACGCTGCGCGAACGCGCAGCGGCGTTGATTGCACTGGCGCATCCCGGCGATCGCGCTGCGCTGGAGGCGGCGCGCATTGATTTGCAACGCCGCGCTTGATCGCGCGCCTGTTTACCGCATGCGCGCCTGCTTAGCGCAGGCGCTGCAACTGCGGAATCAGCTCGCGGCCAACGCGTTCGAGCACCTCATAGCGCGGCGCGAACGCCGGCAGAATCATGACCTGGTCGAGCCCCGCGTCGTACAGCTTCTGCAGCCGCTCAAGCAACTGATCCTGCGTGCCGACCATGCAGGTGGACTCGATCAGCGCGGCGGTGACGAAGCGCGCTTCTTCAGGCACCACCCAGCAGTTGTGCCCGGCGTGAATGCGCAGGTGCAGTTTGTCTGCCGGCACGTCGGCGAGGTTGGCGCAGTAGTCCGGCCACATGTCGCGCAGATTCGGCGGCGGCTCCTGGCCGAAGTTGCGCCACTGGTCGTATGCGTAGTGCACGGTGGCCATCGCCATGGCGCCACATTCATTGCGGATACGCGGCGAGTCCGCGCGCTCGCCGGCATCGAGGATTGAGATCGCAGACAGGGCGGTCATCTGAAACGTGCCACGCACCAGCGCACGGCCAACCCGCTGTGCGCCGGTCTCGACATGGCGCTTGGTGAATTCGAGCATCTGCGGCGTATTCACGCCAACGATCGCGCCATCGCCGAGCTGTCCGGCCAGGCCCAGTGAACGGGCACCGAAGCCCGAGACATACATGGGAATGGGTGCCTTGAAGTTGACGAAGCCATGCTCCTGCATGATGTGCTGAATCGGCACGTCGACGCCGTTCTGCCGGTACAGGCTTTGTTCGCCGCGCAACAGCGGTTTGAGCGTGCGCAGATAGCGCTCGAACGCGGCGATGCGTTGTGGCGGCTGGCCCATGATGCGCATGGCGGTATTGCCAGAGCCAATGCCGAGAAATGTTCTGCCCGGCGCCAACGCATTGATGGTGGCGATGCTGCTTGCTGTTACCGGCGCGGGGCGTGTGCCGGTCACCGCAACGCCGGTGCCGATGTTGATGCGCGATGTGCGAACCGCGGCCAGCGCCAGCGTGGCGTAGCAGTCGGACCAGATCATCTGACTGTCGGCTAGCCAGGCATGGCTGTAGCCGAGTTCCTCAGCGCGGACCACATAGTCGATATCGCCGATGTTCGATGCGACGCAAACGCCCAACTGCATGTGCTTGGCTCCTTGGCATGATGGCCGGGGCCAATGGCCGGCGCGGATGCATGGCTTGCGCTGCCGGATGGCTTGCAGTGACGAGCAGCGATTGCGCCGAGTAGACCCGCGGAACCGGTGTGCTTGCAACCTGCGCGCAGGACGGTCGACCTCAGTCCTGGTCGCGGGCAACGCTGTGACTGATCGTCAGCGCCCGCCGCTGACATCGATCACTGTGCCCGTGCTGTAGCTGGCGGCGTCGGACAACAACCACAGGATGGCGCGTGCGACTTCTTCGGCCTGGCCTGCGCGCTGCATCGGCACCACGTTTGCGAGGCGCGCTGCGCGGTCTGGTTCACCGCCGGACGCATGGATCTCGGTATCGATGATGCCGGGACGCACCGCGTTCACGCGAATGCCCTCGGCAGCCACCTCACGCGCCAGACCCAGCGTGAAGATATCGATGGCGGCCTTGCTGGCGGCGTAGTCAACGTACTGGCCGGGCGAACCAAGACGCGCCGCAGCGCTGGATACGTTGACGATGTGTCCGCCACGTCCGCCGTGCCGCGTGCTCATGCGCAACACGGCCTCGCGAGCGCAATACAGGCTGCCGAACACGTTGACCGCAAACATGCGCTGCACCCGCGCAGCCGTCATCTCGTCGACGCGCTGTGTGGTGCCGACGATGCCGGCATTGTTGACCAGCCCACCGAGGCGCCCGGTGCCGAAGTGCTGGTCGACGGCGGTGAACAGGCCAAGCACCGCGTCGTTGCTTGCGACGTCGGCTGCGAAGGCCGCCGCTTCGCCGCCGTCATGTTCGATGGCTGCGACGAGCGTGCGGGCTGCGTCGGACTCGTGGCGGTAGTTCACTGCAACAGCCCACCCCTCCTGTGCTGCGCGCAACGCGGTGGCTGCACCGATGCCGCGGCTACCGCCAGTGATGAGAAGGACGGGGCGATCTGATTGCATGGATTTGCGTTGCTCGAGGGATGGTTTGGGGCGCGACGTGTGCGCTGCTCTGTGGCGCGCTGATTGAGCCTCGCTAGTGAATCACTGTGTGCGGTTGAAGCGGGTGCTGTTGAAGAGACGCCTGTGCTGCGATCAGCGGATCCTGCTGCAGCCACTGCGCCATCTGTTCGTACACCTTTGGATACTGGGTATGCAGCGTCGTGGGCGACATGAAGAATGTCTCCATGCAGACGGCAAAGAACTCCTCCGGTGCCTCGGCCGCATAGGGATCGAGCGCAGAGTGCAGATGCTGGTGTTGGTGTTGGTGTTGGTGCGGCGCGTGACTGTACGTGTACGAATGCGGGTGCTGCAGGCGCGCCGTCAGATCGTCAAAGGCGTTCTGGAATGCGTGATGCCAATCGGCGCCGCGCATGCCTTTGCGCAGCGGCGGGCGGCCGTCTACACCACCATCTTCGCCATCCAGTTTGTGGGCGAACTCGTGCAGCACAACGTTGGCGCCGTCATGCGCGGGTGTTTCCACATCGTGCCAGGACAGCACCAGCGGGCCGCGGTCCCAGCTCTGTCCGCTGAGCGCGTGGTCGGTCTCGTGGACGACGCCCGCAGCGTCGATGTCCTGGTGCGGCACGACGAAGCTGCTTTCGTACAGCACGATGCTTGTGAAGTCGTCGTAGTGCGTGCCTTCGAGGTGCAACAGGGGCAGGCAGGCTTCTGTCGCGATGCGCGTTCGCATCCAGTCGTCGACCGCATAGCCGTGCGCGCCATAGAACAGCTTGTTGCGCAGGAACAGGGTGGCGCGCGTGCGCAGAAGTTCCTTTTCGTGAGGACACAGGTGGCTCAGCGCCGGGAGTGCTTGAGCCCGTTGCCAGCAGGCGTCGCTCAGCGCGTGGCGCTGCATATAGCGCGCGTCGCGCCACTGCTTCAGTCGTTTGAACAGTTGCAGCCCTTTGAACATCAGCGCTTGCGGTCCCGATTGCGGATTGGCTCTGACGGGCTGTTTACCACAGGTCATCGTGGTGTCCGTGCGGGGCGCCTGCTGAACATCGGGCCCCCACCCGCGCCCGCGCGCCTGCATGCTTCGGCAACACATTGCGTGGCAACACAAGAGTTGCGGATAGGCCTGTGGATGCGCACCCTTGCCGCCTGCTTGGGGCCCAGCGCCGCCGCAGGCACCGCCCTCGCGATTTACAACCAGCCCGGAGCCCGCGGATCCCATGAAGAACGGCATCAAGATCATCGCCGGCTCCGCGCATCCACAGCTTGCTGCAGAAGTGGCGGCACACTTGGGCGTGTCGTTGTGTCCCACGCGGCTGGTGAAGTTCTCGAACGAGAACATGATGTTTCAGGTGCTGGAGAACGTGCGCGAGGCCGACGTGTTCGTCATTCAGCCGTCCTGTCCGCCGGTCTCGGAGGGCATCATCGAAGCGCTCATGATGATCGATGCGTTGAAACACGCCTCCGCAGCGCGCGTGACGGCCGTGATGCCGTACTTTCCCTATGCGCGATCCGACAAGAAAGATAAGCCGCGCATCTCGATCACGGCGCGCTTGATGGCAGATCTCCTGGAGACTGCCGGCGCCGATCGTGTGCTGTTGACCAACCTGCACTCCGCACAGGTTCAGGGTTTCTTCAGGGTGCCGACCGACCAGCTGAATGCAACGCCGCTGGTGTGTGAATACCTCAAGGCCAATCGCGACCTGACCGACTATGTGGTTGTGGCAGGTGATGTGGGTGAGGCCAAGGATGCAGGTGAATATGCCAGCCGGCTCGGGCTGCCCATGGCCATCATCGACAAGCGCCGCTTCGACGATAGTGAGACGCCGAAGGTTGTGGGGCTGATCGGCGAGGTCACCGGCAAGCACGCGTTGATTGTCGATGATGAGATTGCCAGTGGCGGCACGGTGATCGGGGCCGCACGGTACCTGCAGGCGCATGGTGCCAAGCGTGTTGAAGTGGCCATCGTGCACCCGGTGCTTTCCGGCAACGCAATAGACAAGCTGGTCGACTCCCCGATCGAACGGCTGGTGGTAACCAATACGTTGCCCATCTCGCAGGAGAAAATGCGACCGTTTATCGAGACGGTGTCTGTGGCAGCGCTGATTGCCAATGCAATTCGCGCGATTCACCACGGCGACTCTGTTTCGTCGCTCTTTACCTGAGCGCGACCTTTTTACCTGCGCGCCCTCTTTACCTGGGCGCGACTGGCCTGTCTGAGGAGTTGTTTCACTGTGTCTGATTCTGAGCACATCTATCGCGTCGCAATACTCGGCGCAGGTATGTCCGGCATCTGCATGGGCGCGACCTTGCGCCGCGCCGGCAGTACAGATTTCGTCATTCTCGAAAAAGCCGCGTCGGTGGGCGGGACGTGGCGCGAGAACACCTATCCGGGCGTGGCGTGCGATGTGCCATCGCACGTCTACTCGTTTTCGTTCGATCTGAATCCTGACTGGAGCCAGGCGTTCTCACCTGGCCAGGAGATCTGGGACTACTGCAAGCGGTGTGTGGCCAGGTTCGACCTGGAGCCACACATCCGCTTCGGTCAGGAAGTGCTGGAGGTGGCGTTCGTCGACGGGCTGTGGCAGGTCATGCTGCGCGGCGGCGAGCGCGTGCGGGCGCACGCGGTGGTCTCTGGTCTGGGCGGGCTGCACGTGCCCAATCGCGCCAACATCGCGGGCCTGGACAGCTTTGCCGGCGAGCGTTTTCATACGGCGCAGTGGAATCACGGATACGGCCTCAAAGGCAAACGCGTTGCTGTGATTGGCACCGGTGCAAGTGCGGCGCAGGTATTGCCGGCGATTGCGCAGGACGTGGCGTCGGTGAGCGTGTTTCAACGCCATGCGGCGTGGGTGTTTCCACGCATGGCCAGCGCAATCTCCGAGTCCACGCGTGAGCGCTTCCGCCGCAGCCCGTGGCGTATGCGCTTATACAGGTGGTTCCTGTGGGCGCTCATGGATGTGCTTGGCATTCTCAGTCTGAAGCGCGACGGCTGGTTCAACCAACGGATGCGCCGGGGGGCGCTTGCGTACCTGGACGCGGCGGTCAAGAACCCGGAGACCCGCAGGCAGCTCACACCCAACTACGAAGCGGGATGCAAGCGTCGGGTGGTGTCGGACGACTATCTGCAGGCATTCAATCGCGACAACGTGCATCTGGTCACTGAACGGGTTACGCAGGTTACTGCCGCAGGCGTCGTCGACGAGCGCGGTACGCTGCACGAAGTGGACACGATCATTGAAGCCACGGGCTTCAAGCCTTTCGACATCACCGACTACGTGCAGATCAGCGGGCGCGATGGCCAGCGGCTGCAGGACGTCTGGCGTGATCACGTGCAGAGCTTTCGCACGCTGATGGTGCCGGGCTTTCCGAACTTCTTTCTGTTGCTTGGTCCGAACAGCGCAACAGGTCATACGTCTGCACTGATCATGATCGAGTCGCAGGCACGTTATGCGCTGCAGTGTCTGCAACTGCTGGAGCGCGATGGGCTACGGCACCTCGATCCGCTGCCCGAGGCGACGATAGGTTTCAATCGTCGCCTGCAGCGGGACATGGGCAGAATGGTGTTCAGTGGCGGGTGCGAGTCCTGGTACACCGACAAGCACGACTACAACTTCACGCTGTGGCCCTACAGCGCGTTCCGCTTCGTCTTTGAACTGGCCCGCCCCCTCCGGCGCGAATTTCGCGCCGATTGAAAGGGGAGCCGCGAATTTCGCGCCGATTGAAAGGGGAGCCGCGAATTTCGCGCCGATTGAAGGAGACGGCGTAGCCGCTCAGTGCGCGACGCTGCCGTCGGCCGAGTAGGCGGCAGAGATTTCGATCGCGCGCGCCAGAATGAGATCGATGAGCTCGACGGCCGCGCCGCGGAGGCCATAGGCGGCCACAATCTCGTCGCTGTTCGCCAGGTGGAATGTGAACAGGCCCAGCAGGTCCATCTCGTCCTGGGCCTGACCGAGTTCGGTGCCAATCCGGGCAAAGAATCCGGCCGCTTCTGTGTGGCCGTCGCCGTTGAGCGTGTCTACCAGCAGCGTCAGCAGCGGGCTGAGCTGGTCTATGGCCTCTTGCATTGCGGCTGCCTGGCACGTGTCGTTGGGCAGGTGAGCCTAACAGCGCTGTCCGATGCCGCTCCGGCGCGTGGCGCGTGGTCACGGGACAGCCTGACCCGAACGCCGATGTGGCAATCCCGCGTGCGGCGTTGCGGCCATTGATTCTGTAGAGTCGGCGCGCTTTCCAATATCCAGATCAGGGGTGTCCCATGTCCACCAGCAGCAGCTCCAGCAGCAGCGCGAGCGCTCAACCCGGCGAACCAGAAGGCAAGGAATCATCGGCCGGAAATGCGCCCGGCGTGAACAATGCAGCGGTGGACGCGGTTGTCGTAGGGGCCGGATTCGCCGGCATCTACATGCTGCACAAGTTGTGCGAGCTGGGCTTCAGTGCGCGGGTGATCGAAGCCGGCAGCGGTGTGGGTGGCACCTGGTTCTGGAACCGCTACCCCGGTGCGCGTTGCGATATCGAAAGCCTGGAGTACTCCTACCAGTTCGACGAGCAGTTGCAACAGGAATGGGATTGGTCGGAGCGCTACGCCACGCAGCCGGAACTGCTGCGCTATGCCAACCACGTGGTCGACCGCTTCGACCTGCGTCGCGATATGCAATTCAACACGCGCGTCACAGGCGCGCACTTCAACGACGCAAGCGGGCGTTGGCAGGTCACGACCGACACCCACGAAGCGCTGAACGCGAAGTTCTTCATTCTCGCCACAGGCTGCCTGTCGTCGACCAATCTGCCGGACTTCACAGGGGTGCACAGCTTCAAAGGCGACTGGTTTCACACGGGCCAATGGCCGCATGAAGGCGTGGACTTCACTGGCAAGCGCGTCGCGGTGATCGGCACTGGCTCGTCGGCCATCCAGTCCATTCCGCACATTGCCGCGCAGGCCGCGCAGCTGACGATCTTTCAGCGCACGCCCAACTATTCCATTCCGGCGCACAACGGCCCCGTTGATGAAGCACTGCGGGCGCGCATCAAGGCCAACTACAAACAGTTTCGCGCGGAGAACGCGGCCACGGGTTTTGGCTCAAGGTTCGATCCGGGCGCTTCGCCAGACCTGGCCGTGACAGCAGAGTTGTCTGCGCACGCCGTCAGCGATGGCGTTCGTCTTGCCACCTATGAAGCACGCTGGCAGCGCGGTGGCCTGGGCTTCCTGAGTGCGTTCGTCGACCTGGTGTTCGACAAGTCTGCGAACGACACCGCCCGCGAGTTCATCAGCACCAAGGTGCGCAGCATCGTGAAAAACCCGCAGGTTGCGGAACTGTTGACCGGCAAGTCCATCGTGGGCTGCAAGCGTCTGTGCGTCGACAGCGGGTACTACGAGACGTTCAACCGCAGCAACGTGGAGCTGGTCGACATCAGCAATTCACCCATCGAGGAAATCACCGAGCACGGCGTGAAGGTGAATGGGCGTGAGTACGCGGTGGATGCGATCGTGTACGCCACCGGGTTCGATGCGATGACCGGCACACTCATGCGCATGGATATCCGCGGCCGCAATGGCCAGGCGCTTGCAGATAAATGGGCGGAGGGCCCGGGCAACTATCTCGGGCTGTCGACGGCCGGCTTCCCGAACATGTTCATCATCACGGGCCCTGGCAGTCCGTCGGTGCTGAGCAACATGCTGCCGTCCATCGAGCAGCACGTGCGCTGGATCGGCCAGTGCCTGGCAGACATGCAGGTGCGCCAGGCGCAACGCATCGAGGCGACGGTGGATGCAGAGAACAGCTGGGTTGGCCACGTCAACGAAGTGGCGAACAGCTCGCTGTACCCCGGCTGCAACTCCTGGTACCTGGGCGCCAACGTGCCCGGTAAGCCGCGCGTGTTCATGCCATACCTTGGCTTTGCACCCTATGTTGCGAAGTGCGAAGAGGTGGTTGCGAAGGGCTACGAGGGTTTTGCGCTCAGTTGAAGAATTGATTCAACGGGTGCGTTTGTTGAGCACGGCTGGAGTTCTGAATGATCCGTCTGTTGCGAATTGAGAGCAGTCTGCATGGTGCGAATGGTCAGTCGACGCGGCTGGCGCGGTTGTTCAGCGATCTGCTGCTGCA
>CAMAVY010000068.1 GCA_945861675.1 Klebsiella pneumoniae | reverse complement strand
ACATTCATCTGCCTGAGCGCCCACTGGCTGATGCACCAGCGCACGAACAGCGAAACCACCATCGAGCCAAACCACAAGCCCAGCGCCACCGAGTCGATACCCACGTCCAGCTGGACCAGGAACACCCCCGACACCGCAGCCATTGCGATGACCACCATGCTGGATTGCCGTGCACGCGAAACCACCGAACCAATGAGTCGGTCGCGCTCGAACTCAGGTAGCTCCGCGGACAGCACGGGCCGCTGGCCTCCGTTCAGGTTGCGGGTCAGGTTGCGGGTCAGGTTGCGGGTCAGGTTGCGGACAGCGGCCTAGTGTCCACGGAAACGCCGCTGCGCTGCGCGCGTGTAAGCAAAAGTACTAAGCCTTTGGCCAGGGCACGAAGCAATTCACCCGGCATGGGCGCGCAGACGGCGCGGGCAAACGGCACGTGCAACAGGCATGACTTCGCGTCGGCGCCCGGCCGCCGGCTACACACGACTAACCCTTGGTTTAGTGACTAAACCTCGGGTTAGCAAATGAATACACAGTGAGTTGCGCGCGCCGGCTTACATTTTCGCCATCCTCCGATGGCGCCATTCCGCGTGTCGTTCAAGTTCTCAGAGCCGCTCGAAGCATTGATCGAGCGCCACAGATCATCGGCACAGGATGCGCCCGCAACAGCACACATCATGGCCACTGCCGACTGGGTGGTCATCGGCAGTGGCTATGGCGGCGCGATCACAGCGTTCCGACTGGGGCAGGCACTGCAACCCGAGCCCGATTGCGATGGCACGCCCGCGCACCCCTTTGGCGTACTGGTGCTTGAACGCGGCAAGGAGTACCTGCCCGGCGACTTCCCGGCAGACCTCGCCCACGTACCCAACAACCTGCGCTACCAGGGTGCCGACGGCAGTGTGGGTGGCAGCAGCGATGGCTTGTACGACATGCGCTTCGGCGACGGCGTGGACGCCCTGGTTGGCAACGGACTCGGCGGTGGTTCGCTCATCAATGCCAACGTGGCGGTGCAACCTACGCCGGCCATCTGGGCCAAGCGCGCATGGCCAGAGCAACTGCGCATCGATGCCAACGACGGCACGCTGGCGCAGGCATACGCAGAAGTTGCTCGCTGGTTGGGCGCAAACACCGACGACACGCTGCGCGAGTTCGGCAAGTTCCAGGGCTTGAAGCGGCTGGCCAATGGCCTTGGCGCCGACACAAAGGCCAATGGCATGACTACGGCAGGCGCAGAGCTTGCGCCGATCGCTGTCACACGCGGCGCCTTGGGCGGCTGCAGCATGAACGCCGCAGGTATTGCCCAACCGCATTGCAGCAACTGCGGCAACTGTGTCAGCGGCTGCAATGTAGGCGCCAAGAACACCCTGGCCATGAACTTCATTCCTGCCGCGTGGCGGCTGGGCGTGCGTTTCGTGACCAATGCCAGTGTCATTACCGTCAGCGCAACAGACGCACCCGCAGCACACGCGACTGCAGACGACGCGCCACAGCATAGCTGTGGCGGGCCACTGCGCAGCCGTTGGCGCATCGTCGTCCAGCCCACGGCTTCGGGCACGCCAAAGGACAGCCTGCGTCCATACATGATTCACGCTGCCAATGTGGTGCTTGCCGCGGGGGCTTTCGGCAGCACCGAACTGCTGCAACGCTCCGCGCGTTTCGCCGGGCTCACGGGGCTCAGCAAAACACTGGGCAGCTGCTTCTCCACCAATGGCGATGGCATTGCCATGAGCTATGCCGGCACGGAGCCGGTGCACGGCGTGGGCACGGAGCGCTTTGGCGAAGGCCATAACTGCGGGCCGACCATCAGCACGATGGTGCGCGGTAGCGTTGCGACGGTGGATCCCGAAAACCCCAAGGCCGCGCGCATCGTGCGGCAGTTCACGCTGCAGGACGCTGCAATTCCCGCTGCGCTGCAGGCGCTGTACGGCGAGCTGATGGTGTTCGGTGCGCAGATCGGTCGGCTTGGCAGCGCGAAGCAACCGAAGTGGTTTGAAGACCATCCCGGCGCCGACCCGATTGCCGTGCATCCTGCGGCGCTGACGCGCAGTCAAACGTTGCTGCTCATGACTGAAGACGCCGCAGACGGCGCGCTTGCACTGCGCAGCGAGACGGGCGATGCAGCACACGCTCACCAGTGGCACGCGGTGCCATCGGTCGCCAATACGCCGGGCAAGCCGGCGGACGCGCACCTCGAGGCCATCGACGCCGCGCTGGTGCGGCAGTCGTACGGTGCCGGCATGGCGGGCGGTCAATACGTGGCCAATCCACTGTGGCGGCCCATGCCAAAGGCCGCTCAGAGCGCCATGTCCGGCGCCATGCCCGGCGGCCGTATGATCACCGTGCATCCTCTGGGTGGTTGCCCGATGGGCGACGACTGCACGCGCGGCGTAGTCGACTCGTTCGGCCGGGTGTTCGACAGCAACCGCGCCGCCAACGCCGTGGGCGACAACGTGCATCCTGGGCTGTACGTGCTCGATGGCGCAATCGTGCCGACCGCGTTGGGCACGAATCCGCTGCTGACGATCTCCGCGCTGGCCTGGCGGGCCTGCGATTCAATTGTTGCGGGGTTTCCCGAGCGCGCACCTGCAACGCGTCAGCGCGCGCTGCCGACGATCGACTTCCCGCACGTGCGGCCCGACAGCGACACCCAAGGCGCACTCAGCGCGGCGCGCATCCCCACCCAACTCATCATGCGCGAGCGACTGGTAGGTACGCTGTCGGACGGCCCGCACAGCAGCGCCAACGGATTGGCGAAGGCGCTGGGCATCAGCAGCAGCGAAGCGCAGCGGCTGTTGGACCGCGATGGCCTGGTCCTGGACATCCACACGCTGCCCGAAGCCAGCGACGACTTCATCAATGGCTCGGCGCCCGTGCGCATCCGCGTCGACGCCTACGTGAACCCGGTGTCGGCCAAGCGGACCGAAGCGCAGCACGCGTTCGGCATGACAGACGCCACGCTGGCGCAGGCCACATGCATCGCGCGTGGCACCGGCACCTTGACGGCGTTGACGCGCGCGCGCGACGCAGCACCCGCGACCCTGAACGACACGCTGCTGGCGCTGGCCGCGTTTGTGAAGCGCCGCGCTACTGGCAGCATGTTCGGGCCTGGTAGCGCTTCGCCTAACGAGCCGGCCAAGCCGCTGCTCAGTCGCGTGGGCGGCATGATCAACAGCGGTCTGGCGTTCCTGCAGGTAGCGCGCATGCATGCAGGCCACCGCGAGTTCGCCTACCAACTCAAGCTCACGGCCAACAGCACACACATGCCGATCACCATGCGTGGCCAGAAGCCACTGGCCTGGCGCAACGGCAATGCGCGCATCTGGGAAGCACTGACGCATGTGAACCTGGACGTGCAGATCGACAGACAGCACCTGCAGGCAGCGTTGGTGGTCGACACGGAGCACATGTTCGGCGAAGGGTTGATCACCACACATCAGTCCGCCCATGGGCCGGACATCGTCACCAAAGCGCTTGCGCTGGGCGGCCGCTTTGCGCGCGCCATTCTGCAGACCAGCTTCTGGGAATTCGGTGGTGTGGACTATCCGGACACGCCCATCAAGCGCAACCCAGACCCGCGCGCGCTGCGTACCCGCCGCGGCAGCATAGACGCGCAGCATTTCCAGACCTTGCATGTGCCGCGCTTCAAGCCACGCACGTTCACCGACGAACTGGGTGTCACGCACGACCACCACTCCCCCGCCACCGTGCCACTGGCGCTGACACGTTATGCGCGCCCGGGCGCGACCAAGCACGCCGTGCTGGTACATGGGCTCGCCCAAGGCAGCCTGATCTACTGCAGCGAGGCCATTGGCACCAACATGGCGTTGTACCTGTGGGAAGCAGGCTACGACGTATGGATGGTCGACTACCGCTTGAGCAACCGCTTCAACGGCGACGATGCCACGAAGCCGGATTGGTTTGTGCCGTTCGACGGTTGGTGCATGGATGAAATCGGCGTAATCGACATGCCGGCCGCCATCACGCGCATCGTTGAAGTGACCGGCCGCCCGGTGAACGTGTTTGCGCATTGCGTGGGCGCAGTGGGCATGGAGATCGCCATCGCCAGCGGCAAGCTTGGCCCGCAGCATGTCGCAAGCCTGGCCATCAACGCGATCCATCCGTGGGTGCAACCGGCACTCGCCAACCGCGTGCGCGCCAGGCTCGGCGTGTTCTTCCGCGATGTGCTGGGCAACGACCTGTTCGACCCCATCCCGCAGACAAAATCCACGGTCAACGCCGCGCAATCGATCCTCGATCGCTTCGCCTTCAGCTTCGCGCGGCTGGACGAGGAAGCCGAAGACCGCCACGACCCGCGCGCCAGACATTCGATTGCGAATGCCATCTGCGACCGCATGACGTTTCTGTACGGGCGCATGTGGCGCCACGCCAATCTGCGCGACGAGCTGCACGCAAGCTGGCCGGACCTGGTCGGCCGCGCGCCCGGCGCCGTGTTCCGGCACATGTACTACATGCTCATCAACGGCGTGGTGCTGAACGAAGACGGCCAACACACCTACATGACCGACGCCAACGTGCAGCAGCACTGGCGCGGTATCCCCACGTTGTTCATGCACGGCGAAGAAAGCGATGTGTTCAACCCGCAAAGCGCCACCGAGTCGGCGTTACGGCTGTTCAACCTCATCGACCCCAAGCGCCACGATGGTGTGTTCGGCGATGCAACCCATGTGAAGCTGCTGCGTGTGCCGGGCTACGGGCACATGGACCCGATTCTCGCAGAGCACGCGCACCGCACGGTGTTTCCAAAACTGGAGCGCTTCTTCGCGCAACCGACCTCGCCGCACGGCACCGACTTCGACGACATCGAAGACATCGCGCTGAGCATTGCCGTTCCGCCACCACCGTTCGCACAGCTGCGCGCCGCGCGCATGGATGCCGACGGCCAGCTGCACCTGCGCTATGTGGACGCGTTACCCGAGCTCGCCACGCCGGTGTTCACGGATCTGCGGCTGCTGCACCCTGCGATGGCAGCACAACGCAGCTTTCATCCTGCGCAGTGCAACAGCGCGCGCTTCCGTGTGGTCGATGTGCAACTGGATCCGGCGCGCTACGGCCCGCCGGACCTTGCCGCGGTGACGGCTGAGACAAGCGATCCCGACGGCGGCCCCGAGCCGCGCAGATACTCGCGCATCAATCAGGCAGCGCCGGCGTTCGCCGCCGCTGAGGTTGTGCAACCGTTCTGGTTGCAACGCCTGCAACAACGCCACCGCAACGGCGGCCAGCCGCTGAACAGCATGCATTTCATTGTCGGTGCGTGCCTGTATCCGGGCACGGCATTCGACCGCAATGTGCCCGAACGCATTTTCAGCGCGATGGACGCGCACATGCAGCACGAACCCACCGACCTGCTGCTGCTCATCGGCGACCAGATCTACGCCGACGCCACCGCCGGCCTGATGGACCCCGCCGCGCTCTACGACCGCTACACCGAGCGCTACGAGTGCGTGCTCGAGAACCCGGTGATCGCGAAGACGCTGAAGCAGTTGCCCGTACATTTCACGGTGGACGACCACGAGATCACCGACAACTTCGCTGGGGCGACGCCGGAGCACCCCGACAATCTTGCGTTCGGGCTGGATGCGCGATTGCAGCAGCGACTGCGGGCGTTGCGCTCCGGGGATGTGTTGCAGGAGCAGTTTGAGTTCGCGCGTGGGACTGCGGTGGGATTTCTGGGGAGCGGGCGGAATGTGCGGCCTTTTGCGCATGAGGTCGCCGCGAGTGCGCGAACGCATCCCAGCCCGCTGTGGTACGCGCTGGATCACCACAGCGAAACGAACTGCCCGATGTTCATCATGGATGCACGGAGCGAGCGCACCACCGACCCTGTGACCGCTGTGAGGCGGATGTTGAGCGACACGCAGATGCGCGCGCTCAAGGACTGGCTGCGCGATGCACACACCCACACGCCCGATCGGCCGAAGTTCATTGTCTGCGGCTCAGTCATCGTGCCGGTGCTGCGCGAATACCACCAGCACGAAGCGCTGTGGGCGCGCGAGGACGGCTTCGCCGGGTTTCCTGAAGAGACCGCTGAGTTGTTTGAGTTCATTGCAGAGCAACAATTGCGCGGCATTGTGTTCATGGGTGGTGATCTGCATCTGTCGGCGGTGGCAGACATCGAGTTGCGTAGCGCCGACGGCGCGGTGGCGGCGCGGGTTACGCAGATCGTTGCCTCCGAGTTGTATGCGCCGCTGCCCTTTACGAATACCGCGCACCGGTACTACGAATGGGGCGCAGGCGCGCCGCAGCGGCTGCGCCTACCTTCGGCGCTCACCGCTACCTATCGCGCGGAGCTCGTGACTGATTCGAGCTCGCATTTTGTGAAGGTGGATGTGGAGGCGAGCGGGGCTGGGCAAGGCTGGAAGCTGCGGGTTCGTGCGGTGGATAGCGGTGGCGCTGTTGTTGGGCAGGCGGAAAGAACGATTCAGTAGAGGGGCAAGGTTTAGATGCGGCGGTTCGCGATGCTGGAACCGCCGGAAGGAATGGAGAACACCCTGGAAGAAACAGCGCATGTCACTCGCGTCTCTTTCAAGCCCACCCGCGCACGCGCCACACGTGGGGATTTACCAGGGTGATCACCTTGCTGTTGCGGGCAGCGAGGTACATGCAGGGATGTGGTGGACAGGGATGTCCACGTTTCGAGGGAAGCACGCTCAGTAGGCAGGTGTGCGAGCCCCGATAGCAGCATTCGCGCAACGCCAGCGTCAGTCGGCGGCAGCCGCGAGTTGATGCGCAGCTGGGGGAATGCTCTCCTTGACCTCATCGCTTATGTCCATTCGATGTGGCGTTTGTCTGGAGGGTGGCACGTTCAAAGATCAGCACATTCGAAAAGCCTTCTTCGTTTGTAACAGCACAGCCATGTGGCGACCAAAGGAAGCTCAGGACCAACACTCCAAGTGGATCAGATGAACGGAGCCGACAAGAACATCCGGGCCCCACGCCACCGGGCCAGCACTGCGCAGGTGTTCACGGCCGCGCCTTCGCCACCGGCCCCTCTGCCCCATGCACCGCATTCGAATACATGAACTGCACCGGCAACTTCCGCGTTCCCACGCTCGCAGTCACTTCCTTGAACACCAACCCAAGATTCTCCGCGGCCCCCGCCTTGAAAATAGGTTGATCCCCAACCTCATGCCCACGCCGCGAAGACCAGCCAAGCAAATGATCCTGCCCGGTAGCAATCGCATCCCCCACATCCGGATCGGTCCGAAACTCATTGATCTCGTGATACAGCGTGCCGACTACGTTCTTCCACGGCCGGTTGAACACAGCAATGCCATTCTCGCGCCCGTCAGCGCGCACCTCTGAATACACGTTGGCCGAGTAATACAGCGTGATTTTCCTGCCCGCGCGCGTGATATGCACGGACCCGTGATATCCGCCCAGCCCATGCAGTGACGAATCCCCATCCAGCCGCAACAGCGTGTCGGACGGCAGCACCAGATTGAACACCGTGGTGCCAGGATCCTTCTTGCTGATCTTCCCGCCGTCGTACAGCGCAACAACCTTCGCCTTCACGGCGTCTTCATCCATCGCAGCCGGCTTTGCAGCCGCATCGAATATCGAAGCACGCATATCGCAGCTGGGCTTCGCGCCCGGAAAGTACTGCGTCATCACATTGTTCAATCGCCGGTCGCGCATCGCGCGATCAATGCTCACGTCGATGTTCGCAACATCGCTCGCCTGCCAGGCGGCAGTGCCACCAATGAACACGTTCTGAAACTCCATCTGCGGGATCACACGCCCGCCATGAAACATCAGGTCGTCCAAAGGCGCGGGGCTGATGCCGGGCGCACTGGCTTTCGGAATCGCCCACACACCACTGGGCAGCGCACTCTTCGCGTAGTAGTACTTCTCGGCACGCGAACCATTGCGCGCCTGAATGCGCATGGGCTGCAGCAGCACGCCGTTGGCAGGAATTTTGTAGGTAGCCATCGTGTCCATCCAATGAAACCGGTCGCTGGATGCCAGGCCCGCACTTGCGCTGAACCAAAGCCCTCAATTGCGGTATGTGGCGCGTTCCTCGCTCGCTTCGTCACCGCCACTCGCACCCACACCCGGTACTGCACGTTGGGTATGTCCCCCGCCCCGCCCGACGCCAACCATGCCCACCTGCGACACGCCGGCCATGCTGGTTGACGCTGTCCACCAAACACAGGAAGTACGGCTCGGTGATGCAGTTCGTGATGTCCGACTCCAAGCGCATGGAAGACCTGGACGACGTCACCTTCACACGCGTGCTGGCCAAGGAGATTTCGCGCTACATCCCCGAAGTGGGCACAGACGCGGTGAAGTTCTACGTGCCCCACCGCAATACCGAGGCGCCGCTGTTCATCAATGAGGTGGGCACCTGGAAGTACCGACCGACCAGCCGCTCGAAACTGCCCGGCCTGTACTTCGCCGGCGACTACGTGCAGAACGAAACAGACGTGGCATCCATGGAAGGCGCGGTCCGAACCGGCTTCATGGCCGCAGAGGCGGTGCGCTTCGACCACGTCCAACGCCATCCACCCATAGCGAAAGTACCGCCGGTGACCCTGTCAGACGCAGGCATGGCCCTGGCGCAGCTGTATCTGGAAGACCCGGTGCTGTCGCGGCTGAACATGTTCGCAGGGCTCGCGGCGCGGTTCGCGGAAGACGCGCGTTTAGCACTGTGTTACGTCCGACATTCGCATCTGACTTTAGCGATGAACGAGCTGTGTCCGCTTCTGCCAGCAAGGATTCGGCATGCGCTTTCTAAGACTCAATCTCCGCCGACAGCGAACAGAACGCCCTGGCCGCCGCACGGGCCCGGCCGATCGTCGCAAGAACGTGGCACGTGCCGCTGCAATTCCCATGGCCGAAGAACGCCGGCGCGGTGAAGACGACAGGCGCAATGGCCCAAGGTCACGGCTGGTCAGCACATCACGAATGAAGATCGACACGGCAACACCGCAATCCCCAAGGCCCGATGGCCAGGACCTGGGTCTGCTGCTGATGCCGTTGGATCAGACGCGCGACCACTCCTTACAGGCACGGCGACACCCTGCGCAGCGCTCTACGCTGCCCTGACGGTGTTCGGCGAGGGCCAGGCTCTCCGGCATACGATCAGTGCTGAGCCGCATCGCCATCGCCGCCACCCGCCATACCGGATGTGTCGCCCCTGTTGATCGCGCTGTTGCTGTTCATCTGCTCAGCCGTTGCCCGCGCCACGCGCAACGCCAGCTCTTCTTCCGCACGCGTTCGGCACACCTTCTTGCCAATGTATGAGCCCGTCTCTTTCTCGTGGTGGCAGACTTTTTCCTGGCTGCGGTCGACGGGCGCCGGGGTGGCTTTGGCGGCCGTTCGCGCCGGTGCATCGGCAGCAAACAGCAGCGACGGATAGCAGACGCAGGCAATCAACCAGGCTGCTGCACGAACAAAATTGCCTGCCGTCATTGGTTTCATTCGATACCTCCTGCGAACCGACGCATATGGTCAAGCCCAACGCCACGACCGACGCAATCACACCTGCGCAAGCACAGGCTTGAGCGCAAGCGCCAGTTTCAGCGCGAACAGCGCCGCTCAATCACGGCCAGCTCGACAAACTCCTGCGCAATCACGCGCAGCCGGTGAGCCGCCCGATTGATCGACACGACAAACTCTTGCGCAGCGAAAGGCGACGAACAATCTGGGTCAAACCCCGCCCCTTCATCAGACCGCTCGACAGAATCATGCACTTCACCGCGCAATGAAACGAAGCACCTGGAGACTCGCGGCGTTCGCGCTCGCAGTCACTTCATTGCTCTGTTTTGGCGACGCCGTGCGGCCGGAACGACATGCCGTGGCGATCAGCCCTGTCGGCCTCGTCCGTCTTCCATGCACCGCCACCGGCAACATCCGCGCTGCACACGCGCGCTATTGCGCGGGCGCGGGCCGCAACTGGGTTACGCCCGCTGCGCTGGACGTACTGCGCACTCATGGCCGCGCTACTCGCGGATCCCCGCGTGCGCCGCATTCTCATCGAACCACACCTTGAACAACGCCTGGGTTTCAACGGCAATCCACGCGTGCGCTTTCCGGGCTGCCATGCCATGCGCCACGCCAGTCATCTGCACGTAGATATCAGGCGCTGAGCCAATACGCATCAACACCCGGCACTTCCGCGGACGACCTGCACGGCTTCATCTGCCACACACTCGCCCGCAGGACAGTCATCGCCAACACACGCAATTGCATGCGCAACAACATACGCGGTCAAACAAATCGCCGCGCCACATGCGCATCCAGCCAGCGCAGATCATCGATGTTGCTCAACGCCACCGTGACTTCGCTGCAGCCGACGTCCGCGAAGCGCTGCAACTGCTCGCACATCGCGTCACCATCGCCGTGCAGCACACCATCTACGCCCCAGTTCGTCACCGCGTCCTTGCGGCCCCAGCTGCGTGCGAGATCGCGAATGTGATGTGCCAGACGTTCGGCACCACGCCGATCCGCGTCGCGCGCCATCACCACGTCACAGGTGATCGCGATGTCTTCCGGCGCGCGACCTGTGCGCAACGCCGCCTCCGCGAGCGGGCCGCGCAGCGCATCCACCTGATCGGGCGAAAGCTGCCAGGTGTTGATCGCATCGGCGCAGCGTGCCGCCACGTTCATGACGAGGCCCGGCTTGTTCAGGCCAACCCAGATAGGCACGGCGCCACGCACCGGCCGCGGCGCGAACGAAGCCTGACCCGCGTAGCGATGGAAACGCCCATCGAAACCGTCGATCGCACCGCTGAACAAGCGCCGCACGATCTCGATGGTTTCATCCAGATAGGTCACGCGGCCGCGGAAATCCGGCATCGCGAAACCATAGGGTTCGAAGTCCTGATGTTCGTATGCGGTGCCGAGGCCAAGTACCGCACGGCCATTCGACAACACGTCCACCGTGGCCACCTGCTTCGCGAGCCGCGTGGGGTGATGAAATGGCGCACCCGTGACGTGTGTGCCCAGCAGAATGCGCTGCGTGCGCGCCGCTGCAAACGCGAGCCACGACCACGAGTCGGTGACCGCGAATGACGGGTGATCGGCAATGTACAGCGCGTGCAGCGCCGTGTTGTCGATCTCCTCAAGGTACGGCGTGGCCCAGTCCTGGCTCGTGATGATGATGCTGATCTTCATGATGGCTGTCGCGCTCCCAGGGCTATGAATAGTGAATGTAAAGGGCCGCGACGAACAAACTTGCCCTGCATGCTTGCCTTCGGCAGCCCTCCCCCCGGACACCCCGCGCCGCGCTGAATCTGCGCGCCAACAAAGCGGCCCGACCAACCCTCGGCGAGGTCCACGCGTTATCGAAGAGACCGTGGTCACCGCACGTAAGCGCGTAGAGAACATCCAGGATGTTGGCCTGTCGGTCGGCGCGCTGTCGCAGGACGAAATCGAAAACAACTATGCACGCGACATTCGCGACCTGGTGTCTGTCTCGCCCAGTCTGGTGCTGGATGACACAGCGCAAGGTCCAGGCGTGGTGGTCGACGGCATCTTCCTGGGCACCATGACCGGCGGCATCACACACGCCATCGACCTGGAAAGCGTGGAAGTGTTGCGCGGCCCGCAGGGCACACTATTCGGCCGCAACACCCTCGGCGGTGTGATCAACCTGCGTCGCACCAAGCCAACGGGCGAACTGGGTGGCAAGCTGCGTGCAAGTTGCGCCAACTTCGAGACCAGCCGCCTCGCTGGACTGCTGAACTTCGGCCTGGGCGACATGGTGGCGGTGAAGCTCACCGGCGCTTTCGAAGACCAGAGCAAGGGCTACTACAAGAACGTGCACACCGGTGCTGCTGAACGCCGGCCAACCGGGTCAGCTGTTCTGCGGTGCATTCGGCTTCTGCTCGCCGGACCTGCACACGCCGACATCCGGCGATCGCTTGAAGACCAGCCAGTTCGGCGTGGGCCCGAACGACGCAAGTTTCGATGCCGATACACACGAGTTCGAAACGCGCTGGAACATCAACGATTCGCTGAGCCTCGACTACCTGTTCGGCTCGTGGAAGACGGACGAGGAGGTGCTCACCGACTTCGATGCCGTGAAGGCCCGTGCTATTCCACACCTCGCGCCCCGCGGAGTACGAGCAAACCACCCACGAATTGCGCCTGACCTGGGATGGCGACGGTCCTGTGCGCCGCACCGCAAGCTTGAATGCGTGGGACTCGGAATACGAGATCCGCCTGCGCAGCTGCATCGGCTTTGCGGTGCCCAACGTTGTGCTGGACCTGCCACAGACCTCCAGAGCCTGCGTGCCAATCTCGGGCTGCTCGACGCGGAGTACGACAAGTTCGAGTTCCGTAACGCAGCCGGCCTGCAGGACCTCTCTGGTCTGGAACTGCGGAGCGCGCGCGAAGTGTCGCGCTCGGTCAGCGCAACCTGCGAGCTCACCAACGATTCGCAGCATCTTGTCGACGCCGCGTTGAACTATCAGATCGGCCAACTGCAGATCAGCGCCTTCGGCCACAACCTGCTCGACGAAGATGGCTGCACCATCGGCTTCGACGTGGCCGGCCTGTGGAGCTACGCCGGGACGCGTCCACCACGCACCTTCGGCATTGAAGTGAACTACGTGATCGGTCAGCAGACCTTGCGCAGGTAGCAGTGAAAACGGCGACTTCGGTCGCCGTTTTCTTATGTACGATCCGAGGCTCGCGCCGGCAGCGCAGCACGTCCGACGATCGGGAGGGACCATGCAACCAGAAGTCGCCAGACAGATTGAGCGCCAGGCCGCGGCATTCGCGCAGCTCATCACCGAACCCACAGGCGTTGCGTTCACGCGCGACGAACTCGGCGGGGTGCCGGTTGAATGGACCACGCCCGCACAAGGCGTCAGCGATGCACAGCGCGTCGTGCTGTATCTGCATGGCGGCGGCTACTCCAATGGCCTCGCGGCCTGGGCACGGCGCGGCACCGCGCGGCTGGCGCTCGGGCTTGGCTGCCGCGTGGTTGCACCCGACTATCGGCTGGCCCCGCGCTTCCCGTTTCCTGCGGCACATGAAGACGTGCTCGCGGTGTATCAGCATCTGATCGGCGCAGGTGCCTTCGAGCCGCGCAACGTCGCCGTTGCCGGCGATTCCGCTGGCGGCGCGCTGTCGGTTTCGCTGTGTGCAGACGCTCGCGATGCGGGACTGCCCGTGCCCGGCTGCGTGATCACGAACTCGTTGTGGGCCGACATCGCGCTGAACACGCCATCGCTCGATGACCCGGTGCGCAACGGCTTCGACATCCGGCGCGCGATGGTCGAGCAGCTGTCGAAGACACTGCTTTCCACCGGCGGCATCGATCCCATGGATGCCCGTCATTCGCCCGTATATCGCAATCTGACCGGCCTGCCATCGCTGCTTGTGCAGGCAGCGGGCCGCGATGTCTGCCACGACGACAGCATTCGCCTCGCAGCATCTGCGCGCTCGGCCGGCGTCGCCGTAACGATCACCGAGTATCCGAATGCAGAGCACATCTGGATCCTCAACGGCCCATGGCGCATCGCGTACCCTGACGGCTATCCCGCGAACCCGGCGATCCGTTGGGTAGACAGCGGTGCGGAAGCGCCCGAGGCCAGCGCCGCCATCGACGAGATGGTGGCATTCGTGCGCGCACACACTCCGGGTTAACGCATCCCCTCATTTCTTACGGCAGCTTGCATGACCAATTCGTCCAGCACACTCACGAACGCTCCCGCCGGCAACGACGAGCTCGGCTTCGACCCGGACGCATTGCGCGAGAAGTACCGCGTCGAACGCAACAAGCGCCTGCGCGCAGACGGCAACGCGCAGTACCAGGAAGTGGCGGGCGACTTCTCGCGCTACATCGACGATCCGTACGCGGGTCCAATCACGCCTCGCGCCGCACTGACCGACGAAGTCGACGTCATCATCGTCGGTGGCGGCTTCGGTGGCCTGATCTGCGGCGCGCGCCTGCGTGAAGCAGGTGTACAGCGCATCCGCATCATCGAGAAAGGCGGCGACGTTGGCGGCACCTGGTACTGGAACCGCTACCCTGGCGCGGCCTGCGATACCGAGGCGTATATCTACCTGCCGTTGTGCGAGGAGCTTGGCTACGTGCCACGCTCGAAATACGCGTTTGCACCGGAGATCCTCGAACACGCGCGCAGGATTGCCCGGCACTTCCGTCTTTACGACCACGCCTGCATGCAGACGCAGGTGCAAGGCATGTACTGGGATGAAGCACAGCAGCGCTGGTGCGTGCGCACCGATCGCGGCGACGACATGCGTGCGCGCTTCGTCATCATGTCGAACGGGCCACTCAATCGGCCGAAGCTGCCGGCCATCGCCGGCATTCGCGACTACCGCGGGCACACCTTCCACACCAGCCGCTGGGATTACGCATACACCGGCGGCAGCCCGGAGGGTGGGCTGCACAAGCTGGCCGACAAACGCGTGGCCGTCATCGGCACGGGCGCCACCGCCGTGCAATGCGTGCCGCACCTCGGCGCCAGCGCGAAATCGTTGTATGTGTTTCAACGCACGCCGTCATCCGTGGATGTGCGCGACAACCGCCTGACCGATCCCGCATGGGCCGCCAGCCTGCAGCCCGGCTGGCAACGGATGCGCATGGAGAACTTCAACACGCTGACTTCCGGCGGCATCGTCGAGCAGGATCTCATTCAGGACGGCTGGACCGAGATCATCCGCAACCTGGTGTCCATGGCCAAGTTCCGCGGCACCAACGTGGACTGGAGCGATGTGCCACGGCTCATGGAACTGGCCGACTTTCAGAAGATGAATCAGATTCGCGGCCGCGTGGATGCGTTGGTGCATGACCCGGAAACGGCAGAGGCCCTGAAGCCCTGGTACCGGCAGTTCTGCAAGCGCCCATGTTTCCACGACGACTACCTGCCCACCTTCAACCGCGACAACGTGCTTCTGATCGACACCGACGGCCAGGGCGTCGAGCGCATCACTGCAACGGGTGTGGTGGCAAACGGCGTGGAATACGAAGTCGATTGCATCGTGTTCGCCACCGGCTTCGAAGTAGGCACGGAGTACACACGCCGCGCAGGTTACGACGTAACCGGGCGCGACGGCCTGACCCTCAGCGCGAAGTGGGCCGATGGCATCCGCACACTGCACGGCTACACCACGCACGGTTTTCCGAACCTGTTCATCATCGGCAATTCGCAATCCGCCGCGACCACGAACTTTCCGCACGCAATGGACGAATCCGCGCGGCACTTCCAGTACCTGATTCGCAAATGCATGGACGAGGGTATCGCCAGTATCGAGCCTGCGAGCGAGGCAGAGGATGCGTGGGTAGAACACATCATCAGTATCTCGCGCTTCAACGAAGGCTTCCTGGCTTCATGCACGCCCGGCTACTACAACAACGAAGGCAAGCCCAGTCGAAGAAGCATTCAGAACGGCGCCTACGGCAAAGGCCCGAACCCGTTCTTCAAGATCACCAAGGCGTGGCGCGAGGCGGAGGACATGCAGGGCATGCTGCGCGGCTGATTCAAGGTCCGCGCTACAGACAGCGCGCACACCTCTCGGCGACCCAGGCTGCGTTCAAGCAGATCTACGCAGCCGCATGAACCCAACAAAAGTACGCGTAGGCAACTCCGGCAACATACAGCGCGCCGAAGATCACCTTGTTGTATCTGGCGAGCCAAACAGGCAGATAGATGTCGAAGTTGTCGCGCCGGTCTTCGGTATACCGCGCCGCCACGGCGGTGAGCGGACAACGGAAGCGATTAGCTACAAGCACGCCAACCTCGATTCCAACAACAGCGATCAACCATGCTGCAGCATCGAGTTGCCCGAGGAATACAGCAACAGGAATGGCGACAATGCAGCCCGCGAAGAACACCCAGGCGATCGTGTGCAGCAGCTTGACCCGGCGCAGTGCAACTTCAGGGCGCGTGCTGCTCACGGGTGGCGCCGTCCTGGTGCCTGGTCCTTCGACTGCGCGCGCACGCACTTCCGCATGTCTGCGTACGCAGTTTGGATCAGCTTCTGCAGCGCCGCGTCGTCAATCAGCGCATCTGGCCGGACTTTCACGTGGCGCATCAACTTGCCCGTGCCCTCGAGCAACCCTTTGGGGTCGGCAAGCTCCGCACCACGGAAGAAGCCCACATTCACGTGGGCTTTGAACGCATTCACGTAGGCGAAGGCGGCCTCGCCCACGCATGCGGTCGGATGGCAGTCATGCAACAGTTCGCGAACATCGTCGCCGCAGCCCCGCAGCGCATCAAACCAACGCCGCGCAATTGCACCCAGAGCAACTGGCCGCGCCTGCAGCCAGACCTCGATCGCAGGATCGCGCGGCATAGCACTGGAAAACAGAAACAGCTGGCTCATGGTTTCGCTCCTCACGACACGCCGGCAAGACGAGTGTTACGCGCGATACTGCTCAACGTGCTGTGTGCCCACATCACCAATCTCGTCCCAGTTGGCTTTCGAGCCGACCCGGATGTGGTGCGCAACCTGCAGCAACTCGCCACCTTCCGTAATCGTCGCCACAGGGATGAACATTCGCGTCTGATCGTTCATGCCTGGCAGGGTGGAACCACAGAAACTGCAGAACCAGCCCTGCCAGTCTGCGCCTGGCTTCTTCCACGTTGCGATGTGTTCTTCACCACCAAGCCAGCGAAACTGCTCGTTCGCGACCAGCACAACGGCGATGCCGTTGCTCCCGGTCGCCCGCCGACAGATAGAACAGTGACAGATGAAGACACCCGGCAGGTCACCTGTGACCTCGAACTGAATTGCGCCGCAGTTGCATTCGCCTCGAGCCATAGCGTCAGTGCTCCTTGTTGTTCACACGCGCTTTCTTCAGCGCACACGTTATGCGTTGAGGTACGCCTGCAAGCTGCCATCGAGTAACAGAGCACGCACGTCGTTGTGCTCGAAGTTCTGGCCGTCGAGCCTGCGGCGCGTGTCAACGTAGTTGTCGCCTCTCGCATGCGGCGCATTGCTGGTTGCTCAAGTTGGCTGATGTGGCATCGACGATGCTGTCGCGCTCTGGGTTGAGCGGGACAGCGCCGATCGGCGTCCAGTTGCGCAAGCTACGCGGCCTGCGCGGGAGTCTCGGCCCAAGCGGGCCGCATGTGAACGCCGTCGGTCCAAGGGCCAACGGCGCGAATTTGGTCGAAGATGCCGGGACCGTCAGACGGTCAAGGCCGCCCGCTTGCGCGACCGCAGGCCCGCGCCAACCATGCCAAACCCGGTCAGCATCAGCGCCCAGGTCGCGGGTTCTGGAACCGCCCCATCGACCGTATTGAAGCTCAGTGAATACCCGTCCGGAACGATGTAGTCGATGACGAAGGTGTTCCCGAAATTGATATCCGCGGCAAGGCCGGAGAGGGTGAACGTGTAGCCCAACTCAAACGGACTGCCGACGTTTGCGTTGAAGTCTCCTGACTTGGTCGAGTCTATCGAAGTATAATAGGTGCGCCCGGGATTAAAGAAAACTCCACTATCCGCCACGATACGGGAACTGGGATCTAGAAAATCGTCGACGTAGTCGTACGAAGGATTTGGACTTGGATTGCGAAATCCAACAGCGACGCTCCAACTTGCGTTCGAAAATCCTGGATTGCGGCTTGCCGTTCCGCTGGAGTGAACCGAAACGCCGATTGACACAACCGACGACGGCCCGGAAACCGTAACGTCATAGAACGAAGCTCCGACCAGCCAGCCCTGTTGGCCCTGTACGTAGTGGCCAAAGGAATCCGTGCCCCCCTGCGAAGAATACCGGGCATGCATGTCCGTTGGCGAAAGCGACGCGGCTACGCTGTAGCTGTTCCCGTTGCCGATAGCGCCAGCTGAAAAGCTGGTATTTGACGTCGATGCGCAATCCGCAGTCCCGCCAGTGCCACCGCAGTTGTACTGTGAGGCGGCGAGCGCCATAAAAGTATCGACGCTCGGATCCAGCGGATGTGCAAGCGCGATTTGTGGCCACGTACATGACGCCATGACTGCAAGCGCAATGAAGATGAGCCGCTTTGAAATCATGACATCAATCCTTCTGTAGGGCCCAGAACTGAACATTGCGCTGTTGGCACCGCTGGCCGATAGCCAACGATTCTGCCGACTACATGCTGGTGCTTATCGAGGCGTGCTCGTCTTGATGCAAATCAAGTGAGTCCGAACTTGAGCCCTCTGATCTCCGTTCTACGCGGTGGCCCGAAGGCCCGCATGGCTGACAGTGGGGAAGTGTTGGTACCTACCAAAACCTGACACCCGTTTGCTGGTCAATATTGAACGAGCGCCAACACACAAGGTGCTATGTGCATCTGATGCTCGACACCTACAGCCGCAAGATCATCGGCTGAGAAGTTCACGAGACTGACGATGCGGACCATGCCACGCTGGTCCGTCGCACGGCCTGGACCGAAGGGACCGCTACCCGACACAACAAGCCGGTCCTGCACGGCGACAACGTTGCCACGCTTAAGGCCACGACCGTGCTGGCTATGCTGCACTGGCTGGGCGTGACGCCCTCGTACTCCCGACCGAGGGTCAGTGACGACAACGCCTATGCAGAGGCGCTGTTCCGCACGGCCAAGTACCGCCCCGCGTTCTCGACGCAGGGCTTCAATGATCTCGATGCAGCGCCTACATGGGCGGCTGAGTTCATCCGCTGGTACAACGTTGATCACCGGCACAGCGGCATCTGCTACGTGAGCCCCGCGCAACGCCATGCTGGCGAAGATCACGCTGTCCTTGCAGCACGTCACCGCGTCTACCTCGACGCGAAGACGCGCAATCCTTCGCACTGGTCGCGCGGCCCGCAAACACTTCCGGTGGTGCTTCACAGTATTGCAGCGTCGCTGTTCCACCTTGCTTTGGGTACGAAAACACCCGCAGCCCTCGCGCAACGAACTCGTGTGCGGTTTCAGAATTCGTTTTGAAATACAGCCTGCCGTCATGAATTGTGACAATGAACAGGTCGTCGCAATAGATGTATATGCCCCCGAACATCTTGCGCTGTCGGAGCGCGCCCATTCCGGAAAGCAGATCGAGAACTGTGGCTAGTAGAACTGGCGTTGCGCTCATGCACGATCACCAAATCGTTCTGTCTTGTTGTGCACGCAATGCGGGTTGCTGCCTGACCGTTCAGCGAGTACCTACGCCTCTGCTTCCAACCGCCCAGTTGGCCCACCGGTAAACACCGCCAACTGCGCGTCGAAGGCGCGCTTGAACGCGGGCCGCGCTTCGGCACGCGAAACATACGCCGAGAGGTTCGAATACTCCGCGAGCATTCCGGATCCGCTCAGTCGGCGCAGGACCTGCAGCATCAACAGATCACCCGCGCTGAACGCGTCGTCCAGCCAGTCCGCAGCGCCAAGCCAAGCGCTGAGTTCGCTGAGCCGCCCGCGGATGCGCTGCTCGACCAGCGGCATGCGCTCTGCATACCAGGACTGATCGCGCTCCAGGAACATCGCGGTCTCACGCGTAAGGATCACTGGCTCCACCGTAGAGAGTGCGGCAAACATCCACGCAATCGCTCGCCCCCGCGCGTGCGCATCGTGTGGCAGCAGGCCCGCATGATGCTCGGCAATATGCAGCACGATTGCCCCGGACTCGAACAACGCGAGACCGCCTTCTTCATACGTCGGGATCTGTCCGAACGGCTGCAGCCCACGATGGGCAGCTTCCTTCATCGCGCCGAACGATATGAGCCGAACCTCATAGGGCTGGCCCACTTCTTCAAGCGCCCAGCGAACCGGCATGTCCCGCGCCAGGTCTCTGCCGCGGTCGGGAGACGCAGCGAAGGCGGTGATGGTGGGGATCATCTGAAAGCTCCGGATGGTTGCAATCTGTGCTCCAGCAACGTTCGCGGCCGTGACGCCTGACGAGGATGTGGAAAAAACTCGGCGCCGGTCTACCAAACAGCGCATCTTCCCGCGTGCCTGTGACACGCCGCGCGGACGAGCGTCAGGTTGCCTGCATCAGCGCGTTGGAAAACATCAACCAGCGTGGCCGGTGTGCGGTAACCGTCGCGTTACGAATCGACGCCAGCCGTTGTGCCACATTGCGCCAACGCCAAGGTGCTGCAGCAGCAGGTCAACAGCGTGTTCCAACTCCGCGAGGAACGACTGCGGCAAGCCGACACCTGTCCGTTCTCGGTAAAACTCGGGCGCGCCCCGGAAATATTGTTCGGCGCCAGGATTCAGCCCGTAGTTCAACCGAATTCAGCCTTCAGATTCACCAGCGCTTCATGACCGGGAATCAACGAGGAGACCCCGGTTTCAATCTCGGTATTGCAACGCTCGACCTCGTCCGCCCAGGCCGCTTCGACAGCCGCGCGATGTCCAGGCTCGCAATCAATCGCTCGGCCACGCGGGCGCGCTCTGTTGCAGACAATTGCAGTGCTGCAGCTTCAAGGGAATCGACTGTTGACGACATCGCGTCACCAGATGGGCACTACGGCAGAGCGCAGGTTGCTATAACCCCGCGTAAGTCGCGAACCGCCGCAGTTGCAAAAAGAAATTACTCAAGCCGCAACGATCTGCCTCGCCCCTGAACTTTACCGCGGCGCGAAACGGCTTTTGGGACGTCCGCGCCATGGACGGGTTGGACCACAGCATGACAGCCTAGCCAAGCACCGCAGGATTCAAGTGCCATAACGCCCAGGTAAGCACGGCGGCGAAACTTACCCAAACGAGATACGGCACCAGCAGCAGCGCGGCAACCCGGTGAATGGGCCAGAAGCTGATGATGGTTGCCACGATGAGCAGCCAGAGCAGGGCGATTTCGGCCATTGAGATCGCGCCGAGGTGCAGCACGAAGAACAGCCAGGTCCACAGTGCGTTGGCGACTAGCTGAATGACGAAGAGCCACAACGCGGTAGCAGCGCCCTTGAAGCCGCGTTCGCGCCATACCAGCCAGGCGCTGAACGCCATGAAGACATAGAGTACAGACCAGACGGGACCGAACAGCCACGCCGGCGGAGCCCAACTCGGCTGTGCAAGTTGAGTGTAGAAAGCGGCGGCTCGTGCAGACGCAATTGCCCCAACGCTGCCAGCGGCAAAAGTAGCAACGAGCCAGCCTGCAAGCCCGAATGACTG
>CAMAVY010000067.1 GCA_945861675.1 Klebsiella pneumoniae | reverse complement strand
TGACGGGGCTGGGCGACAAGGTTGCTGTAGTCACTGGTGCTGGGCGCCTGCGTTCCATCGGTCGCCCTTGCGCAGTGGAGCTGGCGCGCGCGGGCTGCGACATCGTGTTGACCGGCACTGGACGTTCACCCGATCGTTATCCCGACGACGAGAAGGCAATCGGCTGGCGCGACATCGAGTCAGTGGCAGATGAGGTGCGCGCGCTGGGGCGGCGCTGCTACACCACCGTGAGCGACGTGCGCAGTCAGAGCGCCATCGACACATTGGTGCAGGAAGTCATGGCGCACTTCGGTCGCGTGGACATCGTCATCAACAATGCGGGCGCTGCACGCGGCGAAGATCGTCGCCCCGTCATCGACCTTGAGCCCGCGGTCTGGGACAACGTGCTGCAGACCAATCTCACCGGCACATTTCTGATGTCGCGCGCGTTTGGTCGTGTGCTGAAGGATCAGGGACGCGGCGGTTCCATCGTCAACATGTCGTCCATCGCCGGCAAGCTGCTGCCGGAGAACACGGCGGCCTATGCGGCGTCGAAGGCCGGCATTCAGGCGCTGACGGCATCGATGTCGCGCGAGATGGCGCGCTATCAGGTGCGCGTGAATGCGATCTGCCCCGGCATCATCGACACCGCACGCATGGATGACGTAGACGCGATTGAACGCGGCGAAACCTGGGCCAGGTTCGTCAAGAACATGATTCCTCTGGGTCGTGCCGGCAAGGGCGATGACATCGCCTGGATCACGGTGTTCCTGTGCTCTGATCAAGGTGCGTGGATTACCGGGCAATCCTGGAACGTGGACGGCGGAACGGTCACGGCGCATTGAAGTGGTGTTGGTGTGAGCAGTTCATCCGCGTGCGCGTGTTGCGTCGTCCATGCCGTGTGCCCGATGACGCATGACAGCTGAAACACCGGGCTACACGCGGGCGCGGCAGCGCGCAGGTGCGCTGCCGCTTTCAATTCGCATCTTTCAGGGCATCGGCGCGCTACCGGATACCTACAAAAACTTCGCGTTCGGCACGTTCCTGTTGTTCTACTACAACCAGGTGCTGCACCTGCCGGCGGCGCGCGCTTCGTTTGCGATCATGGTTGCGCTGATCCTGGACGCCATCAGCGATCCGTTGGTGGGATCTCTGTCGGACAACTGGCGTTCACGGCTCGGTCGGCGGCATCCGTTCATGTATGCGTCGGCGTTGCCACTGGGCCTGTGCCTGTACTTCACCTTTGCGCCGCCCGCGGGCTTGAGTGAGACCGGGCTGTTCCTGTGGCTCACCTGCTTCGCGGTGCTCGTGCGCACGGCAATGACGTTCTTCGTTGTGCCGTGGAATGCGCTGTTTGCTGAGTTTTCCGACGACTACGTAGAACGCACGGCGGTGGTGACCTATCGCTATGTGGTCGGCTGGACCGGCGCGATTCTGTTTACCTGGGCTACCTGGACGTTCATTTTTCCAAGTTCGCCGCAGTTCACGCCTGGGCATCTGAACCCGGCAGGTTATGAAACGTTTGCTGTGGTGCTCGGCATTGTCGTGGCGTCGACTGCATTCCTCACGACCCATCTGACGCGCAACGAAGTGCCGTATCTGCTGCAGCCGGCCGGCGACCTGAACTCATTCTCCTTGCCCGGGGTGTGGCGAGAGGTGCGGCTTGCCTTCACGAATCGCAACTTTCTGATCGTGTTCATCGCCATTCTGGTGGGTGGCGCAATCGGTGGTGTGGGCGGGGCGCTCGCCATCTACCTGCAGACTTATTTCTGGGGCCTGACGCCTGAGAACCTGCGCTGGTTTGTGTTGGCGGCGTTCGGCGCGGCCATCGCGTTCATTGCCATCGTGCCGCTGCAGAAGCGCTTCGATAAGAAACGCATTCTGCTGTTCTGTCTGACGTTCAACCTGCTGGACGGCGTGGTCATGGTGAACCTGCGCCTGTTCGAGTTGTTGCCTGCCAACGGTGAGCCGCTGCTGTTGGCGCTGTTGATTGCCAATGCGGTGCTGAGCGCGGCGCTGGGCACCACTGCGGGCATCATTGGCGCCTCGATGATCGCCGACACGCTGGACCACCAGGAACTGCGCACGGGCCAACGTCAGGAAGGCATGTTCTCGGCAGCGCTGTCGTTCTCGGGCAAGATGACCTCCGGCGTGGGCGTGTTCGTGGGCGGTCTGGTGTTGCAGTATGGCTTGCAGTTTCCGGCCGGCGTTCGGCCCGCATCCATCGAGCCGGATCTGGTGCTCCGGCTTGGTCTGATCGCCGGTGTGGGCATTCCGTTGCTCAATCTCGTGCCCATCGTCATCGTGCAGCGCTACCGGCTGACGCGTGAAACCCATGCGGGGATTCGCGATCAGTTGCGCAACCGCACCGCGGGCGGCGCTGGTTGAGCGAGCGGCGCGCCGTCTATCTGGTGGTCCGATGTAGTGGGTCGATGTAGAAGAAGGCTGTGAATCAAGTTGTCCAGAGAAGCCGTCTGAGGAAGTCGTAATGGGACGCATATTCGAAACCCGCAAGCATGTGATGTTTGCCCGTTGGAACCGCATGGCCAAGCAGTTCACGCGGATTGGCAAGGACATCACCATTGCCGTAAAGGCCGGTGGTCCGGAACCGGCGAACAACGCAGCGCTGCGGCGTGTCATTCAGAACGCCCGTGCACTGAACATGCCGAAGGACAAGGTCGACGCAGCGATCAAGCGCGCGTCCGGAAAAGACGTGGCGAACTACGAGGAAGTGATCTACGAAGGCTATGCACCGCATGGCGTGGCCGTGCTTGTGCAGACCGCCACGGACAACGTGAACCGTACGGTTGGCGCCGTGCGCAATGTGTTCAACCACAATGCCGGCAGCCTGGCGACCAGCGGCGCAGTGGCCTACATGTTTCGCCGCATGGGCGTGTTCCGCCTGGATCCGCAAGGCATTGATCAGGACGACCTGGAGCTGTACCTGATCGACTTCGGGCTCGATGAAATGGGCGAGAGCACAGGCGAGAAAGGCGAACCGCAGCTGGTGATCCGCTGCAATTTCCCAGACTTCGGGCTGCTGCAGAAGGGCCTCGAGGGCCGCCACCTGACGGTGCTGTCTGCGGAGCAGGAGTACATCTGCACCACGCCAACGGAACTACCGGAGGCGCAGGCCAAGGAAGTGCTGGAGCTCATCGACAAGCTTGAACAGGAAGAAGACGTGCAGCGGGTGTTTCACACGCTGGTCTGAGCGCGCTCGACAGCGCGTTCGCGCGCTATCCAGCGCGTTCGCGCGCTCGACAGTGCGCTGGCGCGCCGGACAACGTGCTCAGGCGCGGTGAATGGGATCCACCCACAGCACAGTCTCCGGCGGCTCCACCGGCGCGATGTCCAGATTGATGGCGGTGGCTTCGCCATCGCTACGTACCAGCACGCACTCCAGTGTTTCTGTTGGGCTGGCATTGATCTCCTGGTGCGGCACGAAGGGCGGCACGTAGATGAAGTCCCCGGGCCCCGCTTCTGCCGTGAACTCCAGATGCTCGCCCCAGCGCATGCGTGCGCGACCCCGCACGATGTAGATGACGCTCTCCAGCGGGCCGTGATGATGCGCACCGGTCTTCGCGTTGGCATGTATGTGCACGGTGCCGGCCCAGAGCTTCTGCGCGCCGACCCGCGCCGTCGTGATCGCAGCCGCGCGGTTCATCCCCGGGGTCTGCGCCGTGTTCACGTCCAGTTGGTCGCTGCGGATGACGCTGACACCATCGTGCTTCCAGCGTGGTGTGCTGCCGTCGGTGGGCTGGTCGGGCATTGGCAATTTCTCCGTGCGGCTGCGGCTGTACGCGGCTGCTCAGTGTGGAAGGGGCAGCGGGGAGCTGCTGCGCATTCTGCCCCGCCAATTGCATGGCGGGCAGAACTTCGTGCCTGAAGCGGCGGCTCTGAGGTAGCCTCGCAGGCCGGTTTTTTTGCCGCTACCTCTTTACCTTTTTGCGGTCCGGGTCCCCCGCAGGGGCCAGATCCGTTCGCCCTTATCCAACTGCCCTTATCCAACTGTCAGGAGACCTCATGGCCATCACTCCCTCGAAGACCGACGAACTGCTCGTACATCAGGACGGCTTCGTACTTACGCTGACGCTCAATCGGCCAGAGGTCCTGAACGCCATCAACGGGCCGATGCTCGACGAGCTGGCCGCCAAGCTGAAGGAAGCAAACCGCGATCCGAATGTGCGGTGCGTCATTCTCACCGGCAGCGGGCGTGGGTTCTGCTCGGGTCTGGACTTGAAGCAGCAGCAACGCCGCGTTGACGGTTCGGGTCGCAACGAAACGCCGCCTTACATGCTGTTCGATCTTGAGAACAATCCGATCAACACGCTGTGGAATATGGACAAGCCCATGATCGCTGCGATCAACGGCGCGGCGGCCGGTTACGGCATGGACATGACGCTGCTCTGCGACATCCGCATCATGGCCGAGAACGCCAAGCTCGCAGCGGTGGTCGTGAAGCGCAACGTGGTGCCGGAAAGCGGTGGCACCTGGCTGTTGCCGCGTCTGATCGGTTGGGGCAAGGCGGCGGAGATCTTCTTCCGTGGGCGGACGCTGGGTGCGCCGGAATGTCTGCAACTCAATCTGTGCAACGCCGTGGTGCCCGAAGCGGATCTGATGAAGACCGCCATGGAGTGGGCGCAGGAGATTGCGGCCAACGCGCCGGCCGCCGTGCAGACGACCAAACGCATGATGCGGTTGGGTCAGAACGAAACCTTCGATACCACCGTAGACCATCTGATGGTGCACCTGAAGGGGCTGTTCGCCATGGACGACTTCAAGGAAGCCATCAGCGCGTTCAACGAACGTCGCCCCGCGAAGTTCACGGGCCGCTGAGCGCACAGGATCGGGCGAATGCGCAGGCCGCCGATGAGCGGGTCTGCGCAGTGCTGCCGTTCGGTGCGTCTTGCGAGGGTCGTCGCGATCAGCCAATGACGCGCCGGGGGGCGCACCAGAATGACTCCGCAGGCTGCCCGCGCTGGCGAGGGCTTGAGTTATCTCCGGGATGGGCAGTTCGCACGGCTGTTTGGCAGCCGTCTGATCACCCATTTCGGCAGCGTGATGTCGCCGCTGGCCATCGCTTTCGGTGTATTGCAGCTCACGGGATCAGCGCAGCAGACCTCACTGGTCGTGGCTGCGCAGGTCACGGCGCAGGTGCTGGTGTTGCTGTTCGGCGGTGCACTGGCTGATCGCGGCCATCGCCAGCGCATTCTTGTTGGCGCGGATCTGCTTGCCGCAGGCAGTCAGGCGGCGGTCGCGGCGCTTTTTCTTTCGGGTCAGACAAATGTCACGCTGCTGGTGTTGCTGGCGGCGACCAACGGCGCAGCATCCGGACTGAACCTGCCCACCATGACGGGATTCATCACCCAGGTCGTGCCGCGCGAACGGCTGCGTGATGCCAATGCACTGCTGGCTTCTGCGCGCAGCGCTTCATACACCTTGGGTGCTGCGATTGCCGGCGTGATGGTGGCCACCATTGGCGCGGGATGGACGATTGCCGTCGATGCGTTGACCTACACGCTGAGTGCGTTGCTGATCTCGCAAGTGCGCGCCAACGAGCAGATTGTGGCGCAGCGCGATAGCTTGCTGCGCAGCCTGCGGGAAGGCTGGTCGGAGTTCGTTGCGCACCGTTGGTTGTGGGTCGTGGTACTGCAGTTCGCGTTCGTCGTGGCCGGTGTGCAGGCCTTCTACGGGCTGATCGGGCCGACGATTGCGCAGCGGCAACTCGGTGGTTCGGCGGACTGGGGAATCATTGCCGCGGCATTTGGCGCCGGCACCTTGGTCGGGGGCCTGGTTGTGTTGCGCCTGACGATTCAGCGACCCATGCGGGTCGCGGTGCTGTGTGTGTTTGCGGGCGCGTTGCCCATGCTGCTTGCGACCGGGCCGGCGCCCGTGCTCTGGCTGGCAGTGGGCACCTTTGTGCATGGCGCGTTTGCCCAGACCTTCGGCGTGTTGTGGAACACCACGGTGCAGCGGCGGATTGCGCCAGAAGCGATGTCGCGGGTATCGGCCTACGACTATCTGGGTTCCATCTGCTGCGCGCCGCTGGGCGTCATGGGTGCGGGTTGGATGCTCGACCACCTCGACTTCCGTGTCGCCCTGCTGGTCGCGACGGTGCTCGTGGTTGTGCCAACAGCGGCGGCGATTTGTGTGCGCGAGGTGCGTGATCTGGGGCCGGAGTAACTTGCGCAAACATGCGCTGCCGACGCGCGCACGTCGGTCGTGTGCAGCGCATCGGCAGGCGCCGTCGCGCGGGTTAGAGTACGAGCCGTTCGATATCTCGAATTCACTGCAACACCAAGTTACCGAAACACGCAGGGGCACCCTCCATGACCGCCACGCTGAATCTTTCGCCAGACGAGCTGCTGAGCACCACGCGCGCCGTACGCAAGCGGCTCGATTTCCACCGCCCGGTCGATCTGGCCGTTGTGCGCGAGTGCCTCGAGCTTGCGTTGCAGGCACCCACGGGATCGAACGCACAGGGCTGGCAGTGGATGCTGGTGGTAGACCCGGCCAAGCGCCTGGCGCTGGCCGAGTTGTATCGCAAGGCCTGGGCGGTTTACCCGAGCATGTCGGCATCGGCGCATCAGGTGCATGCCAGCGATGCATCGATGACACAAGTGCAGGCGCGCGTGGTGTCCTCGGCCGAGTACCTTGCTGAGAATCTGGAAAAGGCGCCGGTGTTTCTGATTCCCTGCATCGGCGGGCGCGTTGAAGGCATTCCGGCGCCCTTTGGCGTGGTTGCGCAGGCAAGCACCTATGGCTCGATTCTGCCGGCAGCCTGGAGCTTCATGCTGGCGGCACGTGCACGCGGGCTTGGTACTGCCTGGACCACGCTGCACTTGATGCACGAGCAGGAAGCCGCGGCGATTCTTGGGATTCCGTACGCGGAGATCACCCAGTGCGCGCTGATTCCGATCGCGCACACGCTGGGCACGGAGTTCAAGGCCGGCCCGCGCAAGTCGCTTGAGCCCATCCTGCACATCGACACCTGGTAGCCCGCAGTCCGGGTCGTGCAGATGCGCCCCGCATTGAGTCGGTTACGCAGCCGGTGATCTGGCACCGGGTCTGCGCGCAGATCGCGAATGCATCCGCCCGCATGTAGCATTGCTTGGGTTTCTGGTTTCCATTCGTTAGAATTTCTCGTATAAGATTAATTCTAAGGAATTCATGAGAGGGTGCTTCCATGGCATCAGTGCTATCCAACCCAGTCTCCGATCGGGCCCGGGTGCTGACCCAGGCGGTTGGTGAAACGGCCCGCAGGCTGGAACTGGGCTCGACCGACCTTCAGCACATCATCGGCATCAGTCAGCCCTCGGCTTCGCGGCTGTTGAATGGCCAGTTCACGCTGCCGGAAGGCGGCAAGGCCTGGGAGTTGGCGGCGGCACTGGTTCGGCTGTACCGCTCACTGATCTCGCTGGTGGGCGGCAACGATGAGTTGGCGCGTGCCTGGTTGCGTTCCACCAATACAGCGTTCGATGAACAGAAGCCGGTTGTTCTGATTCGTCGAATCGATGGTCTGCTGCATGCCTGCGAATACCTGGACGCCCAGCGCGCTCGCGTCTGAGGCGCAGCCCTGGCGCGGTAGCGGCTGGCGCGCCGTCGAGGCGCAGCACCGTGTTGCCACCATGGTGTTGAGCCACGGCAACCTGGCGGATCAGGCCATGCTCGAGGGCATTCTCGACACCGCCAAACCGCCGATGCCAGCCGCCGTCCAGGGTTTGCACTGGCTGCTGGCGACACCGTTCAGACACTGGCCGACCCGGAGCGGATCGCGCTTCCGGCGCCGTCAGGATCCGGGCGTGTTCTACGGCGCCCTGGAGCGCCGCACTGCCGCCGCCGAAGCGGGTTACTGGCGGCTGCGCTTCTGGCTGGACAGTGCGGGCTTGCGCGATCGTCCGGCCGCGGTGGAGCTGACACTGTTCGAGTTTCATGCGGCGACGGCCCGGGCCATCGACCTGCGTGCGGCACCGCTCCTGCAGGACGCCGCAGACTGGACGCATCCCGACGACTACGCCGCCACGCAGGCATTGGCGAGCGCCGCGCGTGCCGCCGCTGTGGAACTCATTCGTTACAGGTCAGTGCGCGACCCGGAGGGTTGCTGCCTGGCGGTGCTTGCGCCGGCCATGTTCAGGGCTGTCGAGGCGCCCTACCAGCACGTGCAGCAAAGCTGGAGCCTTACGATTGCACCGCCGGATACCGTGGTCTGGCAGCGGCACCTTGAGGACGAGCGATGGCACTTTCAGTTTCCGGCTGCCGTTGCTTGATCCGAGACAGGCGCCGTGCCGTGATCGGCATGAGCGGCGTGATCTGCGAAAACCGATATGCGCTCGTTGCGTTGCGGCGCGCGGCCGTTGAAGCGGATTGCGAGTGGGGTGCTGACAAACGCGTCGCCTTGCGCGCTCTGGCGTGCGCTGCCTGAGCGCATGGCCTGGATGTGCAGGTGCGGCTCGTCGCTGAGGCCGGAATTGCCCACCGCCGCAATCGGTGTCCCACTTGTCACGCGTTCGTCGCGCGCCACCATGATGCTGTTGGCGCGCAGATTCGCGAGCAGCACCACTGCGCTGGTGCAGCGCAGCAGCACGTAGTTGCCGGTGGCTGATCCGCGATCAGTGTGTGGCACAGGACGGTCCGGCCGATCTGCGCGCAGTGCATCGACATTGCCGTCGCAAGGAGCGAGTACCGGCGTGCCAAAGATGAAATAGGCGGCAGGTTCGCTTGGCAGCAAGCCAGCCGCACGTAGTCCCCAGTCGTTCACGCGCACGATGTCTACCCCCGCAGATTGGTCGCCCCAGACGCTCAGCCGCGTCATGCGCTGGGCGATCGATTGCGCTGCGTGGACCCTGTCCGGTTGTCCCGCATCCGCGACCAGGTAGTCGCCCACGGGCAGCGGGAAATCGAGATCGACGGATTCGTGCGCCACACGCAATCGACTGACGCCCGCATAGGCGAGGTGCACAAGGCTGAACAGCGCCAACGCAATGCATAACGCGAGATGCAGCTCTTCTGCGATGGCAGCGGGCCACCGCCGCTCGGGCAGATTGCCGCTGCCGTATACCGCTGCGCCAACCAGCAACAATGCAACCGCATAGGCAAGGGGCAGCCACCATGGCAGCGCTGTCCACAGCCCGGCGAGCGCCGTGGCCAGGATGAGCAGCACACTGGTCAGCACATGCACCCAGAAGCCCGCCCAGCTCAGCGGTGTACGCCAACCCAACCAGACAACGGCACCAACAGGCAACACGAGTTGCAGCAGCAGAACGAGGGCAAGCAACATGGGCGCTGAAGTGGTGATCGCGAGGCCGGCACTGTGCACTGCGTCAGCGTGAAATTCGAGTCTCGCGCCGATGACGCAGGTTCCTGAGCAACGCTTTGCAAGCGAAAATCGGGCAAGCTCGAATCAACGGGCGCACTGCGTTTGGATTCGACCATGGCCAAGACCCAACATGTCAGTGCAACACCGGCGACGCAGTTGCTGCGTCGGCACGGTGTTGTGTTCAGCGAGCACGTGTACGACTTCGTGGCCCATGGTGGGACTGCCGAATCGTCGAAGCAACTGGGCGTAGCGGAACACGAAGTCATCAAGACCCTGGTCATGGAAGATGAGCGCGCTGCACCCATGCTGGTGCTGATGCACGGTGACCGCCAGGTCAGCACCAAGAACCTGGCCCGGCAGATCGCTGCGAAGACGGTGCAACCCTGCAAGCCTGATATCGCGCAGCGACACAGTGGCTATCTGATTGGCGGCACGTCGCCATTCGGCACGCGCAAGGCGATGCCCGTTTATGTAGAGCAGTCGGTACTGGCTTTGCCACGCATATGCATCAACGGCGGCCGGCGCGGCTTCCTGGTTGGCATTGCGCCGCAGGTGCTTATCGACCTGCTGCAGGCAACGCCTGTGAACTGCGCGTTGTAGCGGTGCGCAGATGCTCAGCGCCGGTGGCCGCTATTCCGGCCAAATGATGCCGGCGCTGGCCAGTGCATCGATGGCCTCGGGCGTGCGCTGCAGCTCGTGCAGGATCTGTCGCGTGTGTTCGCCCAGCGCCGGGCAAGGCGCCACAGTGCCGAGACGCTGACCTTCGAAGCGCGCGGGTGCGCCGAGCACACGCAGCGCGCCCATGTGCGGATGTTGTTGGCGAGTCATCGGGCCGTAGGGGTCGTGTTCGGCGCTCGCGATTGCGGATTCGATGTCGCGGCATGGCGACACCGGCACGTCTTCCGCTTCCAGTCGTTCGAGCGCTTCTTCCGTGCGCATGTTGGCCAGCGCACCGAGCAGCAGCGCTGTTGCGTCTGCCGGGTGTCGCGCGCGCGCTGCGAGGTTGGCGAAGCGTGGGTCGTCGAGAAAGCGCGCCAGACCCAGCGCGCGCATGAGGCCCTGCCAGTGCCGCTCGCCGGATGCGGCAATGATGATGTAGCCGTCTTTGGTCGGCAGCGGGTTGTAGCTTGCGGACATCGGTGGTCCGGGCACCACGTCACGGTCGAGCAGGGTGTGATTCATCATGCCGTCGGGCCAGAGGAAGAACAGGCTGGCGTCGCGCATGGAGATGTTGATGCTGGCCGCTTCACCGGTACGCAGCTGGCGGAACAGCGCCGCAGTGACGGCCTGAAACAGTGTGTAGGCGGTGATCTTGTCGCACACCAGCGTGCGCATGAACGCAGGCTCGGTGCCGGTGCGTTGCACGCCGGTATAGCCCGTCCACGCCTGCATGATGTGATCGTAGGCGGGCGCGTCGGCATAAGCGCCTTCTTCGCCGAAGCCGCTGACAGCCGCATGAATCAATCCTGGATTGCGCGCGCGCAGTTCGGCCTCGGACAGGCCAAGCCGATCCATCACGCCCGGCCTGAAGTTGTGCACGAGGATGTCGGCGCCGGCCGCGAGGTCGCGCACCACGTCGCGGCCGTCGGGCGTACGGATGTCGATGGCGATGGAGCGTTTGCCGCGATTGCAGTTGGCGAACAGCCCAGAGATTCCCGCTTTGCTGTTGCCGAGGTAGCGCATGGGGTCGCCGATGTCCGGCGGTTCGATCTTGATCACCGTTGCGCCCTGGTCCGCCAGCATCATGGCCGCCATCGATGCGGTGACCATGGTCGAAAGCTCGATGACGCGAATGCCCGCCATCGGTCGCGAAGAAGCCATATCGACCGTCCGTACATCAGAGTTGTGAACGCGCGCCGCGCTGCGTGCGGGTTGTCGGCAGTCAGGGTAACTGCCCCAGCCGCGCTAGCGATAGAAGAAGCCGCGCTAGCGATAGAAGAAGCCGCGCCAGCGATAGAAGAAGCCGCGCCAGCGGCGCTTGCCTCAACCGATGCCTATGCCGGCTACATGCCATCGATCCAGCGACCGATCAGATCGACGCCCGCCGTGTCCACCCGATGGCTTGCGAGTGGCGGCATGCGCGTGCCGTCGAGATTGCGCATGCGTTGCCACAGCACACTGCGCTCCTTAGCGGCGCTGGCAATGATGCTGGCGTTTGCGATGCCGAGATCGCTGGCCATCGGTGCGGCATTCAGCGTGCCCGTGGCGTCAAGCAGCGTTGATGCGCGCAGGTCCATCGCCACGGGCGTACCACCGCCCGGCTGATGGCACACCGCGCAGTTGACGTCCAGATATGCGCGGGCGCGCAGCGCAAGGCCCGCGTTGCCGTCGATGGCAGGCGTTGCCGCGTACTGCGTGGCATCGCCGATGTCGCTACTGAACAAACCAATGTGATTCAGCGTGCGCAGCTGGTTGTCAGTTGCCGACGAATACGTGAAGGTGCGGTTGAGTTGCGCCGTGCGCAGCCCGAGTGCAGCACCGCTTGCCGCGTTGTGGCAGCGCAGGCAATCGCTGCGGCTCGGATACTCGTAGTCGAATGTCAGATTGCCGGACGTGCTTTGCACGGTGACCGATTCCCGAGCGCCATCGGCGATCAGGTCCGCATCGCTGCCATCCGAGCGCCAGCCATAGACCAGGCCAAACCAGCCGCTGGCGCGGCGCGCAAGGATGCGCGTTTCCAGACGTCGGCGACTGCTCGCAACGCCTTCCTGAGTCTCCAGCTCAAAGTGTTTGACCAGCACACTGCCAACGGGAAACTCCCAATTGCCGGTGGTGCTGAACGTGATGCGTGTGCCATCGGGGATGGCGAACCAGCGGCGCTTACGCGTGCCGTCGCTCCAGAACGCGTGATTGATGTCGTACTCAATCAGCCCGCGAACGGGCGCGAGTGCGGTGAGGCTGGTGAACAACCCGGTCTGCGAGAGTTGTGCGGGTGGGGCGCTGCCACTGCCATTGGTAATCGCCAGTTTGTGCAACGTACCGTTGAGGCTGATGAGACGCAGTTCGCCGGCGTTGTCCTCGCCGAAGCTGGACAGCGATGGCAACGTGCCGATGTCGCTGTTCGACGTCACGCGTGTGCCGTCCCATGCCAGCGCCCACACGCGTCCGCTGCCGAAGTCGCCGTAGAGATAGCTGCCATAGAGCGCTGGCAATTGGCTGCCGCGATACACGTGCCCGCCGATGATGGCCACGCCCAGGCTGCGGCCGTACACATAGACGGGCGGTTCGTAGGGCGGATTGCGCGGGTCGTTCACGAACAACACGTTGGTGCCTTCGAACACGCGCCAGCCATAGTTGAGTCCACGCCGAACGATGTCGATCTCTTCGAGCGCCGATTGGCCGACATCGCCCGCCCATAACTCGCCGGTCTCGCGGTCGAACGAAAATCGGTAGGGATTGCGGAAACCTGACGCCCAGATCTCGGGTCGTGCCGTCGGCCCATCTGCGAACGGGTTGTCGGCAGGAATGCTGTAGGGCGCTGTCGAGGGCGGCACGGGTGGCGTGATGCGCAGCATCTTGCCCAGCAGCACCTGCATGTTCTGACTGTTGTTCTGTGGATCCAGACCCGAGCCGCCATCGCCCTGGCCGATATACAGCTGGCGATCGGGGCCGAAGGCAATGCTGCCGGCCTTGTGATTGGAGAATGGTTGGGGGATTTCCAACAGGATGTGTTCGCTGGCCAGATCGGCGCGATCGGTGCCCCGATCCCAGATGAAACGCGACACCCGTGTGCTGTTGGGCGTACGCAGGCTGTACTGCACGTAGAACGCACGGTTGGTCTTGAAGTCAGGATCGAACGCCAGGCCCAGCAGCCCCTGTTCGCTGCCGAGCGCCAGCTGGCCGGTTGCCCCGAGATCGAGCACCACACTGCTGCTGGTGGTGTTCTCATCGTCGTTGAACACGCGCATCTGCCCCGACTGCACGAGTACGACATTGCGTGCTTCGCCGGGTACGCCGGTGAACAGGATGATTGGCGCAAACGTCAGATTGGGGAACGCGCGCTCGATGCTGATCGTGCCTGTAGGTGCGGTGGGCTCGGTGGTGGGGATTGAGCTGCCGGCGAACGCCGGGCGGATATCGATGCCAAACGCGGGTGTGGACGGCGGCTGAGGCGCCGGCGTGCTGCCACCGCCCGAGCCGCCACCACCACAGGCCTGCAACAGCAGTGCACCCAGCAGCAGCACCAGGATGGTTCGTGCGCCGGCAGCGTTGTGTCGCCGCCGGTGGGCGCTGTGCTGCCGGTATGCGCTATGCAGTGGCTGTGGCATGTGTGAGGTCGTTGACCCGTCGATGGTGGCAGGCAGGTACCGTAACCGGCGCGATGGGCGCGGTCATGGGAACGCCATCACAGATGCATGGGGCTGTCTGTCGCGCGTGGCGGCAGCACACGACCTGTTGCCTGCTGAAGAACGCGTTTATGCTCGACGTCGCCTGCGGCGCAGTGCGCGTGTGCATGTGCATGTGCATGTGCATGTGCATGTGCATGTGCATGTGCATGTGCATACAGCGCATGTCTCGCGTTTGCCGGTCCGCCGCATGCATCCGTTTTTTCGTTCAATTCCATCAACGTCAGGCAGGAGCACACCATGGCCAAAGGTAAAGACGTCAAGAAGACCAACGACAAGAAAAAGCCACAGAAGGATCTGAAGGAGAAGCGTGCAGCCAAGAAGGCGAAGAAAGGCTGAGCAACGTTGGGCCATGCGAAGAGAGGCTGAGCACTCAGCCTCTCGTTCTGCGCGCCATGCGGCGTTCTGCCCTGCGCTTTGCCGCGCTGCGGTTTTCGTTCGCTGTTCTTTGACGTTCCTCGGCCTTCCTTTTTCACATCCTCATTGGAGTTGCCATGCGCGACGAAACCATCGCTATTCACGCCGGCTATCAGAGCGATCCGACCACCAAGGCCGTGGCCGTTCCGTTGTTCCAGACCGTTGCCTATGAATTCGACAACGCGCAGCACGGCGCCGATCTGTTCAATCTGGCGGTGCCCGGCAACATCTACACCCGCATCATGAACCCGACGCAGGACGTGCTCGAGCAACGCGTGGCCCTGCTGGAACGTGGTGTTGCGTCGCTGGCGGTGTCAGCAGGCAGCGCCGCCATCAACTATGCGGTGCTCAACCTCGCCGAATTGGGCGACAACATCGTTGCCGTGCCGCAGCTGTACGGCGGCACCTACACGCTGTTCGCACACATGCTGCCGCGCCAGGGCATCGAGGTTCGGTTTGCCAGGGACGATTCGCCGGCCGAGTTGGCCAAGCTGATCGATGCGCGGACCAAGGCCGTGTTCTTCGAGAGCATCGGCAACCCTGCGGGCAACATTGTCGATATCGCGGCTGTGGCAGCCATGGCGCGCGCGCGCGGGGTCGCGACCATCTGCGACAACACCGTGGCGTCGCCTGCGTTGCTGAAGCCCATTGATCACGGCGTGGATATCGTCGTGCACTCGCTGACCAAGTACATGGGCGGTCATGGCACCTCGCTCGGTGGCGTCATCGTCGACAGCGGCAAGTTTCCGTGGGCCGAGCACGCCGCGCGTTACCCGATGTTCAATCAGCCTGAAGCGTCTTATCACGGCGTGGTGTACGTGCAGGCGTTTGGTGCGGCCGCATACATCGGGCGGGCTCGTACCGTGGCATTGCGCAACACGGGCTCGGCCATTTCGCCGTTCAATGCATGGCAGATCATGCAGGGCGTGGAGACGCTGAACCTGCGCATGGAACGGCACTGCGACAACGCATTGCGCGTGGCGGAGTTCCTGTCCGCGCACACGCAGGTTGAGTGGGTGAACTATGCGGGGCTTGCGGACAACCGCTATCACGAACTCGCGCAGCGCTACATGGGCGGCAAGGCCTCGGGCATTCTCTCGTTCGGCGTCAAAGGCGGCTTTGCCGGCGGTGTGAAGTTCTATGACGCGCTGAAGCTGTTCAAGCGGCTCGTGAACATCGGCGACGCCAAGTCGTTGGCCTGTCACCCGGCATCCACCACGCACCGGCAGTTGTCGGAACAGGAGCAACGAGCGGTAGGTGTGACGCCGGAAGGCATTCGCCTGTCGGTCGGCATCGAGCACATCGACGATATTCTGGCCGACCTGGCCCAGGCGCTGAGCTGAGTCCGAGTCCGAGTCCGAGTCTGCAGCCGGATCAGTGCCCTGAAGGCTCGTTCCAGCCGTCTTCCACGCGCTCGATCTTGGCGCCCAGTGCCTGCAACCGGGTATCGATGTGTTCGTAGCCGCGGTCGATCTGCTGGGCGTTGTGAATCACGCTGCGGCCATCGGCAATCATGGCCGCGATGAGCAGCGCCATGCCCGCGCGAATGTCCGGGCTGGAAACGGTGCCGCCAAGCAGATGCGACTTGCCGATGACGACGGCCCGGTGCGGGTCGCAGACGATCACCTTGGCGCCCATGGAGATGAGCCGGTCGACCCAGTACAGGCGACTCTCGTACATCCATTCGTGAATCATCACGGTGCCGCGCGCCTGGGTGGCCAGCACCAACGCAATGGACGTCAGATCAGCAGGGAAACCTGGCCAGGGCGCATCGTGAATGCGCGGCACCGCGCCATGCAGGCCCTCCTGCACGGTCATGTCCTGATTGGCTGGCACGAAGATGTCGTCGCCACGCACTTCCCAGTGCACGCCCAGCTTGCCGTAAGCGGTCGCCGTGACCTGATGCTCGAGCGGGCGCGCGCCGCGGATCAATAGCTCACCGCCTGCAGCCGCAGCCAGCGCAATGAAGCTACCCACTTCGATGTAGTCGGGGCCGATGGCCGCTTCGCCGCCACTCAGCGATGGTCTGCCTGTAATGGTGAGCACGTTGGTGCCAGCACCTTCGATATGCGCACCCATCGTGGTCAGCATGCGACAGAGATCCTGCACATGCGGTTCCGACGCCGCGTTGCGCAACACGGTGGTGCCTTTGGCCAGGCTTGCCGCCATCAGCACGTTTTCGGTGGCCAGCACGCTCATCTCTTCCAGAAAAATCTCGGTGCCCGTGAGCCCGCGTGGCGCTTTGAGAATGTAGCGATCCGGCTTGACCTCGACTTCTGCACCGAGCGCCTGAAACGCATTGATGTGTGTGTCAAGTGGACGACGCCCAATGCGGTCACCGCCCGGTGCAGGCAGTTCGGCGCGCCCGGCGCGCGCCAGCAACGGACCGGCCAGAACGAAACTGGCGCGCACGCGCTGACAGATGGCGACGTTCGGCGACGTTGTTCGCAAGTCGGCGGCGCGGACGCTTACGCGCCCCGGCGTGCTGCGGTCGACGCTGGCACCGATGTCTGCAAGGGCTTCGCACATCGTCGCAACGTCTGCAATGGCTGGCAGCCGACTGAGCGTGACGGTCTGATCGGTCAGCAAGGTTGCCGCGAGCATCGGCAAGGCAGCGTTTTTGTTACCGGAGGCTTCGATGCTGCCGCCCAGTCGAGCACCACCTTCGATGAGAAACGTAGTCATTGGTGCTCCGGTGCTCCGGCTGTCAAGTGGTCAGGTGGTCAGGTGGTCAGGTGGTCAAGTGTTCAGTTGTGCGGTCAGCCATGCGCGCACCGCGGCGCGATCTCCGCGGAACGCGATTCTGGTTGCGTTGCGGCTCAACTGATAGTCGTACATGGGATCGTAGTAGTGCGTGAGCAGCGCCTGCACCCAGTGCGTGTGTCCGTCAGTGTCGCCGTTACGGTGGCCGTCGAAGGCGGCCTGCATGAGTGCAGCAATGTCGCGCTGCCGTGCAACGCCCAGACGTCGTTCGATGCGCGTCAGCGCCGCCGTCAACTGCGCCTGCAGGGCATCGAGCGCCGCGAACGAACCGGGTTCGCTGGTGCAGCTTGTTTCCTGCAACTCCTGCAACTCCTGCAACGCCCGCAACTCGCGCAGCGCCTCGTGCACGTACTCCTGCGCGATGTGCGCTGCGCGCTCGGCCAGCGTGACTTCCAGCACGACCAGCGGGCTGCGCTTCAGGCGCTCGTGCAACGTCAATGGAATGGCAACGCGCCCGATCGTGCGGCTTTCATCCTCGAACAGAATGCCGGGCTGTGCTCGCTGTGCTCGTTGTCGATGACGAAGCAGCGCGCGCAGCAGCGCATGCTCGAAATCGACCTGATTGGGCTGGCCGGCGGGGCGCTGACCAAACGATGAGCCGCGATGACGCGCGAGCGCTTCCAGGTCGATGCCAGCTGCAAATTCATTGAGCAGCACAGTCTTGCCGGAACCTGTGCGTCCGCCCAGGACGAATGGGTTTGCACAGGCCGCTGCGGCGATCTCCAGCGCATCGATGGCGCATTGCCGCAGGGCTTTGTAGCCTCCCGCGATACGCGGCAGCGTGACACCGTTGGCGGCCAGCCAGTTCTGCACGGTTTGCGAACGCAGGCCGCCGCGCCAGCAGTACAGCAGGGCGTTCGGATGCGCTTTGGCAAACGCGCTCCATGCCGCGACGCGCGCGTCACGTGTGCTGCCGCCTACCAGCCGGTGCCCAAGTTCGATCGCCGCCTGCGGGCCCAGCTGCCTGTAGCAAAGACCCACCTGCTGCCGCTCGTCATCGTTGAGTAACGGCAGGCTGACGGCCGCGGGCAAGGTGCCAGTGGCGTACTCAATGGGTGCGCGCAGATCGATGAGCGGCCGATCGTCGACAATCAGCTCGGCAAAATTGTGAGCATTGAGTGCGAGAACCGGTGTCATGTGTGAACGCGATACCGTGTGCGAGCCCAATGCGGTGGGGATAACAGGTGGAGCATGCGAAGAAGCATCTTCAGCCGCGCTCACGGCACCTTTTCTGTGATGGTTTCGCCGCGTTTGAACGCTTCCAGATGCTCGCGCAGCAGCTTTGCCGTCTCTTCGTCCTGCGCGGCCTCGGCAGCCTTCACTGCGGCCTCCTGCATTTCGACGGCGGCCTCGAACTTGCCGTTCGCCGCATGCACCGCGGCCCAGGTGTCCAGGTACGCCGGGTTGCTTGCCGCAGTTTTGCTGGCTTTCATCATGGTGCTCATGATTTCGAGCGCTTCCCGTGGATCGCGCAGATCCGGGATATCGGTGACGGCCAGTGTCCAGGCGACATTGTTTACCGGTTCAGGGCTGGTCGGATCCTGAACCACAATCTTCTGCATCAGCTTGCGCGCGAGCCGGAGATCGCGGGCTGCAAGTTCGCCGCGCGCATGCAGCGCGGCGACCATGAGCATGGCGTCCGGATTGCCTGCGTCGGAGAGCTCGAGCAACCACTTGTTGGCCTGCTCATCGAGCTGGGCGGGCGTCTGGGCCAACAGAAAACGCGCATAACCGATGCGCGCGCCGGTGTCGCCGAGTTGTGCTGCCTTGAGCAGCCATGCCCGCGCCTGATCAACATCCTTCGGAAGTTCGGCCGTGCCCTGCGCATACAGACCCGCAAGCGCAAGCATGGCCGGCACGTGTTCAAGATTCGCCGACCGGACGATGTTGGCCACGCCTTGGGCCTTGCGTTCTGCAGCGCCTTCTTCGCCAAGCAGCCCGGACAGTTGCAGGCGCCCCAGTTCCAGCAATGCCGCTTCGGAGCCGGCGGCAACGGCCTGCTCAAGTTGGCGCGCGGCGGCTTCGAGCAGCGGCTTGCGCTGCTCTTCCGGCGTGTCGCCATAGTCCGCAAGCATGGATTGCACGAGCACCAGGCGTGCGTACAGGTTGCCGTCGCCAACTGCCTGCTGAAGCATCTGTATCGCGCTGCTGCGGTAGTTCGACTCGGCGGCCAGCAGGTTCATTGCAAAGAAGGTCTGTGCGGCTGAGTCGCCCTTGCGCAGTCGCTCACCCAGGTAGCGTTGCAGGATGCTGATCTGCGCGTTGGCATCCTTTGCCTGCAGGGCGTCAGGGTTTTCAGCGAAGTAGCTGGCGGAAACGTCGAAGGTGGTGGTTACCAACGGCTTGCCGGAGGCGCGGCTGCCGATCATGGAAAGGTGCAGGCCGCCTGTCCTTGGTGCGGCGTATACCGACCCGAGCGAGGTAACGCCTTCATGGCGCAGGTAGGCGCTGGCCTCACTCGGCGTCAGCACTTTGAACGGCGCGTCTTGTGTGCCCCGCCCGGTCACACGCATTTGTGTGGCAATGGCTGTGGCCTGATCCAGGTAGCGTTTCGCGTCTTCGCTGTTGGCCACGCGCTCGTAGTACACATTGCTGGCGATGTGGCCCATCAGGCTGGCAGGATTCAGCTCCAGCAGTGCGGCACCAATTGCGCCAAGGCGCAGTGGCTGGTCATACATCTGCAGGGCCTGGCGATCAAGGTCGCTCAAGCGCTCCAGACGAACCGCCGCGTCCGGTTGCGCAAGCCAGCCGGTGCGAAACGCCTCAAGGTTCGCGAAGTTACCTTCCTGAACTTCTGCGACCGCGCTCGGGTAGCCGAGATTTGCGCGCGTAGCGGAGGGTGTTGAGGTCGTCGCACAGCCGGTGCCAACGAGCAACAGCAGGCACGCAAGGCACGCTGACACGCGGTTCCGAAGAAGACGGCGCCCAAGTGCGCAACACCGTGTGCTTTTGATCGTCGTCGTGTGCGGCAGGTGGCGAGCCCGTCGTTTGGGAGCAGGCGCTGGGCGGACGGCCGCTGATTGCATGATGGTCCTTGAGTGTTTTCATCGCCGAGTGGCGCTGGGCGGGGGCGATTCTGCTGATGCGCGTGTGCGCAAACTGCACGCGCGAACAGGCGCAATCCAGCGTCCAAGCATGGCTGCTTAACAGCGGCGCGTCACCTTGCCCGTGGGTTGATCGCCCCTCTTGAACAATGGGCCTGGCTGAACAACCCGCCTGGCGGCCACGCAGTGCTGATCTTGCGCACCGATCAGGCAGGTCACCCCAGGATCAGTTCCCGAATGCAGTGCTAGGCTGCGCGCCTGCGCAGATAACCCGTGATGTTCGAACGAGTTCAAGGAGCACACCACATGGCCTCTTCTTCAAAGTTGCGTTTGCCTGAAGCCGCCGAGGCACTGCCTGGTCGCGCCGTCAGCATGCCGGTGCCACCGCGTCATTTCGTGAACGGTGCGCCGATCAAGGCGCCATTTCCCGATGGCATGGAACAGATCGTGTTCGGCCTGGGCTGTTTCTGGGGCGCAGAGCGGCGCTTCTGGCAGGTGCCGGGGGTGTTTACGACTGCCGCAGGTTATGCCGGCGGCCATACCCCGAACCCGAGCTACGAAGAAGTCTGCTCGGGCGGTACGGGGCACACGGAGGTTGTGCTGGTTGTGTACGACCCGAGCGTGGTCTCGCTGGAAAGCCTGCTGCAGGTGTTCTGGGAGGCCCACGATCCAACCCAGGGCATGCGGCAGGGTAACGACGTCGGCACGCAGTACCGCTCTGCCATTTACTGCGTAGACGAGGCGCAGCTGGCCGTTGTCGATGCATCACTGGCGCGCTTTCAGAAGGCGCTGACCACGGCAGGGTTTCAATCCGTGACCACGGAAACCCGACACGCAACGACCTTCTACTACGCCGAGCCCTACCACCAGCAGTACCTGGGTAAGAACCCGAACGGCTACTGTGGTCTGGCGGGAACAGGGGTCTGCTACGTGCCGGAAACGATGGCGGCTGCGAAAACCCTGCGCACCGTTTAAGCGCTGCGCGGGGCCCGTGCAGAGGCCCACGCGGTGAACGTCTGATCAGGAAGCAGTCGCCCCGAAGCGCTCGCGAAGCCTGCTGATCAAGGCTTCGCGTGCGTGGCCTGCGTAGGGTGTCGCTTGTCCGACGCCCCACACCGGTCCCGGCCAGGCCGCATCGGATGCGTTGCGCGCTATCACGTGTATGTGCAGCTGCGGCACCTGATTGCCCAACGCGGCGACGTTCATCTTCAGTGCCTGGGTCAGCG
>CAMAVY010000066.1 GCA_945861675.1 Klebsiella pneumoniae | reverse complement strand
AGGGTGGCATCGCACTCGGGCCGCCGGTGAATGCGCCGCCGGAACAGACCATGCGCACGCCGATGTTCATTGCCATGGACCCGCCGAAGCACGATCTGCAGCGCGCCACCGTGCAGGGCGTCGTGGCGCCGCGCAACCTCGCTGTGCTGGAGTCGACCATTCGCGAACGCGCGGGCCGCATTCTGGATTCGCTGCCGCGCGGCGAAACGTTCAACTGGGTCGAGCGCGTGTCGATCGAGCTGACCACGCAGATGCTGGCCACCTTGTTCGATTTTCCGTTCGAGGACCGCTACAAGCTCACGCGCTGGTCCGACGTTGCCACCGCAGCGCCGGGCGCCGGCATTGTCGACTCGCCGGAGCAACGCCGCGCAGAACTGATGGAGTGCCTTGCCTACTTCACGCGCTTGTGGAACGAGCGCGTCAACGCAGCGCCTGGCAACGATCTCATTTCAATGCTGGCGCACGGCGAAGCCACGCGAAACATGGACCCCATGGAGTATCTGGGCAACCTGATCCTGCTCATCGTGGGTGGCAACGACACCACGCGCAACTCCATCAGTGGTGGTGTGCTAGCGTTGAATCAGCACCCGGACCAGTACGCGAAGCTGCGTCAGGATCACGGCATCATCCCGAAGATGATCTCGGAGATCATTCGCTGGCAGACGCCGCTCGCGTACATGCGCCGCACGGCGCTGGTCGACGCGGTGGTGGGTGGCAAGACCATCAAAGCGGGCGACAAGGTGTTGATGTGGTATGCGTCGGGCAATCGCGACAGCGATGAGATTGAAAACCCGGACAGCTTCATCATCGACCGCGCCAATCCGCGCCATCACCTGGCATTCGGTTTCGGCATTCACCGCTGCATGGGTAATCGGCTGGCGGAGATGCAGTTGCGCGTGCTGTGGGAAGAAATCATGAAGCGCTTCCACTTCATCGAAGTGGTGGGTGAGCCGGTGCGTACGCTGTCGTCATTCGTGCACGGCTATACGCATCTGCCCGTGCGCGTGCACGCGCTGTAACGATCTGCGCGCAACCCTGTTGACACTGACGCGCGCGGCTCCGCAGTCTGCGCTGCTTCGAGCAGGCGTAGCGCGGCATGGCCAGTACATTGCGATTCGGCATCATCGGCACCGGCCTCATGGGCATGGAGCACATCCGGCATCTGCAGATCATGCAGGGCGTGCAGGTAGTTGCGTGTGCGGATCCGGATGCCGGATCGCGACGCACTGCGGCGGAAGCGCTGCCAGCAGGCACACGCTCCTTCGCTGACTATCAGGATCTGCTGCAACAGCCCGACGTTGATGCGGTCATCGTGGCATCACCGAACTTCACACATGCAGGCGTGCTGGATGCCGTGTTTGCCTCGGGCAAGCACGTGCTGGTTGAGAAGCCCATGTGCACGACCATGGCAGATGTGCGTTCGGTGGCAGCACGCGCGGCGAAGTATCCGGCCGTGTTCTGGGTGGGTCTGGAATACCGCTACTCGGCGCCCATGCAGCGGCTGATTCAGTCTGTGCACACGGGCGATATTGGCCGGCTGCATATGCTGTCCATTCGCGAACATCGCAATCCGTTCCTGAAGAAGGTGGCCGATTGGAACCGCTTCTCGCGCAACACCGGTGGCACGCTGGTGGAAAAATGCTGCCACTTCTTCGACCTGATGCGGCACATCATTCAGCGCGAACCCGCGCGTGTGTATGCCTCGGGCGCACAGGACGTGAACCATCTCGACGAGCTCTACGACGGTGAAACACCGGACATTCTCGATAACGCGTTCGTCATCGTGGACTTCGAGGGTGGCGCGCGCGCGAACCTCGACCTGTGCATGTTCGCCGAGGCCGGGTTGAATCATGAGGACGTCGTCGCCATCGGCGACAAGGGCAAAGTGCAGTGTCTGCTGCCGCAGGGCACTGTTGCGATCGGTGATCGTGCCTCGGGCCAGGTGCAGCGGCTGCGTGTGGAAATGGATGCGCAGCTGCTGCAGCTTGGCGGCCACTACGGCGCGACGTTCGGTGAGCTCACGCGCTTCTGTGCGGCGATTCGCAGTGGCAGCGCGCCGGAAGTCGGCGCCATCGATGGGCTGCGTTCTGTCGCGATGGGCGTAGCAGCACAGATGTCCATCGAACAAGGGCGCGCGGTGTTGATGAGTGAGCTCGTGAGCTGACTCGTATGCCTGCCATCGGACGCGATGGCGTGGCGCCGTCGCTGACGCAGTCAGATTGAGCACCGCGTAGGAGTGTTTCTTCGTGTTTTGTTCTGCGTGCAGAGGAGGGTGAAATGTTCCGAACAGCTTTGGCCGCCGCGGTTTGTTTCCTTGCACTGTCGTATGGGTGTCTGACTGCTGGTGCGGATGTGCTGGACAAATCTGCGGCCGGATTCACCGTGCAGCACAAGGTTGTTGTGCCGGTGGCGGCCGATGTCGCGTGGGCGAGATTCGTCGATGTTGCTGCGTGGTGGGGCGACGATCACACGTTCTCCGGCAGTGCCAGTAACCTGAAACTGGATGCGTTGGCGGCTGGCTGCTTCTGCGAGATGCTGGGCGGGGGCGGCAGCGTAGTGCACCTGCGTGTTGTCACTGCGCAGCCGGGCGAGTTGCTGCGTCTGGTGGGTGCGATGGGGCCGCTGCAGTCGATGGCCGTGCAGGGCGCCTTGAGCGTTGTGTTCAAGACTGTTGATGCGGGGACAGAGGTCACACTGACGTACGCAGTTGGTGGCTATCTGCCCGGCGGGCTGGAAGCGTGGGCGCCGCCTGTTGATGGCATGTTCGGCGGGCAGGCACAGCAGTTTCGCCAGCAGTTTCCAAAGTAGCGGCACCTGTTTCCAAAGTGGCTGCGCCTGTTTCCAAAGTGGCTGCGCCTGCGTGGTTGAGTTTGGCGCCGACGGTGCCCACACTCGAATGCGTTCAAAGCGTTCTGCTTGAGTTCGCAGACCAGTCGCAAATCGTCGAAAACCGGGGAAGGGGAAATCACCATGGGTACAGCCGCGCGCGTTGTAGTGTTGCCACAGGCCGCAGGGGCCAAGCTGCGCATCGAAGAGATCAATCTGCCTGATCCGGGTCCGTCACAGGTGGTGGTGCGGCAATTTGCATCGGGTGTATGTCACTCGCAGTTGCATCAGATGCATCGTCCGCGCACCTACCCCGTCATTCTTGGTCACGAATCCACCGGCGTCGTGCTGAAGACCGGCAGTGCGGTCACGCATGTGAAGGAAGGCGACATGGTGCTGGTCACCTGGGTGCCGCGCGATGCTGCGAACAACCGCACGCAGGTAGGGCCGGCAACCCTGGAGGTCTCAGAAGGGCTTGCACGCTCTGAGAACGTATTCACCTGGGCCGATCACACGCTGGCCGATGAGCGTTACGTGGTGAAGGTGCCGTCGAATACGACCAGGGATGTGACGTCGATCATCGGCTGTGCCGTCATGACGGGTGCGGGCGCAGTGATCAACACGGCCAAAGTGCAGCCTGGGCAGAGCGTGGCCATATTCGGTGTCGGTGGCGTTGGGCTGTCTGCCGTGGTCGGCGCACGCATGGCGGGTGCCAACCCCATCATCGCCGTCGATCTCGATGACGCGAAGCTCGAGTTCGCGCGCAAGTTCGGCGCGACGCATGTCGTGAACGCCGGGCGTGAGGATCCGGTCGCCGCCATTCATGCGCTGACTCAGCGTAACGATGGCTTGACGATCATGCAGCAGCCTGTGTCCGGCGCGGACTTCACCTTCGACTGCATTGGTATCCGCAAGACCATGGAGCAGATTGTGCCGGCCTGCCGGTCCGGGCACTTCGGTCACGCCGTGGGTGGTACCGCAGTGCTGGTCGGTGTGCCTGGTACTCCGGTGGAGTTGCAGGCCATGGATGTGCTGCTGAACGAAAAGCACTTCATTGGTTCAATTGGCGGTTCGTGTGCGCCAGACCGCGACTTTCCGATGTTTCTCGACTGGCACGCGAAGGGTCAGCTGGATTTGAGCGCGATGGTCACGGCGCGCTACAAGATTGATGAAATCAACGAAGCCACGCATGCGCTTGAGACGGGCAAGATCAGTGGTCGTGCCATTCTGGAGTTCGAGCACTGATCACCCGCTGACGTCTTGTGCAGCTGCAGGCCGCGCTCATGCTGTGCGCATGATGTCTTGATGCGGTTCGAGTCCGTTTCAAACCAGGGTACTCACCATGGCAGATCTGTTAGCGCTGTCGGCACGCTTCATCGACGACGCCGGGGATGCCCCTGGCCCCACCAATCGCGTCACCAACGAGTTGTCTGAACTCGGTAACGGCATTGCGGTGGTCGAGTCGTTCTCGCATTGCGTGCTGTTCGATACCGACGACGGACTGGTGGCATTCGACACCAGTGGCGCGCAGACCGGCGACAAGGTGGTCGGCGCCATTCGCGGTTGGTCGAACAAGCCGTTCCACACGCTGGTGTACACCCACGGGCACATCGACCATGTGGGTGGCTGTGGTGCATTCTGCAGAGCCGCCGAGCACGCGGGCCATGCGCGTCCGCGCATTGTCGGGCATGAGAACGTGCCGCGCCGCTTCGATCGCTATCGGCTCACCAATGGCTACAACAACCTGATCAATGCGCGGCAGTTCCGGGGCTTTCAGAGTCGCGGCTACAGCATTGGTGGGGGCATTGATGGTTCGGCCGACGGAAGTGGTGGCGAGGCCAACTTTCTGCCGCTGGATTCCGCGCGACCCGATATCACCTACCGCGATGCGTTGGGTTTGTCGGTGGGCGGCATCGAATTCGATCTGCGCCATGCGCGCGGTGAAACAGACGATCACACCTGGGCGTGGATTCCATCGCACAAGGCCATCTGTGCGGGCGATTTCTTCATCTGGAATTTTCCCAATGCCGGCAACCCACAGAAGGTGCAGCGCTACCCGGTAGAGTGGGCGCGCGCGCTGCGTGACATGGCGGGCATGGGCGCTGAACTGTTCCTGCCGGCGCACGGTTTGCCGATTGCAGGCGCCGCGCGCATTCGCAGCGTGCTCACAGAAGTTGCCGACACGCTTGAACTGCTGGTGAGCCAGACGCTCGCCATGATGAATGCCGGCGCGCGCCTGAACGATGTCATTCATGCGGTCACCGTGGATGCGGCGCGATTGGCCAAACCCTACCTGCGGCCGCTGTACGACGAGCCGGAGTTCGTTGTGCGCAACGTGTGGCGCCTGTATGGCGGCTGGTACGACGGCAATCCAGCGAATCTGAAGCCGGCACGTGAGGCGGCGCTGGCATCGGAGCTGGCAACCCTGGTGGGCGGTGTGACGACACTGGCCGCGCGAGCACTTGAACTGTCGTCGGCGGGCGACCATCGGCTGGCGTGCCACCTGGTGGAGTTCGCGGTGCAGGCGGCACCGGAAGATCGCTCGGTGCACGCAGCGCGGGCGCAGGTGTATCAGGCGCGCCGTGATACCGAGACTTCGCTGATGGCCAAGGGCATCTTCGGCTACACCGCGGGCGAGTCGAACGCATTGAAGGACGGCGGGGCGTAAGCGCGGGCCGGCACTGAATCCCCGTTCTGCATCCACGTCTGCATCCACAGCAATTTCTGCATCAACCAACACTGAGCACGGAGACAACTGCATGAAACTCGAAGGCGGCTGCTACTGCGGCGAACTGCGCTACGTTGCCGAAGGCGATCCGATTCTGAAGGCGCAATGCCACTGCCGGGAGTGCCAGTACATCACCGGTGGCTCGCCGAACGTGTTCATTGCCATGCCGGCCGGCGGCTACAGCTACACCAAAGGCGCGCCAAAGCAATTCACCCGTACCGACATCAAGAACCCGGTGACGCGCGAGTTCTGCGGCAACTGCGGTACGCACGTGGCCACGCGTCCGCGCGCGCCGATGATCGTGGTGAAGGTGGGGTCGCTGGATGATCCAAAACAGTTTGGCGCGCCGGACGTGGCGATCTTCACAATCGACAAACAACCCTTCCACATGATCGCCGAGGGTGTGCCGGCCTACGAACGGTTTCCCGGATAGTCGTGGCGCGCCTGGGCGTGGGCTGGATCTTCGGGCAAGCGGTCTGCAGATTGCGCGATGACCGCTGAGATGAACACGTCGATCGCACTGAAGATCGATGCGCCGGTGAATGCAGGCCTGCGGCGCATCGCGGCGGACGCTGTGCGCCTTGAATCACTTGGCTACGACGGCTTGCGCGTGGCCGAGCTCAACCACGATCCGTTCCTGCCATTGACGATCGCGGCAGAGCACACCACGCGCATCGAACTGGTGACGTCGGTGGCCGTGGCGCTGTCGCGCAATCCCATGACCATGGCGGTGCTTGCCCACGATCTGAATGCCTACGCGAATGGTCGCCTGGTGCTGGGTCTCGGTTCCCAGGTGAAGCCGCATATCGAACGGCGCTTCAGTATGCCCTGGCGAAAAGCAGCCGAGCAGATGCGCGAGTTTATTGCGGCCATGAACGCAATCTTCGATTGCTGGTACGACGGTGAGCGGCTCGAATTCGTGGGTGAGTACTACCAGCACACGTTGATGCCGACGACCTTCATCCCGGAGGACGTGAGTGGCCCACGCCCGCGCATCGTGCTGTCTGCAACAGGACCGTTGATGACCCGGGTGGCCGCTGAGGTCGCCGACGGCATGATCATGCATCCCTTCTCATCAGAGAAGTTCATGCGCGAGGTCACGCTGCCTGCGATCGAACGCGGCCTGGCCACAAGCGACCGTACGCTCGACGACTTCGCGCTCGACTATGCGCCCATGATTGCGACGGGCCGCAGCGATGAGGCGCTTACGAATGCGATCGCGGCGGTGCGCGGCCGCATTGCGTTCTATGGCTGCACCGTGGCGTACAAGCCGGTACTCGACATCCATGGGTGGGGTGATCTGCAGGACGAGTTGATCGCGCTGAATCGCCAACACCGCAATGCAGACATGGCTGCGCTCATCACCGATGAGATGGTGGACACGATTGCCATTGTCGGCACACCGGAACAGGTGGTGGACGCGATGAAGGCGCGCTTCGGCGGCGTGATTGCGCGCACCGGCTTCGCTGCGCCCGACCTCACTGATGACGATCTCGGCGCGCTGCTGGCGCGACTGCGCAGCTGATCGCGGCTGCGCGCGGTTAACGTTCCGCGACGCTTTTTGCTCCACGACGCTTGCCCGCGACGCGTATTGCGCGACGCCCGTCGCGCTCCGCAACTACACTGCCCCCCCGTCGGAGCGCTCGATGTCCCCGCCTTCGCCCGTCACAGCCGCCGTATCTTCACGCCGCGTTTACCTGTTGTTGTGCGGCAGTCTGGCTGCGCAGGCGCTGGGGCAGACTGCGATGTTTGCAGTGCTGCCGTCGATCGGTCGCGAAGTGGGTCTGCTCGAGATTCAGATCGGCGCGATCATTGCGGCGTCGTCGGTGGTGTTCTTCTTCGCGGGCCCGCTGTGGGGTCGCGCAAGCGATCGCTTCGGCCGCCGCAGGGTGTTCCTGATCGGGCAACTTGGCTACGTGATTGGCGGTTCGCTGTTTGCGGCCAGCTTCTGGTTCGCGCTGGAAGGGCACATTGCGCCGCTGTTCGCGTGGTTCTGCATGATCGCGGCGCGCATGACGCAGGCCACACTCATGTCGGCGTCGCAGCCGGCCGCGGGTGCCTATGTTGCCGATATCACCGGCCCACTCAGTCGCGCGAAAGGGCTGGCGCGCATTGGCGCCGCAAACAACCTGGGTTCCATCGCAGGCCCTGCAATCGGTGGGCTGCTCGCCACTGTGTCGTTGTTGGCGCCGTTTGCGCTGGCCGTTTGCTCTGTGGCAATCGCGCTGGTGCTTTCGTACTTCTACCTGCCTGCGTCGCCACCCAGGGCCGCGAGTGGGCCGCGCCCCAAGGTCAGCTTTACCGACCGCCGCGTGCTGCGTTGGATGATTCCCGGCATCGTGATGTACATGGGCGCAGCAGTAGTGCAGCAGACGCTGTCGTTCCGCATGCAGGACGCACTGCATCTGGGTGCGGCTGATGCGGCGGGCGCGTTCGGTTCAACGATGATGGCGTCCGCCATTGCCGGGTTGTTGGCGCAGACGGTGCTCGTACAGCGCATCAACCTGTCGCCTGTCGGCTGGCTGTGCACGGGTTTGCCGTTGATTGCTGTCGCGCTGATTGGCATGGGGATGTTCGATGAATTCGAGAGCTTCCTGTTGGCGAACGTCTTGATGGGCTTCGGTATGGGCTTCGCCGGCGCCGGCTTCAATGCGGGGGCTTCTCTCGCAGTGTCCGCAGACGAGCAGGGTGCGGTGGCGGGTCTGATATCGGCGTGTTCATCTGCCGGTTGGATCGTGGGGCCGCTGCTGGGCCCGGTGCTGTATCGCATGGCACCATCGTTGCCGTTTGTCTCCACCGCAGCCTGTGTGGCCGCCGCGACCGTGTTTGCGCTGCTCAAACTGCGTCGGCCGCGCACCGCTTGAGCGACAGGCCGTCAGTTCGAAGGTTCGATGCGATCCAGGCGCACAACCAGCGTGTCTTCCCGGTCCGGACCAAGGAAACGCATCCAGCGGTCGACGAGGCCATACTTTTCGCGGAGCCGCTGATCGATGTGTGGGTGCGGCCCAGGCACAGCATGCGCACGATAACGATGCACCGTACCTGCACGCCGCAGTTCCACGATGGGATCTCCTGCCATGCGTTCGGCCCAGGCTTTACCGCCGCTGTGCAACCAGGGCACGCCTTCGTCGTCGACGATCCACAAACGCGTTTCCGTCCAGCGGCCATCGGCGCCTTGCGTGCGCAAGGTCACGACTTCGCCGCCAGCTTCGATCAGTGCAAAATGCGCGGCAACCAGAGCCCGCGCAGTCAGCAGCGCGGCGATCACAAACAGCGTCTTCTGCATGGTGGTTGCACTGATTCATGGTGGTTGAAACACCGGCGGCCGCCTGGTCACGGAAGGCATGGGCGACGAATTGCCACGAACGTACCTCTCGTACATTCTCCGTTGGCGCTCGTGGCACGCGTTTGCCCAGAGCCAAAGAAAAGCAGAGTCAAAGAAAAGCAGAGTCAAGGAAGAACAGGGTGAAGTCGAGGTCTGCGAAATTCTGCCGGTCCCGAGTTGAGCCCCAATCACGTCGTCAGGAGCCAGTGAACATGCATGACGCACGGCATGTAGTTGTTGATCGAATGCGCTCGGCTGTCGTAACAATCGCGCTGCTGTGGTTCGGTTGTTGCGCGGTCAATGCCGCTGCGGCCGACTGGAAAGTGCGCAAGCAGGGCGATGACGTCACGGTGTCGACGCAACCGGCGCCAGGGTTCTCCCTGAGTGCCAGTCGAGCGGTGACGCGCGTAGCGGTGGGCGTGGATGCGGTGTTGGCGCTGCTCAGCGATGCGCCGTCGTTCCCGTACTGGTTCAGTGACTGCAAGGAAAACCGTGTGCTCGCGCAGGCCGGTGCGGGAACGCGCGTTGTCTATGTCGTCACTGACGCACCGTTTCCAGTGTCGGATCGCGACAGCATCGTCCGTACACGCGTCAGCCATGATGCGGTGACCGGAGCCGTTCTGGTAAGCATGCTCGGGCAGCCGACCTACATTCCGCCATACGCCGGGCGCGTGCGTGTGCCGAAGCTCGAAGGTTTGTGGACGCTCAAACCCGTGTCGGCGACTGAAACCGAGGTGATCTTCGAGGTGCGCGCTGACACCGGCGGCAGCGTGCCTGCATTTCTTGCAGAGCGGCAGGTGACGTCGGGCCCATTCGAGACGATGCGTAATCTGCGCAAATGGGTGCAGAAGCCACGCTATCGGAACGCGCGCGTCGACTACGCCACGTCGTTTGTCACCTATGGTGGGCCGTTCGCGCCCTGATCCTCAAGGCAAAGGCCCTGTTGGCAAAGGCCGTGTTGGCAAAAGCCGTGTTGGTAGAAGCTGCGCTGGTCTGCGAATGCGCTCGCGCCGCCGTCACGCTGTTGGGCTGCCAAGCCCACGCGCCTGCGCTTCGTCTGCCGAGAAGTAGACCAGGCCATCACCCCAGTCATGCGTGACGGTGCCTTGTGGAAGCTGCGCCTGTTCGCCGCACAGCACATTGAGTTCCTTGGCCGTCAACATGCCCCAACGTGCAAACGCCTGAGCGGGCGTTGGATCGGGGCGTGGATCTGCAGTGGCGCCCGGCATGGCCGCTTCGAGCCCGGCAAGGTATTCGTCATAAGTCACCCAGCCCGCGACTGTGACATCACCATTCGGCCCGCCGCGAAAGATCAGCGTGGGCAACGCATAGCGATCGTGGCCTTCGGACTGCTTCAGCTCGCCGTTCATCGGGCTGTCGTGTTTCAACGTGCGCACATAGTCGTTGGGTTCGCGCGTCTCCAACCAATCAGCGCGGTAGGCGGCCTGCACTGCAGGTGATTGCTGGTCGACGCGCCAACGCGCTTGATCCAGACCCGGCACACCTTGCGTGGCGGCGGCAAACTCGTCCGCAGTCTGTGGGCCGATGCCGTATACAAAGATCTGCTCGCGGAATCGGCGCAGCACGGCGTGGGCAACGTCCTGCCCCTGCAACTCGGCGGCTTTCACTGCGACACCCGCAGGATCGGTCGACTGCAGCATGAGGTGCATGGGGTTCGGGTAGGGCATGTCGGTCAGGTGCCACACACGCTTCCAGTACTTGCGCATGGGCTCCGCTGCGCTGATGCGGTCCCAGGTGTCCTTGCCGGCGGCAGCATTGCCGACCAGCCCACCCATGACCTTGCGCCATTGCAGATGGTGTCCGTGGCGCCAATCCAGCAGCCGCAGCAGCGGCTCGGCGCCCCAGGCGGTTGAGCACACGCAGTCTGTGTACTCGATGACGGTGATCTTGTTCATATGCGTATCCGTGCCGTTGCGGTGGCGGTGTTTGTTGCGTGGGCCAACCGTCGTCGTGCTGGGGATTGAATGCAAGATGTTCCGGGCTAATGTCCGCAGGCATCCGGGCGCGTGTCGCGGGACCGCGGACGCGCCAGCCAACACAACCGCAATCTGCATGGAACCGTCACAGCATGCTGAGCCATGAAGACAATGTTCTCCTGACGCGAACGAATTCAGGCACGCCGATGGGCGAGTTGTTCCGGCGTTTCTGGATCCCCGTGCTGCTGTCTGCAGAACTTCCCGAACCGGATGGCCCACAGGTACGCGTCAAACTGCTGGGCGAAGAATTGCTGGCCTTTCGCGACAGCGATGGCCGCATTGGATTGATCGAGCCGCGCTGCCCACATCGCGGTGCCAACCTGTTCTTCGGACGCAACGAACAGTGCGGCATTCGTTGTGCGTTTCATGGCTGGAAGTTCGACGTGCACGGCGCGTGTGTCGACATTCCGATTGTCGATCCGGAGGTCGCGCCCGGCATGCGCGCGAAGGCACGCATCAATGCGTATCCCACGCGTGAGTGGGGCGATTTTGTGTGGGCCTATCTTGGGCCCGTCGTGCATTCATCGCGTGGTCGACCAGACGACACAGCCTTGGCGGCGTCGCAGTTGCAGGGGCAGGGGCAGTTGGAGTTGCCGGCACTGCCGGCAATGGAGTTCGCGTTGCTACCCGCATCGCATCGTCACGTTTCGAAGAAGCTGCAGGAGTGCAACTGGGCGCAAGCGGCCGAGGGTGCGCTGGACACCGCACATTTCTCTTTCCTGCATCAGCCGGTCGGTAACTCCGAAGCGGAACTGCAGGCGCGCGCAGCGCAGGCAACCAGGGGCTTTGCCAAGGGCTCCATGAACCACGTGCACATGCGCTGGATGCGCGACGACGCACGGCCGCGCTATGCCATCGTGCCGCACGCCGCAGGCATGGTGCTTGGTACGTCGAGAGCGGCCGAACAGGGCGAGCGTTACTGGCGCATTGCGCAATACCTGATGCCGTGTCACGGCTACACGCCCAGTGCGATGCCAGGGCAGACCTACCATGCCCAGAGCTGGGTGCCGATCGACGATGAAAGCTGCTGGGTCTACGTGTATTCGTGGAATCCCGATCGGCCGCTCAGCGATGACGAGCGTGCCGGCTACAACAAAGGCGGTGCCGTATACGCAGACATCGGACCGGACTGGCGGCCTGTGCGCAATCGCGCCAACGATTACCTGTTGGATCGCGCGTTGCAGAAGACTGAGAACTTCACTGGCATTACCGGCGTGTCAGAACAGGACGCCGCAATTCAGGACAGTCAGGGTCGCATTGCTGATCGCACCCGAGAACTGCTGGGTGCAACCGATGTCGGCGTGGTGCAGTTTCGGCGGCTGATGTTGCAGGCCGCAAAGGCACTGCAGGAAGGCATGGAGCCCGCATGGGCTACAGCGCCGGAGGCTTACCTCGTGCGTGCGGGCGGCATTGTTGCAGACGCCGCTTTGAGCTTCGATGCGGTGATGCTGCAGCGCTTTGGTGACGCGCTCGGTCGTGTAGGCCCGCCGCTGGGTTGAACGACGCAGCGCGTCGGGCTGTCATCGTCACGCGTCGCCCCTCCTCTACCCTCGTTGGCGAACAGATGTCTGTTCGCCAACGAAGCAGCCATCGGCTGGATCAGTCAGACCACACGCGGGTGCCGCGCGACACCAGCTTGTGCCGGCTGATCTTCCACTCGCCGTTGATGCGCTTCATGTCGGTCTCGTAGGTTGCCCACAGCGTCAGCGTGGTGGTGGGCTTGTCCTTCAAGTAGTGATGCGCCTGCACATCGGTACGGCATTGCGCGTTGTCGCCGTCGATGGTGGCCAGCTGCGGCCCGAGCATGTGTTGCGTCGGCCCATAGGCCAGCAGGGCTTGTGTGACGTAGGTAGTCCAGGCGTCGCCACCATTGAACTCGTTGGGGCCAAAACCTGTCACCAGCACGTCATCGGCGAACACCGAGCGATACAGGGCCATATCACGGTTATCCACGCCTTTGGCGTATTTCAGCATCACATCCATGCAGGCGATGCGATCGGCGACGTATTGCAGGCTATCTGACATGCGGCCCCCCGGGGTCTTGCGTTCGTGACGTTTGGACGATGTGTTCTGCGAATTGATCACGTGCGAGCGCGAGGCGCTCCGTGAGATCCGGTGCAGCGCGGCCTGCGTGCGGCCCCGAGCCCGGTGGTGGGCGGGAATATGCACTTGCAAGGCCCGAGTTCACAACCGTTGCGGCAGGCGATCGCTGCGCGGGCCGCTGGGCTATTCTCCGTGCCCGAATCCGGTTGCGCCGGGTCCGTTGCCGAACAGCGCCACTATTGGAAATCTGCATGCCCGCCGACACTCGTGCCGACAATGTGTTGGAAACGTTGCTCCTGCCCATCGCGGAACAGCGCGTGCTGTGGCCGGAGGCTGTTGCGGGCTTACACACCGCACTGTTCCTGCGCGCACGCGATGGCGAATCGCTGCGCGCCGCGCCGCGCCCGGGGCTGTTGTGTGAGCAGTCGTTCAAGCCCGACGCCGATGCACTGCAGCGGGCGGGCTACGCGATGCGCGAATCCGAGTCAGTGAGCGACGCCGCGGTGTACCCGCTGGTGCTGCTGTTGCCGCCGCGTCAGCGCGACGAAGCGCGTGCGCTGATGGCGCGCGCCGTGCGTGCAACCAGACCCGGTGGCCGTGTGCTCGCGTGCATCGCCAACACCGAGGGCGCGCGCTCCGGCGAAGCCGATCTCGCGCGCCTTGTCGGACCTGTCAGCACGTTGACCAAGAACAAGTGCCGCGCGTTCTGGAGTGCCCCGCTTGGCGCCCCGCCGCAGAGCGGCGATGTCGATCATCCACGTGTCGATCACTCTCTCGTCGAAGCGTGGCTGACACTCGACAAACTGCGCCCTGTGCACGACGGCCAGTTCGTCAGCCGCCCCGGCTTGTTTGCCTGGGATCGCATTGACCCGGCGACGGCGTTGCTGGCTGCCCAATTGCCAACGGACTTGAACGGGCGCGTGGCCGACCTCGGCGCCGGGCATGGCCTGTTGACGGCGCTGATGCTGGCGCGCTGCCCGAAGGTGAAAGCCGTCGACTTGTTCGAGGCCGAGGCCCGTGCGCTGGATGCGGCGCGCATCAACCTTGCGGCTTTCAACGCGCCCAATGGCGATGAGCCAGATGCAGGTCAGCGCGTGCCGCTGACGTTTCATTGGCACGATGTCACCGCAGGGTTGCCACGCAGCTTCGACAACATTGTCAGCAATCCACCGTTTCACAACGTCTCGCGTGCAGCACTGCCGGAGGTTGGCCAACGTTTCATCGCTGTGGCTGCGGGTGCGCTGCGACCCGGCGGCTCGATGTGGCTGGTGGCCAACCGCCACCTGCCCTACGAGGCCGTGCTGAAGGAACGCTTCGGTCTGGTGAAGACGGCTGCAGAGGGCAATGGTTACAAGGTCATCGAAGCTGTGAAGACGGTGCGCAAGCGCACGTGACGCGAGTGGCGCAGCGCGCTCGGACTTACTTAAGGTGCGTGCATGAAACTGCTGAAGCTCATCGCGAACCTTGGCTACGGCAGCCGCAAGCAGGTTGCGCAGTTGTTTCGCGAGGGCCGCATCCGCACGCTCGACGGGCGCGCCCTAACGGCAGCGGACGCTGTCGATCCTGCGCGGGTGTTGATCGACGGTGAGCCCATGGACCCGCCACCTGGTCTGCTGGTCATGCTGCACAAACCCACCGGTTACACCTGCTCGACCAAGGACGCAGGGCGCCTCGTGTATGAGCTGCTGCCACGGCGTTTTCGCCTGCGCGATCCATTGCTGTCGTACGTCGGACGCCTGGATCGCGACACCAGCGGGCTGTTGCTGATGACCGACGATGGCGCGCTGCTGCACAGAATCGTGCGGCCGAAATCCAAACTGCCGAAGGTGTACGAGGTGTCGCTGGCACGCGACCTTGTGGGTGACGAAGGCATGCACTTCAGCAGTGGCGAGTTGATGCTCGAGTCGGAGACTGAACCGCTCGCACCCGCGCAACTTGAGGTGCTTGGTGCGCGCCACGCACGGCTGACGATTACAGAAGGGCGCTATCACCAGGTGCGCAGAATGTTCGCGGCGCTTGGCAATCACGTGGAAGCGCTGCATCGCTGCCGCGTGGGTGGGCTTGGGTTGGGCACGTTGCCGGTGGGTCAGTGGCGGGTGCTGGACGATGCCGATCGCACGCTGTTGTTCTCGTAGCCAAGCCGTCTGATAGCGGTGCGTGCGAAATGCAAACGGCCGCGGCTACCTTCCAATAGCCGCGGCCGCATATGCGGCAGGGTTGATCCCCTGCTGCGCGCGAAATCAGGCGCGAATACGCACCGGCAGCTCACGGATACCGTGGATGAAGCTCGACTTCAGATACTTCGGATCGCCCACGACATCGATCTTCGGATAGCGCTTCATCAGCTCTTCCCAGATCACGCGCAGCTGCAGTTCACCGAGGCGATTGCCAAGGCAGCGGTGAATGCCAAAGCCGAACGCCAGGTGGTGACGCGGATTCGCGCGGTCGATGATGAACTTGCCGGCATCGGGGATCATGGACTCATCGCGGTTACCCGAGATGTACCACATGGCCACACGATCGCCCGCCTTGATCTGCTTGCCGCGGATCTCGGTGTCCACCAGGGCGGTGCGCGCCATGTGCGCAACCGGTGACTGCCAGCGAATGATTTCGGGAATCATGTTGCCGGCCAGTTTCGGGTTGGCGCGCAGCTTGTCGTATTCGCCAGGATGCTGGTTCAGCGCCAGCAATCCGCCGGAGATGGAATTGCGCGTTGTGTCGTTGCCGCCCACGATGAGCAGCAGGATGTTGCCGAGGAATTCATTCGGCGGCATGTCTTTCGTTGAACTGCCGTGCGCCAGCATCGAGATGAGGTCGGACTTCGGCGGTTCCTTCTTGCGCTGCTCGAACACCTGCATGAAGTAGCCGGCGCACTCCCACAGCACCTTGAAGCCTTCTTCAATGGAGTCGAAGTACTCAGGATTGCCGAGGTTCGATGTGGCATCGGACCAGTAGATCAGTTTGCTACGATCTTCCTGCGGAATATCGAACAACGTGGCCAGCATCTGCCCGGTGAGTTCCACCGACACATGCTTCACCCAGTTGAAGTCTTCGTTGATGGGCAGGTTGTCCAGAATCTTGCCGGCGCGTTCGCGGACCACGTCTTCAAGACCCGCGATCTGGCGCGGCGCAAACATGGGCGCCACGACCATGCGTTGCTCATCGTGCTTCGGCGGGTCGGTCATGATGAACATGGGCAGGCTGTAGGTGGGGTCCACCTGCTCGCCTTCCTGCACGGGCCGGCCCCCGAGGCTGATACCGCCGCGCATGTTGTCGGACGAGAAGATCTCGTGGTGCGTGTCCACGTACATGCAGTCTTCGAATTTGCTCAGCGACCAGTACGGACCGAACTGGCTCTCGGCCGTGTAGTGCACCGGGTCTTCCCGACGCAGCCGCTCGAAGTACGGCCACATGGTGTCGTTCTCGAACAGATCCGGGTGCCCGGGGTCCAGCGACTCAAGCGGCAGCGCGTTTGCATCCTGGAACGGATCGATCTTCCAGCGCGCCAGCTTTTCCGCTGAGGAAACCTTGGGGTCGCGCAGCCAGTCCCGGGTGTCGTTCGGTGCTTCAGCCATGGGCAATCTCCGATCAGATCAATGAAGTGGCAGCGGATCAGGTCTGCACAACCGGGCCGGATTGGGGGCAAATCCGAGCGCCGCCGTGTTGAGTCAAGCCCAAAGTGCGGCAGATGGTAGCGCCGGCAGCCGCGAAAGCGCAGGCCATGCGTACCGTTGGCAGGCGCTTTTGCGCCGCATTGGCGCGGGTGGGGGCTGCGATATCGCGCCTCGGGCGCGTCCCGACGCGGGCGTGGCATAGTCGGTTGGCACGTTTACCCCGCATGTGATCTACCGACCGCAAACACCAGGACCAGTACCTTGCCCAGCAACAACACCTTGAACAGCCCGAGCAGGATCGCCGTCGTCACGGGAACCAGTACCGGTATCGGCTTTGCCACCAGCCTGCATCTGGCGCGCAACGGTTATCGGGTGTTTGCGGGCATGCGCAATCTGAACAAGGCCGGGCCATTGACCACGGCCGCGGCCGAACAGGGCTTGCCCGTGCAGGTCATTGAACTCGATGTCACGTCGCTCGCGTCGCTCGATGCAGCATTTGCGGCCATTTCTGCTCAGGGCGACGTGGACGTGCTCGTCAACAACGCGGGCATCGGTGGCGCAACGCCGCTCGAACTCACGCCGGAAGACGAGCATCGGCAGATGTTCGACACCAACTACTTCGGCGCTATTCGCTGCATCCAGAAGGTGCTGCCGGGAATGCGCGAGCGTGGCCGCGGTTGCATCGTCAACATCACCTCCATAGCCGGGTTGCTCGCGACGCCGAATCAGGTGGCCTATTCCGCATCAAAGTGGGCATTGGAATGTGCCGGCGAGGCACTGGCCCACGAGGTGCGACGTTTTGGCGTGCGCGTGGTGAACGTTGAACCGGGCGTGGTCATGACGTCGATCTTCGAGAACAGCAACGAGACAACGCGCTACGACAAGCATTCGCCGTATCAACCCATCATGCGGCGTAACGGCAAGATGTTTGCTGCCGGTTTCCGCGCACCCGCACAGTCCGAGGACGTGGCCCGCACCATCCTGGAAGCCATCACCACGCCCGACTACAAGCTGCGCTGGCGTGTGGGCAAAGATGCCGACGGCATCTTCGCGGGCCGACAGAAGATGACCGACGAAGACTGGGTGGCCATGGGCGGTGAGCTCAGCGACGCCGAGTACAACGAGCAGTTCAAGGCGCACTTCGGCATCAGCCTCTGAGTTCCACCCTCTGAGTTGCTCCCGGACGACCCCTGATTGGGTGATTCATGATTTCCGCCATGCCTGCTAGATTTCTGACGATCGAGTGTGTGTCAGAAACTACAAGTTGGCTGGAGTTGCATATGAACAGGTTTGCGGAATACGGACGCACCGCAGTTGGGTGCGCATTGGGGACGATTCTGGGTGTGGCGCTTGGCGCGGGCTCGGCGTTTGCTCAAGGCGCAGGTGGTGAAGGCGCAGGTGGTGAAGGCGCAGGTGGTGAAGGCGTTGAGCCCTCGGATACCGCGTCGATGACATCGTCCGGTGACCATTGGGAAGTGTCGGCGCGCGCCTCAACGCTGGGTGCAGGCATCGAACTGAAGCGCACCTTTGGCGACAGCTTTGCTGCGCGCGCGGTGCTGAACGGTTTCAGCTATTCGTTGGATGAGGAAACCAGCGACGTCGACTACAAGGGCGATCTCAATCTGCGCTCGGGTGGTCTGATCCTGGACTTTCATCCGGGCGGCTACTGGTTCCGGGTGTCTGCAGGTCTGCTGCTGAACGGCAACGAACTGGACGTGGATGCCGAGCCGTCGGGCGGAACGTTTGAGTTCAACGACGTGGTCTACACGACGGCACAAGTGGGGTCGGCCAGCGGCAAGGCCGAGTTCGACAGCATTGCGCCCTACGTAGGCATCGGCTTTTCGAGTGCGCCCGGCGGTGACAGTGGCCTTTCGTTCAGTGCGGATGTGGGCGTACTGTTTCAAGGTGCCCCGTCGTTCGATCTTGATGTGCGCTGCGGCACGGCCGTGCTTGATGCGACCTGCAATCAGCTGAAGTCCGATGCCGAGGCAGAGCGCAAGGCGTTCGAAGACGATACGGACCAGTACGAGTACTACCCAGTCGTGTCGTTGGCGATTGGCTATCGCTGGTGATCCAGCGGGCGAACTGAGCCGTGCAGCCAGGACGGGGTAGGTGGCCGGCTCAAGCCGCGCGCGCAGCCGCTACGGCTGTGCGACTGCTGGGTCCGGTGCTCATCCCGTCCTGGCGCTTCTTCGATGCAGTCGGTCCTTCGCCGCGCATCGAGTACGCAGTTGCAGAACACGCCGCGGCCGCGCCTGCACAGTGGCACGCGCTGCCGCTCACCGTGGCCAATGTGTCGCTGCGGCAGATGCTGTGGCGCCTCCTGTACAGCGCCGCACGCAACGACGTGCTGTTTCTGGTGAGCTGTTGCGAGCGCGTTCTGGAAGCTGCGTCGGACCACTCGACGGACAACGGCGCAACGGAAAACGGCGCGGCGCGTGCTGGCAGTTCGGCATGTGCCGGCGCGCAACGGGAAATCCTGTTACGCGCGCTGCAGCACGCACGCAATGCAGGTGTGCTGCCGCTGCAGGGCACGGCTGAACGTTGCTTGCGCTTTCGCATTCTGGAAGTGCGCCGCGTTGAGAGTGGTCTGCACACCGAGCTTGCATTCAGTTCCGCAGCAGTTGCCGTCGCCGAGCTCACAGATCGCGTGCCGGCGCTGCGGGCGATGCGGTGACGCTGCTCGAGGCCCAGCGCGGCTGTGAACTGCTGTTGGGCTGTGCGTTCGTGCAGCAGAGCATTGAGCATGTGTTCGGGCCACTCACCGTGCGCTGGCTGTTTGTGCCGCGGCTGCTGCTTGCGCTGCTGTTGATTGCCGGGGTTGCACCGCTGCCTGTGTTGTCGGCCCTGTTCGTGCTTGGCCTGGCCGCACTGGTGCGCTTCGATGGCGCCTACAACGGCGGCAGTGATCGCCTGGGATTGTTGCTGCTCTTCTGTCTGCTGGCGGCGCGTGCGCTGCCGGATTCGTTGTGGTCGGAAGTTGCGCTGGGTTATCTCGCCGTGCAGTTGCTGCTCAGCTACTTCAGTGCCGGCTGGGTGAAGTTCATCAACCCCGAATGGCGCAGCGGACGCGCGCTGCGCGACGTGTTCATGTTCTCGGTGTATCCCGTCAGCGAGTCGTTGCGCGGCTGGCAGCACTGGCCACGTCTGCTGTGCGGCATGTCCTGCGGCGTGATTCTGCTCGAAGTGCTGTTTCCGCTGGCGCTGTTCGATGCGCGCGCGCTGTGGTTGGCATTGCTGCTGGCGGGGCTGTTTCATCTCGCCAACGCAGTGCTGTTTGGCCTGAACCGGTTTCTCTGGGTATGGCTTGCGGCGTATCCAGCGCTGTTCTGGTTTCAGGGCAGGTTGGGACTGCAGGAATGGCTGCGGGCGCAGTTCTGACAGACAACCCCGCGAACCTGCGGGCCCGGCAGAGGCGTCGATAGCCGCGTCAACAAACCCGACCGCACAGCATCACGTCTGGCCGGGGAGTGCCGCACCTGCGTTGGCGCTTGTGTCTGTCGCATCAGAAGCGGGTGCTTGAGTTGCCTTGAGCACGAGCACAGCCGCCATCAGCAGTTCGGCGAAGAACGCCTGCACCGAGGGTTCAGCGGGGCCATCGAGGAAGAAACCCACAACACGCCCGGCCGCGATCGACGCCAGCATGACTGCCAGCGCCAACAACCATGCGCTGTTGCGTGTGAGCAGGCCGAGCAGCGCCATCAGCGCACCGCCGATGAACATGCCGGCGATGTCGCCGCGCGCGGTGCTGAATGCGTCTGCGCCCTGCAGCGTGATACCGAGCCGCGCCGCCGTTGCGAGCGGGTCTGTGAGCCATTGCACGCCAAGCACGAGCATGAGCAGGCCGACAAGGCCAACGAGGATGTTCAGTGCAACGCGCATAAGGAAGCTCCGGGGTGCAGCAGCAGATCGTGCTGTTGAATTGTGTTGTGTTCGGCGGTTCATCGCGACCCCCGATGCGTCTCTAGTGAGCCAATGTGCCCGCTGCGGCGCGCTGGTCACAGCCCTTTGGCGCCACCTAGGCTGCCGGCAGCGTGCGCCACGGGGACCCGAACGCGATGAACACGGTCGATCCTGGTAGGGAGCCAGCGTCTGGGCCAGCTTCGGGACCAATAGTGCGCGTGACCTATGCGTTGCCGGGCGAAGCCGATGCAGTGGTGCGCGCGACCTGCCGTACGGCACTGCACCGGGTGCCGCCAACAGCTTCGATCCGTACGTGCCGCCGGGCGACAGCACCGGCAAACGCCTGTTGGTGCTGGTGCTGTTCGGCGTTCCCGATGCGGCGATGGAGCGGGTCATTGGCTCCCGCCTGAAGGGCGCCAGTTACCTGCAGTCGTGGGGGCGCCTACTGGCTGCCGCCGGCATGCTTGCCGTGGTGCCCGGCACTGCTGAACCAGAGAACGACATGCCCGCGTTGCTTGCGCATCTGCGTGCGCAGTCGGACGTGCTGGGCATCGATAGACAGCGCATCGGTTTGCTTGCGTGGTCAGGGCACGGGCCGATAGCGTTGTCGTTGCTCCGTGCATCTGTCGCTGCCGAGCCGCTGCGTTGCCTGGGTCTGTTGAACCCCCACACGTTGGACCGGCCCGGCGAATCACACGTGGCCGAGACCGTACGCAGCTATGGCATGGCC
>CAMAVY010000065.1 GCA_945861675.1 Klebsiella pneumoniae | reverse complement strand
GGGCCGGCTGGGTGTGGAGAAGACCTATGAGCGTTGGCTGCATGGCCGTGTGGGCCATCAGCGCGTGGAGATCGATGCGCGTGGTCGGGTCCGTCAGGTGCTTGATGAGGTGCCGGCACAGGCGGGTCGCGACCTGCGTCTGTTTCTCGATATCCGCCTGCAGCAGGCGGCCGTGGTCGCGCTGCAGGGCCGACGCGGCGTGGTGGTTGCAATCGAACCGGCGACCGGCGGCATTCTGGCCATGGTCAGTCAACCGGGCTATGACCCGAACCCGTTCGTCACCGGCATCTCCAGCCGCGACTTTCGCGCCCTGCAGGATGATCCAGACAATCCGCTGTTCAATCGCGTGACGCGCGGGCTGTACTCGCCCGGTTCTACGTTCAAACCGTTCGTCGGGCTCGGCGCGCTGCGCACCGGCGTGACCAACTGGGACCGCCAGGTGCACGACCCCGGCTATTTCAGACTGCCGGGCAGCCGACGTCTGTATCGCGACTGGAGCTGGCGCCGCGGCGGCGGTGGCGGCCACGGCATGGTCACCCTGGCCAAGGGCATCTATCGCTCGTCCAATGTGTTCTTTTTCACGATGTCGCATGAGATGGGCATCGAGCGCCTCAGCAGCTTCGTCAGCCAGTTCGGTTTTGGTAGTAACAGCAGTTTCGATGTTGCCGACGCCTCTGCCGGCCTTGTGCCCACCCCGGCCTGGAAGCAGAAGCGCCACAAGCAGCTCTGGTATTCGGGCGACACCATCAACATCGGCATCGGACAGGGCTTTCTGCTGGTGACGCCCTTGCAGCTGGCCACGGCCGTTACAGTGATCGCCAATCGCGGGCGCCTGGTGAAGTCACGCATGCTCATGGACGCCAATGGCAGTACGGCAGAACTGGATCTGCCACGGCCGACCTACATTCCGGGTATCCCGCGAGCTGATTGGGAGAACATGGTCTGGGCAATGACGCAGGTAGTGCATCGCCATGGCGTCGGGAGAGATGAAGAAGGGACTGCCTACAGCGGCATCGGCAAGCACATCCCCTACGTGATGGCGGGCAAGTCCGGCACGGCGCAAGTGGTGGAGATCAAGCAGGGCAGCACCTACCACGCGTCGGAACTGCAGGAACGCCACCGCAAGCACGCCTGGTTCATTGCGTTCGCACCGGCGGCCGCACCAAAGATTGCGGTGGTTGTGCTGGTGGAAAACGGCGGTGGTGGCAGCGCGGTGGCCGCACCCGTGGCCCGTGATGTCATCGACGCTTACTTACTGCGCTCCAAGGTCGCCGTTCGATGAGCCCAGGCTGTTACAGACACACTGCTTCGTCGAGTGCAGCGCAGTGAACACGGATTTCATTCGTTCGACGCCGCGACATGAGCAGACCGCGCCACGCAGGTTTCCGCTGGGCCTGGATCCTGTATTGCTGGTACTGATTGCCACCACGGTCTGTTTCGGACTGCTGGTGCTCTACAGCGCCAGTGGTCGCGACTTCGGCGCGGTGCTTGGGCAACTCAGTCGCGTAGGCATTGGCTGCGTGGTGATGTTGCTGGTGGCGCAGTTGCCGCCGGATGCCTTTCGCCAGATGGCGCTGTGGGCGTATCTGGGTGTGGTTTTTCTGCTGGTCGTGGTGCTGCTGTTCGATCCGGTGAAGGGCTCGCGGCGCTGGATACAGATTCCGGGAGCGTTCGGTTTTCAGCCGTCGGAGCTTGCGAAACTTGCCGTTCCCATGATGCTGGCCGCGTTCCTGTGTCAGCGGCCGTTGCCACCACGGCTGCAGGATGTTGCGTTGGCGGCGTGCATCCTGGTGGTACCGACTTTGCTGATTGGGGTGGAACCGGATCTCGGCACAGCCGTGCTGATTGCTGCGGCTGGCTTTGGCGTGGTGCTGTTCGCCGGCATCTACTGGCGCTGGGTGTTGACCCTGGTGGGCGCAACGCTCGCCGCACTGCCGTTGTTATGGCTGGTGATGAAGGAGTATCAGCGCAATCGCGTGATGACGCTCATTGATCCCGAGCGCGATCCATTGGGCACGGGCTGGAACACCATTCAGGCCATGACAGCCATTGGCTCAGGCGGTGCGTTTGGCAAAGGCCTGTTCCAGGGCACACAAAGTCATCTGGATTTTCTGCCGGAGGGATCGACGGACTTCATCATTGCGGTGTTGGCCGAAGAGTTCGGGCTGTTGGGTGTGCTGTTTCTTCAACTGTTGTACCTGGGCATCGTTGCCCGGGGTCTGACGATCGTCAGTCGAACACGCGACCCGTTCGCTCGCATGCTTGGCGGCACACTGACACTGACGTTTTTCGTCTATGCGTTCGTCAACATGGCGATGGTCAGCGGCATCGCGCCCATTGTGGGCGTACCGTTGCCGCTGATCAGTTACGGCGGCACTGCGATGATTACGTTGCTCACGGGTTTTGGCGTGCTGATGTCGATACACTCGCATCAGGTTCATGCAGGGCGCTGACGCAATTGTCGATTCGTTCTTTCACTCGTCTGTCGCCGCACTTCGTGACGTTGCGCGTTCTTGCTGCCAGTAGAAGAAGGGGCGCGCGTCTGCTTGCGAGTGCCGCGATGGTTGTGCTGCTGTTGGGCCTGCCGGCGTGCGCGGCACCCACTCCTGCAAATCCGCGCGATGCATTCGTTGAACGCATGGTGAAGACGCACCGTTTCGCGCGTCGCGATGTGCTCGGCATCCTTGGTCACATCAGCCATCAGCAAGCGATCATCGATGCAATCTCGCGCCCTGCAGAACAGGCGTTGCCGTGGCGCGACTACCGCAAGATTTTTCTGACCGAACAGCGCATCACGCAGGGCCTGGCTTTCTGGAGCGAGCACGAATCTGCCTTGCAGCGGGCCAGCCAGACCTACAAGGTCGAGCCCGAGGTGATCCTGGCCGTCATCGGCGTAGAAACCTCCTATGGCCGCAATGTGGGCAAGTACCGTGTGCTCGATGCGCTGGGCACGCTGGGCTTTGGCTACCCGCCGCGTTCTGAGTTCTTTCTGACGGAGCTTGAGAACTTCCTGCTGCTGTGCCGTGAGCAGCGGCTGGATATCAACAGCGTGGTCGGTTCGTATGCCGGCGCCATGGGCTACGGGCAGTTCATTCCCTCCAGCTACCGCAACTTCGCAATTGATTTCAGTGGTGACGGGCGGGCCGACATCCTGACCAACCCCACAGATGCGATCGGTAGCGTGGCCAACTACTTTCAGCGGCACGGCTGGCAGATGGACGCCGCAGTCGCACTGCCATTGACGCCGCCTGCGTCTGCGTTCGGTGTGGTCGCGAACCTCGGGACGGAGCCGAAGGAAACCTTGGGCGAGTTGTTGACGCGTGGGCTGACCGCCGGTGCGCTGCGCACTGATGAGAAGGTTGTGTTGTTCAAGTTCGACGGCGAGCAGGGCGACGAGTACTGGGCCGGCCTGCAGAATTTCTACGTGATCACGCGCTACAACCGCAGCCCGATGTACGCGCTGGCGGTACTTCAGCTGTCGCAGGCCCTCTCAGCGGCGCGGAACGCGCCGCTGAGAACAGACGGCAAAGAGCCAGCGGCGCTCGAACCGGCAGCTCGCCCAGCTCAACAGACAACAGGCGCCGCAGCGCCGTGAAAGGACCGTCAATGCGAACACTTCCCCTGTTGATCGGCGTTCTGTTCCTCGCAGGCTGCATGATCAACACGCCGCGGCACCTGCCTGCGCCTGCGCCGTCGCCTGCACCTGGAAAGACATTGCCACGTGGGCCGGCGTCACCTGACGCGGTCGATAGCGGCCCGCAGGCGGCAGTCGATCGCGAGGCACTCAAGGCACTGCCGGATCTGGTCGCCCGATCGGAGCCACGCGGTGCTGCCGGCAACTTCAGTCCCTACGTGGTGTTCGGCCGGACCTACGAAGTGTTGAGCGATGCCGGCCGCTACGCTGAAGAGGGCTTGGCGTCGTGGTACGGCACCAAGTTCCACGGTCGCGCTACTTCCAACGGCGAAGCGTTCGACATGTACACGCTGTCCGCGGCGCACAAGACATTGCCGATCCCCAGTTATGTCCGCGTGACCAACCTGAACAATGGCCTGTCGACGGTGCTGCGGGTGAACGACCGCGGCCCGTTTCACGATGATCGACTGATCGATCTTTCCTATGCGGCGGCCGTGAAGCTTGGCTTCGATCTGAATGGCACGGCGCCTGTTCGGGTGGAGATGATGGCCGCGCCGTTTGGCGAAGCCGTCCCGCGCACGCGCGTCGCGCGCCCGGCCTTGCCTTCTGCCACGCAATTTGGGGGTTCCGCTGCTCGCAACCGCACCGCCAGCGCAAACAACTTCTACCTCCAGGCCGGCGCGTTCCGCAGCCGGGAGGCGGCGGAACGGTTGTCGGCCGCGTTGCGGGCGTTGCTTGGCGAGCGTGTAGCTGTAGCGCTGGAGTCGGGTCAGGATGCGATCCATCGCGTGCGTATTGGGCCGTTGCTGACGCTCGCGGAAGCCGGTGCGGTCCAGAACAAGCTGATTGAAGCCAATCAAGGCACAGCGCTGATTGTCCGCGGTTGACTGTCTGGGTTTTGACCTGCTGAGGTTGACCGGCTGGGTTTTGACCTGCTGGGGTTGACTGAATCTGTGTGACTGCTCGTCGGTCAGAGTTCGGGGTTTCCCGATCGAGTTCTTCAGGAGAAGAGTGTGCTTTTGAATGTGCTGACAACGCGCGCGGCGGGCGTAGCGCGCGCCTGTGTGGCGCTGATGCTTGCTGTAATCGTGGCTGTGCCGGGGCGTGCAGAAGTTGCCCCTTTGCCATCGGCGCCGATGGCTGAGGCGACGGCCTATGTGTTGATGGACGCTGACTCCGGCACCGTGCTTGCGCAACTTGGCGCTGACACAAAGCACCCGCCGGCCAGCCTGACCAAGATCATGACGGCGTACCTCATCGAGGGCGAGATCGCCTCCGGGCGCATTGGCGTGAGCGACATGGTGCCCATCTCGGTGAATGCCTGGCAGATGGGCGGTTCAGAGATGTTCATTCGCGAAGGCACGCAGGTGAAACTGCAGGAGCTTCTGCGCGGCGTGATCATCGTGTCCGGTAACGATGCTGCGGTTGCGTTGGCAGAGTACGTGGCGGGCAACGAAGGCACGTTCGTCGACCAGATGAATACCATGGCCAAGCGCCTGGGCATGCGTAATACGCACTTCGAGAACGTCACTGGCTTGCCGGCGCCGGGGCACGCGTCCACTGCGCACGATCTGGCCGTGCTTGCAGCGCATGTGGTGGACGACTATCCGAACCAGTACAAGGTCTACAGCGAGAAGACATTCGTCTACGACGGCATCGCGCAACCCAATCGCAATCAACTGCTGTTCAGCGACCGCACGGTCGATGGCATGAAGACGGGTTGGACCGATGAAGCCGGTTACTGCCTCATTGCTTCGTCGAAGCGCGACGACATGCGGCTGATTGCCGTGATCCTGGGTGCGCCTAGCCCGAATGCGCGCGCGCGTGACGCTGCGAAGCTGCTCACTTATGGCTTCCGCTACTTTCAGACCCACAGACTCTATGCCGCCAGGCAGGTGGTGAAGTCGACGCCGGTCTGGAGTGGCGCTGACGACGAGCTCGAGCTGGTTCCCGAGCAGCCCGTGAACATCACACTGCAGCGCGGGCGCTACAAGGATCTGGTGCCGGAAGCAGAAGTCCCGCGGATCGTGCGCGCGCCCATCGCCGCAGGTCAGCGGATTGGGGTGCTGCGTCTGCGCCTCGATGGCAAGGTGGTCATGCAGATGCCGCTGGTCGCCAAGCAGGCAGTCGAGCCTGGCGGCTTCATCAAGCGCTTCTTCCATGGCATCTATATTTTCTTCAGTGAGCTGTTTTCCTGAACTGCCGTCCCTGCCGTCCCTGCCGTCCCTGCCGTCCATGAGTTGATCGCGCAATGACCGAGCCGCCGCGCATCGTTTTTCCCTGCTCCTATCCGATCAAGGTCATGGGCGAAAACCTGGCGGCCATGCAGCAGGACGTGCTCGCCGTGTTCGCCGAGATCGCCGAACTTGATCCTGATGTTGCGCTGACCACGCGCGAGAGCGCAGGCGGGCGCTTCATCGGCCTGACGGTCACGATCATTGCCACCGGTGAACCGCAACTGGCGATGTTGAACGAGCGCCTGCGCGCCGTGCCCGGCGTGCGGCTGGTGCTATGAGCGAGCTGCGTGTGCTCAAGGTGCGCGAGCTGGGCATGACGGACTACGTGACCACGTGGGACGCAATGCGCGCGTTCAGCGAAGCACGTGACAGCAGCACGGCAGACGAGCTCTGGCTGACCGAACATCCCGCGGTGTTTACGCAGGGCCGCGCAGGTCGCGCCGAACACCTGCTCTGGCCGGGCGATATTCCCGTGGTGCAGAGTGATCGCGGCGGTCAGGTGACTTACCACGGTCCAGGTCAGCTGGTGGCCTATCCGCTGATTGATCTGCAGCGCAACGGCATTGGCGTGCGCGCCTTCGTCACCGCGTTGGAGGAGGCCATGATCGCTGTCCTCGCGGACTATGGCGTGGCGGCGCAGGCGCGCGCGGATGCGCCGGGTGTCTATCTGGCTACGGCGCCCACGATGGCTGCTAGTAGCCGCGATGGCGCCAGCGCAGGCGCCAAAATAGGCTCGCTGGGGCTGCGTGTGCGACGCGGCCGGACCATGCACGGTCTTGCGCTGAATCTGAACCTCGATCTAGAGCCGTTTTCGCGCATCAACCCGTGTGGGCTGGCCGGTATCGCGGTTGCACGGCTGTGTGATCTCACACGCCGGCCCGTCGATGTGCGCACGGTCGGACAGCAGATCGCAGCAGCGCTGGCGCCGCATCTGGGGCTGCGCTTGCAATGACGTTGCGTTGTCAGTAGCGCCGCCGCAGCTCAGATCCCCTGCGGCTCAGTTCCACTGCAGCTCAAACCCACGGCGGCTCAGGCAGCTTCGCGAAGCGATCGTGCAGCCCGTCGTCCCAGGCCCGGCGCAGGGTGTTCCAGTAAGCGTCGTCGTCCTTCATCACGGTGTGGACCTTCACCGCGAGCGCGTCGCGCTCGTACACCAGCAGATCGATGGGCGGCGCCACGCTCAGATTGCTCTTGACCGTCGAGTCCATGGACACGAGGGCGCACTTCGCGGCGGTCGAGAGCAGGCTGTCGAAGCGCACCACGCGATCGATGATCGGCTTGCCGTACTTGAACTCGCCGATCTGCAGAAACGGCGTTTCCGGCATCGCCTGGATGAAGTTGCCCTCGGCATAGATCTGGAACATGCGCAGCTGCCTGCCGCGCGTCTGGCCGCCCAGCAGGATCGAGGCGCCGAAGCCCACGCCGCTTGCGCGCAGGCTCGGCCCGTCGATGCGGTCGACCTCACGTAGCGCCCAGCCCGCGAGACGCGCAGCCTCGGTCATCGACGAGACGTTCTTCATCGACAGACGGCCGTCGCCCATCGGCATGCCTTCGTTCATCAGCTGGATGGCCGACTGCGTGATGGCCAGGTTGCCCGCCGACATCGCCACGATGACGCGGTCGCCCGGGTTCTCCCACACCGTCATCTTGCGATAGCTGGAGATGTTGTCGACACCCGCGTTCGTGCGCGAGTCGGACAACATCACCATTCCGTGCTGCAGCAGCATGCCGACGCAGTAAGTCATGAGCTTCTCCAATCTGGTGGAAAGCACCGCAGCGAGGCGCGCGGCCAATGCGCACAGTAGCTCAGTGGCGCTTTGGCGCGCGCACATCGCGAGCAGCTCGCGGAGGACTGCCGCATTCGCGCCTTCCATGCCATGAGCCTATGCCAGGAGCGTCATGCCGCAACCTTTCAGGGCCGCGCGATCGAAGCTCATGGTGCGTGCACAGCCCGCCGCAACAGCGGCTCGTTCGATTAGGCAGTCCGCGAAATCAGCGCTACTGGTCTGAAATGTCCGCGTAGCCTTACACACTGTTTCCGTGCGCTCGACCACGATTTCCTTGGTCCGCAGCAGATTCGCAGGAACGCGACGAAGGCACCGGCGACCTGCTGACGATCGAGGTTGTACGCCGAGCCCAACCCCCATGCGAGTTCCACAACCGCAACCAGCGGCAGATAGGCGGGGGATTCGACCGACAGAGACTCGATCAGGCGAGTTGCCAGCGCGGCCTGCTTCGCGTCGTCCTGCATGATGTAACGCACCAGCACATTGGTATCCAAGCCGATCATTTGCTGACGTCTTGAGCAGAAGCGCCACGACGGCTGATCGCGCGCTGCATGTCCTCAAGCGAGACCACGCCGTTCGACTTGCCGAACATTCCCTTCAGTGCCGTTACGGACCGATTTGCTGCAATGAACTCGTAGCGACCGGGCGCGATTTCGACAAACTCGACGCGGTCACCGGCCGCAACGCCAAGCGCCGCGCGCACGTCGGCCGGAATCGTGATCTGTCCTTTGCTGGTCAGGGTGGCGGTGGGCATTGGGTGTCTCCGTAGCGCGCCTCTCCGTAAAGTAAGGCGGATCCTGAAATCAAGCACCCGCTGAGGGCAGCGACCGACGCTCAGCGTACGGGTGACGGTCCCAAGGCGTAGGCGCCACCCTTGTCGAGTGCACGCAGGCAGGCCGGCCGCGCCTGCCATGCAGCCAGCACGCGCGCGAGATTCGGCAGGGTCTCCAGCCGGCCGCGCGCACGCGCCGCTTCCAGCACAAAGCTGTTGTTGATGTCGGCGGCGGTCAGGCGGCCGTCCACCAGGAAGTCGCGCCCTTCGAGCGCAGCGTTCATGTAGCCGAGATGGCGAGTCAGTTCGCTGTCGATGCGTGGCTGCAGCGGTGCGCCGGCAGCGCCCAGCCGGCCCACGTACAGCTGCAGCATCAACGGCAGCATGGCCGAGCCTTCTGCGTAGTGCAGCCACTGCAGGTAGTCGGGCCACGCGGGCGAATCGGCTGCCACGGCGAGGCGGCCGCCGGCCTGGGTGGCGGCGAGGTATTCGAGGATCGCGCCACTCTCCGCGACGACGCGGCCGTCGATCTCGATCACCGGCGACTTGCCGAGCGGATGCACGCGTTCCAGCGCGGGCGGCGCAAGGTTCGTCACCGCATCGCGCTGGTAGAACGCGATGGCGTATTCGCAGCCGAGTTCCTCGAGCATCCACAGCACGCGCTGGGAGCGGGAATTGTTCAGGTGATGCAGCGTGATCATGGGGCAGCACTCGTAGTGGGAGCGCCCATGATCTACCGGATCGCGCCAGCGCAGGTCCGGCAGTTCGGATTGCGCGGCAGCCGCAGCTTCATCCATTGCGTGTCTTTGGCATCGAGCAACAGCAGGTGGCCCACGAGCGATGTGCCAATGCCCGTAATGAGCTTGATGGCTTCCAGCGCCTGCGTGGTGCCGATCATGCCGACCAGCGGTGCAATCACGCCGTTCTCTGAACAGGTCTGATTGCTGTCGTCGCGGGCGTCGGGGTACAGGCAGGCATAACAGGGCGACTGCGCGTTGCGCGGATCGAACGCAGTCACCTGACCTTCGAAGCGCACGGCCGCGCCGCTCACCCAGGGCACGCGTGCCTGCAGGCAGGCCCTGTTGATGGCGTAACGCACAGCAAGGTTGTCGGTGCCTTCGACCACCAGGTCGACGCGCGCGACGAGATCGCTCAACGCCGCATCGTCCAGGCGCTGCTGTATGCACTCGATCGTGATGTCCGGATTGATGGCGTGCAGCGTGCGCGCCGCAGAGGCGGTCTTGTCCATGCCGATGGCGTCGCTGTGGTGAACGACCTGACGCTGCAGATTGCTCAGGTCGACCTGATCGCTGTCGGCAAGCAACAGCGTGCCGACACCGGCGGCGGCAAGGTACAACGCGATCGGTGAGCCGAGCCCGCCAAGGCCAACGATCAGCACCCGCGCGGCAAGCAGCTTCTCCTGGCCGCCAATGTCCAGCTCCGGCAGCATGATGTGCCGGCTGTAGCGCAACAGCTGTTGGTCATTCATTGCCTGGCACCTGCAGCGCTACCTGGCGCGGCGCTGTTTGTCACGGAACTTCTTGTCACGGAATTGCGGCCACTGGTCACGCGTTCATGTCCGGCAAGATCGGCGCGCGTCTGCACATCGACAAAGCCGGCCTGCCGCAGCAGCTGCCGAACGTCTTCGCCCTGGCCATAGCCGTGCTCGAGAAACAGCATTCCGTTCGCGCGCAGCACCCGTGCTGCATCCTGCAGGATGGCGCGAATGGAATGAAGACCGTCCGGACCGGCAAACAACGCAAGTGCGGGTTCAAAGCGCAGCTGCGCTTCAACGGTCTCGTCGGTGCCGATGTAAGGCGGGTTGCTGACGATCACGTCTGCGCTGTTTGCTGCAAATGGCTGACACCAGTCGGCCTGCACCAGCCGGATCTGTACGGCTTCGTAACGCAGGCAGTTTTCCCACGCGACGATCAATGCCTCGCGGCTCACGTCGGTGGCAACGATGCGCCAGTCGCCGCGATGCTCTGCGAGCGCAAGCGCAATGGCGCCGCTGCCGGTGCCCAGATCGAGCACCCGCAGGTGTGTGTGCACACAGGTCTCCAGCACGGCGTCGACCAGCGTTTCCGTGTCCGGGCGTGGCACCAGCACGTGGCGGTTCACTGCCAGGTCGAGCCCGAAGAATTCCTTGTGGCCGAGCAGATAGGCCATGGGTTCGCCTGCGCTGCGACGTGCCAGCAGCGTCTCGAGCGCCACATGATCCGCGGCACCCAGATCCTGCTCAGGACGCAGCGCCAGCAACTGTGCGCGCGTGCAGGCGAGCACGCGGCCGAGCAGCAGATCCACATCAAGTGCTGCGCTTTCGCTGGCAGCGAGTCGTGCTCGCGCGCTACGCCGCCACGCGCCGAGTGTCGCGTTCAATGGCTGCGAATCGGCTGCATCCGCCATTGTCAGGACGAAGATTCTGCGAGATCGCTCAGCTGTTCAGCGCGGTATTCGCGCAGCAGCGGCTCGACGACGGCATCCAGGCTGCCAGCCAGCAACTGGTCCAGGTTATGCAGCGTCAGGTTGATGCGATGGTCGGTCATACGATCCTGAGGGAAGTTGTAGGTCCGCACTTTCTCAGAGCGATCGCCACTGCCAACCTGCAGCTTGCGCTTCGCATCGTGGGCGGCCTTCTGTGTGCTGCGCGCCTGATCCAGCAGCTTGGCCTGCAGCAGCGACATGGCGCGTGAGCGGTTCTTGTGTTGCGAGCGCTCGTCCTGGCACTCCACGACCAGGCCAGTGGGAATGTGTGTGATGCGAATGGCGGAGTCGGTCTTGTTGACGTGCTGTCCACCGGCACCCGAGGCGCGATAGGTGTCGACGCGCAGGTCGTTCTTGTCGATCTCGACATCGTTGATTTCGCTTGGCTCCGGCAACACGGCGACCGTACACGCCGAGGTATGAATGCGGCCCTGGGCTTCGGTTGCGGGCACGCGCTGCACACGATGCGTGCCCGACTCGAACTTCAGTTGCTGGAACACATCGCGGCCTTCCACGCGCGAGATGATCTCCTTGTAGCCGCCGGCATCGCCTTCGCGCTCGGACACCACTTCCACGCGCCAGCCTTTGTTCGTTGCGTAGCGCGAGTACATGCGAAACAGTTCGCCCGCAAACAACGCTGCTTCGTCGCCGCCGGTGCCGGCACGAATCTCAAGGAACACGTTGGCCGAGTCGTTCGGGTCGCGCGGCAACAGAAGTTCCTGGAGCTGCGCAGCAACCGCATCGCGTGCGCCGATGATGCGCGGGAGATCTTCACGCGCCAGCCCGCGCATGGCCTCATCGTCATCGGCCAGCATCGATTCGGTGTCGGCCAGTTCGGCCTCAAGATTGCGGTGTCGATGGAACAGCGTAACCAGCTCGGAAAGCTCGGCATGCTCGCGCGACAGTGCCGTGAAGCGCGCACGGTCAGCGATGGTCTCGGCATCGCCGAGCATGGCCGATACTTCTTCATGGCGCAGGCTCTGTTGCTCAAGCCGCACCCGCAGACGTGGTGACAAGCTCATTTCGGCGGCGGATCCAGCGCAAACATCTGGCTGACCATGCGGATCACCTCGTCGTGCTCGTTGGCGCTGGCGTCGCGCAGCGCCACGGTGGGCCGGTGAATCAGTTTGTTGGTCAGGCTGGTACCCAATCGACGCAATACTTCAGCGGGATCGCCGCCGCGTTCGAGTTCGATCAGTGCGCGCGCGATCTCTGCATCACGTACCGCTTCGGCCTGACGTCGCAGCGCTTTCACAGTGTCCTGCCCGTCACGCACGCGCATGTCGCGCACGAAGCTGTCGATGCCTGCTTCGATCACAAGCTCGGCCTGTTCGGCCGCACGCTTGCGACCGCGGACGTTGTCTTCGACGATCGCGGTCAGATCGTCAACGCTGTACAGGTACACATCGCGCAGCTCCCCTACTTCGGGCTCGATGTCGCGCGGTACGGCAATGTCGACCATGAACATTGGCTTGTGTTTGCGCTTGCGCAACGCCTGTTCGACTGCGCCCTTGCCAAGGATGGGCAAGGCGCTGGCGGTGGAGCTGAAGATGATGTCGGCGAAGTGCAGATGGCGTGGCATGTCGGCCAATGCAATGGCTTCGCCGCCGACTTCGTTGGCCAGTTCGCGCGCCGTGCTCAAGGTGCGATTGGCGATCACGATCTTGCTGACACCGCGTTCGCGCAGGTGCCGCGCGACCAGCTCGATGGTGTCGCCGGCGCCGAGGAGCAGTGCGGTGGCGTCGCGCAGGTCGGTGAAGATCTGCGCGGCCAGGCTGACGGCGACATAGGCGACAGAGATCGGATTGCGGCCGATGTCTGTGCTGCTGCGAACCTTCCGGGCAATGGCAAACGCGTTCTGCGTGAAGCGTTCGAGCGTGTTGCCCAATGTGCCCACGTTGCGGGCGATGTCGCAGGCGTCCTTGAGTTGCCCGAGTACTTGCGGTTCGCCCAGCACCAGCGAGTCCAGACCTGATGCCACGCGGGCCAGGTGCCTGGCCGCCTGCAGATCCCAGTGGCTGTAGGTCGCTGCGGTCAGCTCGGCCAGGCGTATGCGCCGCGATTGGGCGAGCCACTGGCGCAGCGGTTCGTCGTTGTGATCGCGCAGCACGCAGTACAGCTCGGTGCGATTGCACGTCGAGAGGATCGCGACCTCTGACACGGTGTCGTGCAGCGCGCGCAGGTCGAGCAATGCTGCGCGCAGTGCATCGCCTTCAAGCGTCACCCGCTCGCGCAGTGCGATCGGCGCGGTCTTGTGGCTCAAGCCATACGCGACGATGGTCATAGTGGGGAAGCAGGACGGGCGGAGGCGAAGGATAGTACGAGAGCGACCCGTCGCCCAGAGACGGCGCGCCGTCTCTGCATCGCGAACCAGCGTCAGCCGACCAAACGGCTTACGGCGACGCGACCCGATTGTGCATGTGGCATAAGATGCCCGCGCTACTTTTCTTGTTGGACCTGCCTGTGGTCGCGAACAAGCGCAGGCATCACCTGTTGCTCTCGATGGGCCTCGCATTGGCCTGGCTGCCATGGAGCGTGTGCGCAACCGCGCAGGCAGCGCCAGCCGTTGCGCGTCCGGCCGTGACCAGATCACCTGCCCCGGTGGCATCACCCGCCCCGACAGCCGTAACGAATGTCGCTTCGTCACCCATTCGACCGATGACGAAGAACGAGGTGTACGAGCTTCTGCAGGCTGAGCTGCTGCTGCGCCGCGGCGACAGTGCAGAGGGATTCCGCAAGTATCTGGCGTTGGCGCGCAGCACACGCGACCCGGGCGTGATCGCATTTGCCGTGAAAGTGGGCGCATATCTTGATCGGCGCGAGCTGACCGAGCTGGCCGAACTTTGGATTCAGGTTGAACCCGGCTCTGTCGAAGCCCATCGGTTGTTGGCGCAACGGCTGCAGAACGATGGCCGCTGGCGCAAAGCGCTCGACGAATGGGTGCTGGTGCGGCAGTACGGCGGCACCGATCGGCTCGACAGCTGGCTGTCGGTGGTGGAGAACCTCGATCCCGATGTGGCGCCGTCGCCGGTTGCGGCGCTGCGCAACTGGCGTCGTCAGCGGCCCGGTGACAGCGAACTGCAGCGCACAGAAGCGATGCTGTTGCTGCGCCAGGGTCGCATTGCCGAAGGCCTGGCCGGGCTCGCGAGTTATCCACAGCAGACCACTGAAATTCTGGAGACGCGGGTCGGCGCCTACCTGGACCTTGGCGATATCAACTCTGCCCGGAGCGTGATTGCGCTGGCCCAGCAGCGCGGCATCGATGTTCGTGCCTGGCGTTATGAGGTCGCCATGGAACTGCTGCGCGGTGTTCGCTTGAGTGAGGCGCGCGTGGAGCTCGAGGGGCTGGTCGGCAGCGGTTGGGATCGCGCCGATGCAATGCTTGCATTGGCCTATGTGGCGCTGCAGCAGGGCGATTCGGCGCGCGCGCGGGCGGTGCTGGTGCGTGCGCCCGACAATGATGAAACGCACGACCTCAGAGCCTTGTATCTCGGGCAGACCGCAGAGCTTGAGCGCAGATTGGGCGAGGCGCTGGAGTGGTACCGGCGCGTGCAGCCTGGCGAGCACTTCATTGCTGCACGCAGTCGCGGCGCCTCGGTGCTGGTGCGTTTGAATCGACTGCCTGAGGCGCGCGACGACCTGGCTACGCAGCGCGCGACCTATCCCGAGGACGCGGTGCAGTACTTTCTCGCCGAGGCGGACGTGCTGCAGGAGGCGCGCGATGCGCTCGGTGCGGTCAAGTTGCTGAGCTTTGCATTGACGCTTTACCCGCTTGAGCCGGATCTGTTGTACGGCCGTTCCATGGCCTACCTGACGACAGGCAGCCTCAGTGGCATGGAAGCGGACCTGCGTACTGCGCTTCGCCAGGACCCTGACGACCCGCGCGCGTTGAACGCACTGGGCTTCCATCTGGCCGATCGCACGCGCCGCTATCCTGAAGCCCTGGCGTTGATTCAGCGGGCCGCTGCGCTGAATCCCGACGATGCCGGGGTGGCAGACTCGATGGGCTGGGTGCTGTATCGGTTGGGCCGTCGGGCGGAAGCGTTGAGCCGTCTGCAGGACGCTTACCGGCGGGTCAAAGACCCTGGCGTCGCGGCGCGGCTGGGTGAGGTGCTATGGGTGAGCGGGCAGCAGGTGGAAGCACGTCGCATCTGGCAGGAGGGTGTGCGGCTGGATCGCAACAACGCTGCGTTGGTTCAAACCATGGCGCGACTGCTCGGCAAACGGCCCGCGGGTTGATGCGCCGCGCAGGCATCTACATCGCGAGCGCCTGCGTCTTCTTTGCCAGTATGGGCATGGCGGGTTGCACCAGTCATCCTGCCGCCGCAACGGGTCCGCCGGCTGCGGCTGCAGGCGATGCGCCCCAGTTGACGGCCCAGTTGACGGCCCAGTTGACGACCCAGTTGACGACCCAGGCGTGGACCACGCAACAAAGCTATGCCGCCGCGGCGATACCCTTCGAGCTGCTTGGCAAAGTAGGTATGCCGCGCGGATCCGCAAACATCCGCTGGCGGCAGGCTGGCGAGCAGTTCGATCTGCGTTTGTGGGGCCCCTTCGGTGCCGGCACCGCCATCATCCATGGTGATGCGAGTGCAATCCGATTCGAGCGCGATGGCCTTGAACGCGTAGGTGACCCAGCAGAGATACTGAGTCACGAACTCGGTTGGAGCGTGCCCGTGGGTGCGCTGAGTTACTGGGTGCGCGGCCTGCCAGCCCCCATGCACGCCGCAACGGCGTTCGCACTGCGCGACGGCCGGCTTGCGCATGTCGAGCAGGCCGGCTGGTCCATCGATATCGACCGCTATCAGCAGCAGTCCGACGGCGGTTGGTTGCCCGCGCGACTGATCGCGCGCCAGGCGGACGTGCGCTTCACGCTGGTGGTGCAGTCCTGGACCTACGGCGCAGCGCGTGCGGCTGCGAGCCCGGAAAGCGCTGCCGGCGCACCTGCGCCCTCGAGCGTGCAGCCTTGAACGGCCTGCCTCTCTTGACCAGCCTGCGTCTCTTTACCAGCCTACGTTTGGGGGAAGTTGCGTGAAGGCATTGACGCTGCCGGCGCCGGCCAAGCTGAACCTCTTCCTGCACATCGTCGGCCGCCGAGCAGACGGCTATCACCAACTGCAGACGCTGTTTCAGCTGATCGACCGGTGTGACGAGGTCGATATCGAGTTGCACGCAGAGGGCGTGCCTGGGGCGTATCTGCAGCCGGGATCGGACGGACCCGCGATTGGCAATCTGGCGGTGCGTGCGGCCGAGCTGCTGCTGCGTGCCGTGAGCGCGTCGTCGCCTGTCGCAAACACAGCGCACGTGCGTATTGGCTTGCGCAAACGTGTGCCGCAGGGCGGCCTTGGCGGCGGCAGTTCCGATGCGGCAACGGTGCTGCTCGGCCTGAATCATCTGCTGGGCGCGCCGCTGACGATGGACGAACTGGCGGCGCTCGGGGTCGGGCTGGGCGCTGATGTGCCGGTCTTCGTGCGTGGGCAGAATGCCTGGGCTGAAGGCATAGGAGATCGGTTGTTTCCCATCGATGTACCGCCGGCGTGGTACCTGGTCATCGCACCCGGTTGCGAGGTTTCAACAGCGCAGGTGTTCGGGCATGTTGCGTTGACAAGGAATAGCCCCCTCATCAGAATGCGCGGCTCCCTTGAATCAGGCGTCAGGAACGACTGCGAATCGCTCGTGCGTCGGCTGTATCCAGAAGTCGATCGTGCGTTGGATTGGTTGTCGGCCCGGGCACCTGCGCGCCTCACAGGCACGGGTGGTTGTGTGTTCGCAACTTTCCATAGCCAGGAGGACGCAGCGCGGGCAGGCGTCGGACTGCCGGCGCCCTGGCAGGCCTTTGTTGCGAAGGGTCTGGATCATTCGCCGGTGCATGACCTGCTGCGGTGATGTACTGGGTTTTTCGACTAGCTTGCTGAAGCAGATCGCCTGGTGGGACTGCTGATGGCTCTGCTTATGGTTCTGGGGTGAGTGCCCTCGGAGCAGCGGTTCTGAACAAGTTTTTTCCTTTCCTTTGGGGCGTCGCCAAGTTGGTAAGGCACCGGATTTTGATTCCGGCATCCGAAGGTTCGAGTCCTTCCGCCCCAGCCAAATATGTCCAAGTATGTAGAGACAGCTGACTGACAGCTGGCTGACAAAAAACAGAGATGAGGCAATCCATGGCACAAGCAATCGAACTGCGCGCGGAAGCCCGCACCTTGACAGGCAAGGGCGCGAACCGTCGTTTGCGTCGGCTGGAAGGCAAAGTGCCCGCAGTCATCTACGGCGGTGGCCGCGAGCCACAGTCGTTGACCCTGGGGTTCTTCGAACTCACCAATGCCTCGATGCATGAAACCTTCTATTCGCAGATCCTCACCCTCGATATCGCGGGCGAGCGCGAGCAGGCAATCGTGCGTGACATGCAGCGCCATCCGGCTTCGGAGCGCGTGACCCATATCGACTTTCAGCGCGTCCGTGCCGACGAACTGCTGACCGTGCAGATCCCGTTCCACTTCCTGAACGAAGACCGCTGCGTGGGCGTTCGTCTGGGTGGTGGTTCGCTGTCACGCAACCTGACCGAAGTCGAAATCGAATGTCTGCCGAAGGACCTGCCGCAATACATCGAAATCGATGTCGTGGATCTGGCCGTGGGTTCGTCGATTCACTTGTCCGATCTGAAGTTGCCGGAAGGTGTGTCCATTCCTTCACTGACGCATGGCAGCGACTACGACCTGCAGGTCGTCTCTGTGCATTCGGCGCGTGGCGCTGAGGCAGCAGACACCGCAGCCAGCTGAGCCCTGCGTGTTCGGGTGGTAGCCCTCACTCGGGTGTTGCCGTGCCTATTCGCTTGATCGTGGGGCTCGGCAATCCGGGCACTGAGTACGAACACACCCGGCACAACGCGGGTCAGCTGTTTGTTGAACGGCTGGCCGAGGCTTCGCGCATCAACCTTGAGCGAACCGACAAGTTCTTCGGGCGAGCGGGTCGTTGCGACATTGCCGGCGAGGATGTCCGCCTGCTGATCCCAACCACATTCATGAATCGTTCGGGTCAGTCTGTTGGCGCGCTGGCGCAGTTCTACAAGATCGAGCCGCCCGAGATGCTGGTCGCCTACGACGAGGTTGCGTTTCTGCCCGGCGTGGTCCGCCTCAAGAAAGGTGGCGGGTTGAACGGCCACAATGGACTGCGCGACATCGTGGCATCGTTGGGTCAGCGCGATGATTTTCTGCGGTTGCGCATTGGTGTCGGGCATCCCGGCGACAAGCGCCTCGTCAGCGCGTACCTTACCGGGCGGCGTATGCCGGCCGAAGAACGCAAGCTCTTGCAGACTGTGTTCGATCGGGTGCTTGCGGTGCTGCCGTTGGCAGTTCGGGGTGATCTGAGCGCTGCAATGAACGCCCTGCACACGGACCAGGCAGGTGAAAAGTCTGGCTGAGTGCGCGGCCGCCGATCACCGATTGAAGAACTTAAGGAGCCTGGTGTGGGATTCAATTGCGGCATCGTCGGTCTGCCGAACGTGGGTAAGTCCACGCTGTTCAATGCATTGACCAAAGCCGGAATTGCCGCATCCAATTTTCCGTTCTGCACCATCGAGCCGAACACCGGTGTCGTGCCTGTGCCGGACGAGCGCGTCGCGCGTATCAGCAGCATTGCCAAACCCGAGCGCGTGGTGCCGACCACCATGGAGTTCGTGGACATCGCAGGGCTCGTGGCCGGTGCAAGCAAAGGCGAAGGGCTGGGTAATCAGTTCCTCGCCAACATTCGTGAGACCGATGCGATTGCCCACGTCGTGCGCTGCTTTGTCGATGAGAACGTAGTGCACGTCACCGGCAAGGTCGATCCGGCAGATGACATCGAAGTCATCAACACCGAACTGGCGCTGGCCGACATGGAGACGATCGAACGTGCGCAGGCCAAGGTAAAGCGCATGGCAGCCTCCGGCGACAAGGATGCGAAGTTGCGCGCCGGGCTGATGGAAAAACTGCTGGCGGGGCTGAACGAAGGCAAACCCGCACGGGCACTCAGCTACAGCGATCCCGAGCGGGTGATCCTGCGCGAGTTTCAGCTGCTCACCAGCAAGCCGGTGATGTATGTCGCGAATGTCGACGAGCGGGGCTTCGAGAACAACCCGATGCTCGATCGTGTACGCGAGATTGCGGCTTCGGATGGCTCGGTCGTGGTGCCCGTATGCAACAAGCTGGAAGCAGAAATTGCGGAGCTGGACGACGAGGCACGGGATGAGTTCCTGAAGGATCTCGGCATGGACGAGCCCGGCTTGAACCGCGTGATCCGTGCAGGCTACGGACTGCTCAAGCTTCTGACGTTCTTCACGGCCGGGCCGAAGGAAGTGCGCGCGTGGACAGTGCATGTTGGCGCCACGGCACCAGAAGCCGCCGGCCGGATTCACACGGACTTTCAGAAGGGCTTCATTCGCGCCGAGGTGATCGGCTACGAGGACTACCTGACGTACAAAGGTGAGCAGGGCGCCAAGGATGCGGGCAAGTGGCGCCTCGAAGGCAAAGAGTATCTGGTCAAGGATGGTGATCTCATGCTGTTCCGATTCAACGTCTGACCGCCTTCAACTGGCGTTCGGGCGCACGCGTTGCTTGCCATTTTCCTTCCTTGCACTGGTCTCTTGAGTTGAGGTGACACTGGATGAGCACGCCCGCCATTGCGTTGTCCGATGTGATCATTGTCGGCAATACCTCCGACGATCCGTTTGCCATCGATGTTGCGTTTGCCATTGCGCAGAACGAGGACATTGCCGATCTCATCAGCATCAAGACGTTTGCCAATTCCGAGTTCTGTCCGCGCTTCATTTCCGATGAAGCGGACTTCGCGAACATCGGCAACAAGCTGGCCGGCAAGATCATCGTTGTGGTCAGTACGTCGAACCGCTTCCTCAGCCGGCAGAACCTGGCCATGCGCAACATGCTCATTGCGCGGGCCGCAAAAGAGAACGGCGCCGCACAGGTGGTGCTGATCGAGCCGGACCTGTTCTACAGCGCTCAGGATCGCGGCCCGAAGCGTGAGCTGGGCGAAACAGTGTTCGAGCGGGATGAGCACGATCTGAAGAAGTTCGACGGCCAACCGTTCACGGCAAAGCTGTACGCGCAGATGCTGCGGCTTGCGGGTGTGGATCGGGTTGTGACCGTGCACAACCACTCCTATGCCGTGCAGGCGATTTTCCGCGAGACATTTGAAGGCCGCTTTCATCACCTGTTGCCACACGAGATCTATGGCGACTACCTGCGCAACTCGAACATCGTGCGCTTCGGTCCCGAAGGCGAAGGGCTGGCGCTGTGTGCGCCAGATCAGGGTGCTCGGGAGTTCGTGTTGCAGATGCACGCGAAGCTCGGACTACCTAAAGCAAAGTGCATTCTTCTGGACAAGGAACGCGCCGGCGAGCGTGTGGTCGACATCTCGTTGTTCGAGGGCAGCCCGGCAACGTTCGAAGACGTGGCGGGCCACGACATCGTGCTGTTCGACGACATGGTGCGCACAGGTTCGACATTGGTGAAGACCTGCCAGTTTCTGAAGCGTGTGAATCCCGGCCGCTTGGTCTTTGCGGTCACGCACTTCTACGCCAGCGAGGAAGGCCGCCAGAAGATGGCCGACAGCGCGATCGACGAAATCCTGGCGCTGAACACGTTGCCAGCCGTGTTGAACCGTGACGAGCAGGGCCGCCTGCGGCGCAAGCTCGTGGTGTTGAAAATCGAGCGCTGGCTGGCGCGCAACCTCGGGCAGATTCTCGGGCTGCCTGAGCGCCCCGATGTCAGCCTGTATCAGATCGACATGTCGTCGAAGAACCCAAGGTTCACCCGCAAGATCTGGTCGAACGATCAGTTGCCCAATCTTCGCGCGGAGCGCGATGGGGAATAGCCCCAGCGCGGAGCGCGATAGTGACCTGAGCGCGGAGCGCGATAGTGAAAAGGCAACGCTCGGCCTGAACCAGATGTGCGCCAGGTCGCGAATTTAGCGCGGCGTATCTGCCAGCACCGGCCATTCTGAAGATCGAACAATGATCTTGGAATGGAGTTCCAGCCAGCATGACCCTGCGTGAGCGCGGCGTTTTCGAATTCATCAAACCAGCACACGTGCTGCTCGCCCTGGTGCTGAGCACGTGCTTCGGCACGGCAAATTTGTTCTCAAGCGCATGGTGCTGTGGGGCATGAGTTTTCGGTCATGCGCAGATAGTCGAATACGGTGCGGGTGCGGGTGCGGAAGCTGAGCCTGCGCATCATCTGGGCGATTGACTCGTTGCGCTTCTGATAGTGCTTGAGGATGCCGACGGCGAAGCGCCGCAGG
>CAMAVY010000064.1 GCA_945861675.1 Klebsiella pneumoniae | reverse complement strand
CAGCGGTCTCACGGGTGGCATGATCAATGTTGATGGTGGTACCTCGCCCTATTAATGTGGAGAGCGATGTGGAGAGCGATGTGGAGAGCGATGTGGAGAGCGATGTGGAGAGCGATGTGGAGAGCGATATGGAGCGCGCGGCATGAAGTTCGGTGTTCTGCAGTTCTTTTCCTGGTCGCGTCGTGTGCCGCTGGCCACGGTGTACGCGCGTGCGTTTGAACGCATCGAGATCATGGACAAGACGGGCTACGACTGTGTGTGGCTCGCGGAACACCATTTCAACACCTACAGCGTGTGTCCTTCCGTCACATTGATGGGCACGCACATTGCGGCGCGCACACAGCAGTTGCGCATTGGCACCGCAGTCACGCTTGCCGGGCTCTACCACCCACTGCGGCTGGCCGAAGAGCTGGCCATGCTCGACATGTTCTCAAACGGCCGACTGAACTGGGGTGCGGGGCGTGGCTTCGATCCAACAGAGTTTCGTGCGTTCCAGGTGGACGTGGGCGACAGCCGTGATCGGTTGTACGAGTGTGTTGACATCGTGCAGCAGGCCTGGCAGGGCGAGCGTTTTTCTCACGCGGGAAAGTTCTGGCAGATTCACGACGTTGAAGTGCTGCCGCCGCCGCTGCAGCAACCCGCGCCACCATTCTGGATGGCGGCAAGCTCACCAGAGGCCGTGTGCAGCGCAGCCGCCAAGGGCTACAGCATTCTTCAGGACCCGCATGCGTCACATGCAGAGATTGGTGTTAAGCGGCAGCTTTACCTCAAGACGCTTGTGGAGCACGGCTTCCCTGCAACGGGCCGTGATCTACCCACAGCGCGCCTGTTGGCGGTGGGTGCGACACGGTCGGAGGCTGTTGCCACGGCGCGTGCCGGCGCACAGTGGACTGTTGAGTCCTATGCGAAGCGCGGCGCCGATCACAACGGTCGTGATCCCGTAGAGCAGTACATGGACGACACCATCGTGTACGGCACGCCGGAAGAGGTGACAGACAAGCTGCTGCAGCTGCGCGAGGAAATCGGGCTTGAGTACCTCATTGCTTCACCGCTCAGCCACGAGAGCTTCATGCTGTTTACCGAGCGCGTGCTGCCGCGGCTTTTGTAGATGCGGGGCGTTGTTGTGACCTACGGCGCCTGACCTTACGTCAATAGTCGCCCTACCTCAGTGGATGGCGCCAACGCAGACTGCTGAAGCGGCTGAAGTCCCGATCGGTGGTGATCCACTCGCATCCTGACTCAATCGCCAGTGCAGCGAGGTACGCGTCGGGGACGAGGTTGCCTCGCGCACCGACCTCAGTGCATGCCTGGCGAAAGAGGTCGAAATGACGCGGACCCGGCGCCACATGCACGCTGTTCGGCTGGTCACGAAGCTGATCGCAAAATGCCAACGCGTCTGCAAGCGGGCTGGGCTTCTTGAAGACCTTGGTATGGGCGACGACGCGTATGAACCCGCTCAGCACCAGTTCAGAGATGGCGAATGCTTCGTCGCCGTTCACGACGCGCTCAAGCCACAATCGGTACTCGCGGTGATCGCTTGCGTCTTCCCTGTGCGCATAGACCAGCACATTGACGTCCGGAAGTACCAACTCAGGATTCCATCAGATTCAGCAGCGCCGCCGCGTCGTCGATGTTCACACCAGGCTGCACACCGTTGCCTTTGACGGTTCGAAGACGAACGCGGCGCTGCTTTGCCGTGACCCGGCGCCGAGAAAGCGCTTCGCGCAATGCATCGGAAATGACCGACGTCAGCGTTCGCCCGGACTCGGCGGCGTATTTCTTTGCCTCCGCGAGGAGGTGTTCATCGATCCGTATGGTCGTGCGCATGCATCAAAGCATGCTCAGCAGGCACCAATGTGTCAACGCGACGAGCGAGCCTTGAGACTCTGGCATTGCATAGCGGCGCGCCAACGGACTGAAGCAACTGCCTTGTGCGACTACCTTGTCCAACTACCTTGTCCAACTACCTTGTCCAACTACCTTGTTCGACTAGGCCGTACGCGGCGCTTCATCCGGCCTGATCCAGCCATCGACGGTACCGGCGACATAGCCGCCGTCGACCAGAATCTCAACGCCGTTCAACCACCGGCATTGGCCGATGGCGAGAAACTCGATGACCTCGGCGATCTCGTCGGGTGTGCCATGCCGCCCGATCTGGGCGACACCCCAGTCATACAGCCCGGCGCCGACGATTTCGCGAAACGCGGGCGTAAGTTGGGTTTCGGTCGAACCCGGATTGACGCAGTTAACGCGCACGCCGCGCGCAAGGCCGAGGCCCGCTGCCTTGTATGTGTACGCGGCGGTGCATTGCTTCGAGAACTTGTACGGGTTGTCCATCCAGGTATCGCGATGCGCATCGAGCCAGGCCAGGCCGCTGGCAACGCTGTCGGTGCCCAGGAATGCGCGGATCACTTCTTCCCGCGTGCGCCAGTCACGCGCAGCGCTCGACGCTACGTTGATCACGCTGCCGCCGTCGCGGATGTGCGGCAGCAGCTGTTCCGTCAGGTGCCGCAAGCCAAGGAAGTTGATGGCGACAGTGCGTTCGGGCGGTTGCGCGGCCGCCACACCGGCGACGTTGATGAGCACATCGATTGGACCAGGCAGCGCTGCAATGGCTGAGTCGATGGAAGCAGTGCTGCTCATATCGCAGGCGGTGTAGTGCACGTCGCCGCGTTGCGGCGCGACCACATCGAATACGTGCAGTGTGGCGTCTGCGTCGCGCAGCCGCGCAACGACCGCCGCGCCGATGCCGGTGGTGCCGCCCGTAACCACAATCGTCCTGCTCATATCTGACCCTGTTTGTGCCGCAGCCGTCGGTTCATTATGCGATGGGACCGGGCCGCAAACAGAGTACGAGACACCGCATGACCCCCGCCGAACTCACCGCAGTTGAAGCACGCAGGCTGATCGGCACCCGCGCGCTGTCGCCGGTTGAACTGCTTGAGTCGTGCCTGGCCCAGATCGAACGCGTGGACCCTGCGGTCAACGCGATGGTCGTGCGTGATGATGCGCTGGCGCGCACCGCGGCCCGTGCCGCTGAAGCGGCCGTCATGCGTGGTGATGCGCTGGGTCCACTGCATGGCCTGCCTGTGGCCATCAAAGACATCCAGGATGCCGCCGGTTTGCGCACCACGTTCGGCAGCGTGGACTTCGAGCACAATGTTGCGACCGTCGACGCCGGCATCGTCGCGCGCATTCGAGCGGCCGGTGGAATCATCATCGGCAAGACCAACGTGCCCGAACACAGCATTGGCGCCAATACGGTGAACCGATTGTTTGGTGCAACCGGAAATCCATTCGATGTTGCGCTGACCTGCGGTGGTTCGTCCGGTGGTTCCGCCGTTGCAGTCGCAACGAACATGGCGCCACTTGCGACAGGCTCCGATCACGGTGGCAGCCTGCGTATTCCTGCGTGTTACTGCGGGGTGGTGGGCTATCGCGCTACACCTGGCGTGGTGCCGAATGAACGACGCGTTGTCACGCAGACCAACTACAGCGTGCAGGGGCCGATGGCGCGCAACGTCGCCGACGCGGCATTGCTGCTGTCGGTCATTGCAGGGCGCTCGAACGCGACCCGCCGCGATCCGATGGTGTTTCCGCTGGACGCTACGCAATTCGCGCACCCGGGCGTTGTCGATCTGAGCAGCTTGCGCGTGGCCGTTACGCCGGACCTCGGTGGCGTACTCGTATCGAACATGGTGCGCAGCGTATTCGCCGACCGCATTGCGCGCATCGGCAAGCTCGTGCGCAGGTGCGACGTACACCCCATCGATCTGCGCCGCGCGCCCGACGTCGACTGGCATGTGCGCCAGGAGCTGTTTGTCGCCCAGCACCACCGCGATGCCGCGAACTGGGATGCCGGGTTCAATCCCAATATCCGCGCGACATACGAGTCTGCGTTGACTACACCCATGCACAACATTGCGGTCGCGCGTCGACTGCAGATGGAGTTGTACCAGCAGTTTTCGGCGATCTTCGACGATTACGATCTCGTGCTCTGTCCTGGCGTGAGCATTTCGCCGTTTGCCTGGCAGGACCTGAATCCAAAGTCCATCGATGGCGAGCCAGTCGCGAACTACATGGCCTGGCTGGCGCTGACATCGTCCATCACCGTGATCGGGCATCCCGTGGTTGCACTGCCGTGTGGTCGTGACGAATCGGGCATGCCGTTCGGCATACAGGTGATTGGTGCGATGTACGAAGACCGAGCGTTGCTTGCAGCGGCGCAGGCGCTCGAATCTGCGTTCTCTGACGACGTGAATCTGGCGCGCCCGGTTGCAGATGCAGATGTGCTGGCGAACACACCATCGGCCTGCCGCATTGCGGGCAAACGCGTGCAGGCATGAGGTGGGTGGCGCTGTTCGCTCAAAGCACAGGCCTCACGGCAATGGTGGCGTTGCTCGGCAGTCTGCTGCTGATCCTGGTCGTGCTCGGGCTGTTCATGGCCAGGCAGGGTTTGTCGCTTCGTCCACTCGCCTGGTTTGGCTGTGTATTCGTGCTGATCCTGGGGCCGCAGGTTGCGGTTCATCTTGCAACTGCGTTGACCTCGCACGCTGAGAAGGGCTCTGATGCAACTGAAGCCACTGTGAGACCGGCAACCACGGTGCAACACAGCGAGCAGTGGTGGACCGCACCGACAACCGCACCGACGACGCCGCAAGCGCTGCAGCGGATGCTCGGCGGATCGGCCACGAACGCAATGGTGTCCGACCTTGCGCCGCTGTTTGCAGCATTTGGTGCGCCGGCGCGTTGGGCACAGTTCATTGTGACGCCGGATGGTCGCACCGCGATCGTTGCGTCTTTCGCTGACGACTCGGCCGCGATGCGTGGCGCCGCAGCGTGGCTGACGTCAATTGGACTGCCGGGACAGGCAGTACGGAAGGCCCAACAGGGCCTCAGTGGCACGCGCCCTGCGGGCGATCAGTACTTCCTGCGGACGTTCGGCCGACACGTGATCATCTGGACAGCGCCGGATGCAACAACGCTGAGAGCATTCATCAGTGCGAGTCATGTGCCAGCCCCGGCAATCGATCCAATGCGGCCCGATCGTGCAGCGGCTGTGCTTGAACCGCCACCGTTCGGATTGTCCTGGGCCGCCGCGCTTGCGCTGCTTGGGGCGTACACGCTGTTCGTGTCGGCGGTGTTCATCAAGGGCGCTGCCTGGGCATCGGCGCTGCCTGCGTACGCGGCCGCGCGTTCGTCTGCGAAGTTGTCTGAGAACGCGCTGCGGGCAAGGCTGCTCGCGATCAATGACAGCGGTGTGCCGTTCGCAGTGCGGCCGGGACGCAACGCCGATGAAGTGGTTGTCGAGTGGCGCTACGCGGATGCACGCTGGGTCGACCATGCGTGCGCACACGTGGACCGCCGCACACATCGGCTTGTATTGCGGCTGGACGCGGTGGCGAATGCAGTCTTCGTGAGCGAGTTCCACGCGGTGTTCGATGCGTCTGCCGGCGCTGATGGCGCGCGGCTGAACTGGAATTTCGCGAGTGGCATCGTGTTCTTTCAGTACGCGACAGAACGCGTTGTCGGTGTCTAGCTGGACTCGGGGGGCCGGCCGACGGGCGCGTTGTCGTCGGGCTGGCGCTTCAACCTGCAGGCGCTGAAGTCGCCCCTCATCGCACTTGTCTGTGGTGCCGGCTGGAACTGGCGACCCGTGTTGTGGCGTGCGCCGCCGGCTTTGCGCTGGTTGGTCGAGTGACGGCGTCGAGCGCAAAGGCTCAGTTGGATTTGCGCTCGGCACGCATTGCGCGCATGCCGAACACTGCAGGCGTGATGCGCCCGCGGCCTCGAATCTGTCCACCTGCAGCCGGACAAACTGCTAGTGATTCGACATACGCTGCGCTATATCGCGCATGCAGCAGCATGCGGGTGAGTTTTTGTGAAGATGCAACGAAGGTGTGGCCGTGACTTCCGTTAAACGCCTGACCAGTCGGATTGCTGCGCTTGCATCGGCGCCGCTGCCACCTGAAATGCTGGTGCCGGAGCTTCTGATTGCCTTGCAGAACGCGATCGGTACCGACGCCATACTGCCGGCGGTACTGGTGCACGATGCGGGGATGGGGCCGGTGCACGAGTTCGTCGTGTGGCGCGGGTCGGAATTCAGCGACGCCGTGCGTGGGCTGCTACGGGCCGGCATCTGGCCCGCGCCGTCAACGATTCCGAGCGTGCAGAAGCTGATGAGTGAGCGGCTGTCGCGCAGCGTGTTTGCGGCGCCGCTTTGGGGGGAAGGTTGCGCCGAGGATGGTCCATGGGCGCCGCTCTGGCGTGATCGCAACGTCCGCCATGGCTACTACCTGGCGGCATTCGCACCGTCCGGTCGAGTGTGTGTGGCGTTGATGTCGCGCGGTTCCACTTCGCCAGCTTTCACTGCAGCGGACATTGCGTTGGGTGAGGCGACCGCACGGCTCATCGCCCGCGCTGTCGATGCGCGGCCCGTTGCGTTGTTGCCCTGTGACACGCTTGTCGCTGAAGTGCCGCTGGCGTTCTCTGTCGATGGCACGCTGGGTACGATCGGCGTAGGTGGCCCGGAATTGTTGCGCGATCTCGGTGCTGGTGGCTCGGAGGCGTCGGCCAAGGGGCGCGAGATCGTGGAGCAGGCAGCGGCGCGTTTTCGCGATTCGATACTCGCCGAGAGCGCCGAGGCGCTGCAGAGACTGCCGGTCGGGCCGTACCTGGTTGGCGGCCCGGAAGACGAAGCTGCTTTCCGGCGCGGCAACTTCACATTGATGCAGGACACGCGCACACGCAGGCCGCGCACCATCCAGCTTGTGCAACATGAGCAGGGCGCGTTCGAGCTGAAGGTTGCCGCGTCGAACTCAGTGGACACGGGCGGCATGCAGGTGCTTGGCACGCTGCGCCGCCGTGTGCCGCGATTGCTGACGGTTGTGCGCGGGCTTGTGGAGCTTGCGGCTCCGGGCCGCGAGATCGAGCTGGCCATGCAGCTGTGCGCGGGTGTATCGCTGCCCGATGCCGCGCATGCGCTGGGCATGTCGCCAACGAGTGCAAAGACGCTGGTATCGCGCCTCGCCTCGCGTGTTGGCACGACGGGTCAGGAGCGTGTGGTTGACGCGCTTGCGCAGGTCGGCTGTTCCGTTTTGCGCTAGCTCGAACGCAGCTTGCGCGCGCGGTCGCTGAGGTAGGCTGCGCTAGGCCGCAGCTATTCGGCGGGCAAGCAGCGAACCGAAGGAGACGTGCAGTGCAACATCGACGGCTGGGCTACACGGGGCTCAAGGTGAGTGTGGTGGGCATTGGTTGCAACAATTTCGGCATGCGCATCGATGCGGCAGCCACGCGTGCAGTGGTAGACGCCGCGCTCGAGTCCGGCATCAACTTCTTCGATACCGCCGACATTTATGGCGCCGGCCGCTCTGAGACCATGCTGGGGGAGGCGCTGCAGGGCAGACGCGAGGACATTGTGATCGCGACCAAGTTCGGTGGGCCGACGGGTGAGGGGCCATTGCGCCGTGGCGGCTCACGACGACACATCATCGCCGCGGCAGAGGCGAGCCTGCGCCGTCTTGGCACGGACTACATCGATCTCTACCAACAGCATTCGCCCGACCTCGATACGCCGGTGGATGAAACGCTGCGCGCGCTGGATGACCTCGTGCGCGCCGGCAAGGTGCGTTACCTCGGCAATTCGAACTACACCGGTTGGCAGATTGCCGACGCCGATTGGACAGCCCGCAGTCAGGGGCTGCACCGTTTCGCGACCGCGCAGAACAACTTCAGCCTGCTGGAGCGACGCGTCGAGCGTGAAGTGCTGCCTGCGTGCGAGCGCTTCGGGTTGTCCATGTTGCCGTTCTTTCCGTTGGCGTCCGGCATGCTGACAGGCAAGTACCGGCACGATGAGGCGCCGCCAGCCGGCACGCGACTCGCCAATGCGGGAACCATGGCTGCGCGTGCGTTGAGCGAGCGCAACTTTGATCGCGTTGAGGCACTGGCCGGATTTGCTGCCGAGCATGGCCAGACGTTGCTGTCACTCGCGTTCTCCTGGCTGCTCGCTAAGCCGGTGGTGTGCTCAGTGATCGCGGGCGCGACGCGGCCTGAGCAGGTGCTGGCGAATGCTGCCGCCGCGAACTGGAAACTCAGCACCGATGACCTGGCGCGCATCGACGAACTCGCGCCACTGCGTGGATGAGTCTCGTGTTTCTTGCATCGCCATGGGCTCGATGCCTGGTCCTGGGACTTGTTGGCCTCACGTGGCTCGGCAGCGCGGCTGTCGCCGCAGCCACGACGTCCTCGACACCCGATGGGTCCACATCGACGCCCGGTGTTTCCCGTGACGGCCGACGCATTCGGGCCATTCCGTTTCGACATGCCCATGGACGATGCTGTGGCGTTGGTGCCCCGCCTCGACTGGTACGCGTCACGCGATTGCCCCAACGGGCCGGTGCGGCGCGCTTACAGTCCCTGAGATTCTGCAGTCGCAATTCGCACCGGGCCGGATCAATGTGCAGCGCACGCCCGAGGGATGTCCGATCGTGACTGGCGAGCCAGGCGAGCACTTGCGCGAGGCGGCGCCGACAATCTCGCTCGGGCGCGACTCTGAGGTCGCGGTGTTGGCGCTTGAGCAGAATGTGCCTGGCGCGGCAAGCTGGTTGGCGCAGCGTGCGCCCATGCCCGACCAACCGTGGCGGGCAGCGGTCGAAGGACCGTTTGCGAACCGCGATGATGTGCCGACCTGCGTCGTGTCCGGGCGGCTCACGCGTGGCGGCAAAATAACCAGCGAGGTGCTGCTGGACCTTGCTCACACGCCGTTCGTGCGGCAGCCGTCGATAGCAGCGCTGCATCACTCGCTCGACGCCGTCACCGGTCTGCCACCCGAAGGCGTAAGCGTGTCGATGAACTGTCCAGTGCGGCGCGGCAGTGGCGAGTTGCGCGACTGCCGTGCGGCAGGCCCTGAGTCCGGCATGGCGAGCATCGCGCCAGGCGTGTTGGCTGCGGTGAATCGTCGGCTGCGCCATCTGCGCTTCGACCCGCAGGCAATCGACCCGAACGATCCGGCGCCACTGCGCGCGGTGCGTTGGGCCGAGCGGCCGACCGGCTGGGATCTTGAGCGCGCCTGTCCGCGTGCGGCATTGCAGAAAGAGGTGCAGGCGGCGGTTGAGGCCAGTTGCCGCATCCAGCCCGACCTGTCTGCCGTGTGCACGGACGCGCGCGTTACGTCCTCGGACGCCGACGTGAAACACACCCGCCTGTTCGAGCGTGCGGCCTACGAGGTGCTGACGAAGTTCCGCGCGAAACCACTGTTGCCTGCCGACGTCACGGCGGCGGTCGGCGCGCGGTTCACCGGTTCCGTGACGTTCCGGATTGCTGACTGACGCCAGGCCCAACACGCCGCTGCAGCGATTCCTCGCAGCAGCGCGATCGTCTCATGCTCGCGATTGGTGGCCTCATCGTGCGATGTGCCATAGGCGCGATTGGCCGACAGTTTGACGATGGTGCAGCCGCGCGCCTCGTCGACATAGACGAACTGGTTGTACACGCCAATGGCGCTGTACTCCTGTGGATTGCCGGCCGGAATCCACCATTGATAGGCGTACCCGAAGCCGAATGCATGGTCGCCAACGATCGGGCCGCCTGGGGCCAGATGCGGCGCGTCTGGCGTGACCGACTGCCGTACCCACGCTTGCGGCACGATGGCTACGCCGTCGAGCCGGCCGTCCAGCGTGCCGCCGTTGCGGTAGAGCTCACCGAGCCGGGCGAAGTCGCGCGCCGTCATTAGCAGGCCGGCAAACGCAACCTCCATGCCTGCGGGATCGATCTGCCAGTAGCTGGGCGCGGACATGCCCAGCCGTTCGCAGAGCTTCTCCGCCATGTAGTCCGCAAGTGAGCGCCCGGTTGCCTGAACCAGCAGGGCACCCAGTGCCGTGTGTCTCCGGAGTTGTATCGGCAGACGGTGCCCGGTGGGTTCTCCCGCACCTTGTTGGCAATGAGATCGTCGAGCGTGCCATCCAACCCATCGGGCCCGCCGTGTCCCGCCAGCGCTGCAGCGAGCCGGAAGATGTCCGAGCGCTTATCGCTGTAGTCCTCGTTCCAACGCGCGCCCGACGGCATCTGCAGAACATCCTTGACCGCAACGCCGTTGTACGCAGAGCCGGGCGCGACGCGGATGCAATCGCTGATCGGTTGCTCGATGCTGCCGATATGCCCTTCAGCCATCGCAATGCCGACCAGCGCAGAAACGAAGCTCTTGGCCACCGTGTCGGTTTCCGCGACGAAGCCGCCATCGCATGCGTTCGCGTGGATCTGGCGTCGAAAGACCTACAGGCTCACCCCGGTCCGATCATGCACGACAACCCACTGCGCGCTGGTTTTGCGCAGCCGGAGTGTGAACAACACCGTCGACTCGCCTACGTCGTAGCCGCAGACAATCTGAACTTCTGTCGGGGATATCCAACCGACCACGGACGTACGCACGAATACCGCGCGCTGATGCGTGACGTTGTCGTACACCTTGCCATCGAGAAACGCCGCGCACTTCGAGCCCGCGGTCACACGGACGCCGGTACGCGCGAGCAGCCGAATGAACTCAGTCGGGGGATCTACCGTCGTGTTGTAGAGCTGGTATTCGATGCAGTACACGCGGGCCCCTGCCGCAACGACATCGCGCTTGTGCGTCACGGTGTAGCGCACCGCCGCCGCGCGAACAGCGTAATCGGCTTGCTGTGCTGCGGTCGCGTGCGCCGCGCTCGCAACGGCCTTGCGCTTGCTGCCCGTTGCGCGCTCTTCGAGGGCGTTGTAGCCGACATACAGCACGTACTGCACGATGACGAGCGCGCCCGCCAATACAAACACTCGCGCTGCCTTTCCCGGCACTTCAGTGCGCCTGCACGCGCACCTGCATCGACTGAATGCCACGAATCAGATTCGAGCGCGTGCGCACGGGCGCCGCCAGCAGCTCGATGTTCTGGAAACGCGGCAGGATTTCCTCCCACAACACGCGCAGCTGCATCTCGGCCAGGCGGTTGCCCATGCAGCGGTGGATGCCATAGCCGAACGACACATGCTGGCGCGCGTTCTTGCGGTCGATGCGCAGGCGGTAGGGATCTTCGAACACAGATTCATCGCGATTGCCCGACAGGTACCACATGACGACCTTGTCGCCTTTGCGGATGTGTTGGCCGCCGAATTCCGTGTCCGCGAGGGCGGTCCTGCGGATGTGTGCGACAGGCGTCTGCCAGCGCACCATCTCCGCCACCATGTTCGGAATCAGACTTGGATTGGCGCGCAGCTTTGCGAATTCGTCGGGGTATTGATTCAGCGCCAGGAGGCCGCCTGAGATGGTGTTGCGTGTGGTGTCGTTGCCGCCGGTGATCAGCAGCATGATGTTGCCGAGGTATTCCAGCGGGCGCTCGATCAGGGTGTGGGTGGACTCACCGTGCACAAGCATCGACACCAGGTCTGCGCCGGGCGGTTGCGCGGCTTTTTCGTGCCACACGTTGGTGAAGTGCTGCAGGCAGCCCAGCAGTTCCTGGCGGCGTAACTCGCGCGTGACCGGTGCGCCGTTCACGGTGCCGTTGGAGAACAGATCGGACCAGTAGGTCAACTTGCGCCGGTCTTCGAAGGGAAAGTCGAACAAGGTGGCCAGCATCTGCGTGGTCAGTTCGATGGACACGCGCTGCACCCAGTCGAACGGTGCGTCGGTGGGCAGGCTGTCGAGAATGCTGCCGGCGCGCTGGCGAATGGTGTCTTCAAGCTTCGCCAGGTTGCGCGGTGCGACGGCCGGCGCCACAGCCATGCGCTGTGCATCGTGCTTGGGCGGGTCCATGGCAATGAACATCGGCATGGTGAAGTCGTCGGCCTGATCGAACAGCGTGATGTTGGTGTCGGCCGAGAAGCGCGCGTGGTCTGTGTCCACGTCCTTCATGTCCTGGTGCCGGGTGATGGACCAGTACGCGCCCTGATGGCTGGCGTGGCACCAGTGCACGGGCGCCTCGCGGCGCAGGCGTTCGAAGTAGGGCCAGTGCGTGTCGTTGGCGAACAGGTGGTAGTTGCTGACGTCGATGTCAGCCAGTGGGATGGACTCAGCGTGCGCGCGCGCCAACTGCAGTTGCGAGTCGTCGAACAGTGGCTTCATGACGGCGTCGGTTTCAGGCCTTGATCGCTCGGATGCTAACCGGGCACAGCGCCGAAAGAACGCGCGAGCGCCTGCACTCGGCGCTCGCCGGCCAAATGGGCGCCAAATGTGTTGCAGTGCTCGTGGATGGCAAAAACTCCATATAAGGGTTTAATAAGCACATATATGTAGTAGAGGATTCGGCGGGTTGCCCCCGGAGCCAGGCTCCGGCGTGTGCACCACGTTCTCCCAACTCCGCATCAAGAAGGCACCTTCCCGATGAGCACCCTCTCCCTGAACGTCAATGGACAGAATCACACCGTCACCGTGAGCGACCCGAGCATGCCGCTGCTCTGGGTCATCCGTGACCTGATCGGCCTGACCGGCACCAAGTACGGCTGCGGCATCGAGGTGTGCGGTGCATCCACCGTGCTGGTCGACGGGCAGCGGGAACATTCCTGTGTGTTCGATGCTGCCTCCGCCGTCGGCAGGAAGGTGGTGACCATCGAGGGGCTGTCGCCCGACCAGTCGCATCCGGCGCAGAAGGCCTGGATCGCCCACCAGGTGCCGCAGTGCGGGTATTGCCAGCCGGGCATGTTGATGAGCGTCGCGGGCGCGATGAACGCAGGTCACCACGGCGCGCAGATCGCATCTGAGGTCAAGAATCTGTGCGTTTGCGGCACCTATCAGCGGATTCGGACGGCCATCACCAACCTGTGATCCCCGTTTTGCACGGCCACCTGCGCTTCGCAGGGCCCCTTCCGCTTGGCAAGGCCTCTTCCGCTTCGCAAGGAAAAATTGAACATGAAGATCGATAGCGATACCAACGCAGAGCCGAACACCGAATCCCGCACGGAAAGCGCCGCTGCGCACGCAGCACCGGCGCAGAACGCTGGACTGAGTCGCCGCAAGTTTCTGGGCTCCACCGCCGCCGGTCTGGTTGTGGCGTTTGTGCTGCCCGAGGTGGGGCGGATGGGGGAAGCGCAGGCCGCAGGCGCGGCGACGGCCGTCAACGCGTGGCTCACCGTCGGTGTCGATGACAGCGTCACGTTGACCATCGGCTCATCCGAGATGGGGCAGGGCTCGTTCTCGGGCCTGGCGCAGATCCTCGCTGAGGATCTGATGGTGAATTACAACCGTGTGCGACTTGTGCAGGGGCGACCGACGTTGGCCACGCCTGCGCCTGTCGGCACCTCGATCAATACCGTGGGCAGCGGTGTGACCCGCAACAACTTCTGGAAGCTGCGCGACGCGGCCGCCATTGCACGGGAAATGCTGGTCCAGGCCGCGATGCAGCAGAACGGTGATACCGCGCGCGGCAACTACAGCGTCAGCAATGGCGTGATCACGCACGGGCCATCCGCGCAGACGTACAGCTTTGGCCAGGTCGCGGCAGCAGCAGCGCTACTGACGCCGCCGGCATCCGCACCGCTTGTGCCCGATGCGCAGTTCGCCTTGATTGGCAAATCAATCCCGCGTGCCGACATTCCGCAGAAGGTGAATGGCAGTGCGAAGTACGGCATCGACATACGTCTGCCGAACATGGTCTACGCGGTCATCAAGCATTGCCCGACCTTCGGCGGGAAGCTCGCGAGCATTCCGACACGTCCATCGAACGTGATCGCGGTTGTGCCTACATCCATCGTGGCAGGCACCGGGCGCGGTGCGGAAGCGGCCGGCAATTTCAATGCGGTTGCGGTCGTCGGCACGAATACCTGGGACACCTGGAACGCGGCGAAGCGCCTGCGCGTCAGCTGGACATTGCCCGCCAACGCAGCCTCGCTCAACAGCGCGAAGTTCGTCAGCGATGCGCAGGCGCTGGCCGTGTCTGCGGCGCCGTTCGTTGCGGGTGGCGCAAACCCGCCGGGCACGTTGTACACAGTGGAACGCAGCGCGACCGACGCCAATGCGGCGATTGCCGGTGCCGCCAGGATTGTTGATGCGACCTATGTACTGCCGTATGTCGCGCATGCCTGCATGGAAGTGTTGAACTGCACCGTGGACTTCGTGCCCGGCGTGAAGTGCGAGGTGTTTGCGCCGACCCAATCAGCGAAAACAGTGCTGGCCCTGGTGGTCAGCCTGACGGGTATGCCCGAGTCGCAAGTCATCGTGCACACGACTTACCTCGGCGGCGGGCTCGGACGCAAAGCAGAAGTCGATTTCGTCAGCCAGGCCGTGCAGGTTGCGATGGCAGTGAAGCGACCCGTGAAGCTGATGTGGCCGCGCGAGGAAGACTTCACACACGATCAGTACCGCCCCATGGGGCTCATGCATGCGCGTGCCGGCCTGACGGCAGACGGCACTGTGCTGGGTTGGACCTATCGCAATGTCTCGCCGTCCATCCTGGCGCAGCGCGGCTCAGTGCTGGGCGCCAGTGGTGACAGCCAGGGCATCGAAGCCGCGAAGGGGCTGCCGTATGACTTCGGTTCGCGACTCACTGAGTACGTCACGCATCCAGCGCCGATTCCGGTCGGCTTCTGGCGCTCCGTCGGCGCATCGCTGAACACCTTCGGTGTGGAATCGATGATCGATGAAATTGCAGCGGCAGTTGGCCAGGACCCGTATCGCTACCGGCAGGCACATCTCACTGATGCGCGCTGGCTGGCGGTGCTCGACGCTGCTGCAACACTGGGCAAGTGGTTCTCGCCGCTGCCTGCGGGGCGCGCACGCGGCATTGCGATTGGCGCGGCGTTCAACAGCATCGTGGCCGAGGTGGTGGAGATTTCTTCGGTCACCGCCACAAGTATTCGTGTGCACAGTGTGGCTGTGGCCATCGACTGTTATCTGCCGGTGAATCCTGGTTCGATCGATGCGCAGCTGGTGGGTGGCGTGGTGCACGGGCTCAATGCAACCCTGTTCGGCCAGCAGACCTTCGCCAATGGTGTGGCACAAACAAAGAACTTCGATCACAACCGGATGATCCGGTTGAACGAAATGCCTGCGGTGAGCACAACGATCATCGCCAAACCAGCCACAGCCGATCGCACGGTGCCGATTGGCGGTGTGGGCGAGCTGGGTGTGCCCACGCTTGCCCCGGCACTCATGAATGCCTACTTCAGGCTGACCGGCAAACGGGTGCGCTCACTGCCGCTGTTCCCGAACGCTGTGATGGGCGGGCTTTAGCGGGTACGCGAACTAGGGCGCGCGCGTACGCACGGTGTAGCGAGCGAGTTCGAGTCGCGGCGCTTCCCATTGCGGCTTGAGCTCGGCCGCGCGTTTGTAGTCCTGGTACGCGTCGCTCACGCGCCCCAGGGCTTCATACGCCAGCGCACGGCCGAACAACGCGACGCTTTCGTCGCGGCTGCCGATGCGCAGGCCCTTGTTGATCTCTTCAATTGCCATGGCCTCTTTGCCGCTTACGCGCACATAGACCATGCCGCGATTCACATAGGCGTCGGCGAGATCGGGCACCAGTGCGAGCCCCGCCGCGTAGTCTGCCAGCGCGCCTTCGTTGTCGTTCTGCAATACCCGCAGGATGCCGCGATTCACCAGCGTTGCGGCGCGGTCGGCCTTGCTCAGCAGTTCTTCAGACAGCGCAGCGTCGCAGATCGCCAGGCCTGTGCGTGATGGCCGATGTGCATCTGCTGCGAAAAAACAGTCCTGCGCCAGGCTCGAACCAAATCGCGTGACCGTTTCCGCGGCTGACGCGTGTTGGGCCGCGAAGGGAATAGCTGCAAACGCGCTGCCTGCGATCAGTAGCGCGGTCCGTATCCAAGTTCCGGGTTGTCGGTCATGAGGCATGCCGTTCTCCTGCTGCAAAAAATATCTGCTGAAAAAGGTCCATCTGTGCGCGGCGCCCTCTGCGCGTCGCGCTTCAACCATCAATCTTTCGATACTTGAGCCGATGCGGGGATTCGACGTCTACACCTTGCGCCGCCAGGCGCTTCTTGCGGTCCGCCTCATAGTCGCTGAAGTTGCCTTCGAACCATTCCACGTGGCTGTCGCCTTCGAACGCCAGCACATGGGTGGCAATGCGGTCGAGGAACCAGCGATCGTGGGAGATGACCAGTGCCACGCCAGGAAAGTTCAACAACGCTTCCTCCAATGCGCGCAGTGTCTCCACATCCAGGTCGTTGGTGGGCTCGTCCAGCAGCAGTACGTTGCCGCCCTCGCGCAGCAGCTTGGCCAGATGCAGCCTGTTGCGCTCGCCGCCCGACAGATTGCCGACGATCTTCTGTTGATCTGTACCTTTGAAGTTGAAGCGGCCCACGTAAGCGCGCGATGGCACTTCGTACTGGCCTATCTTGATGATGTCCTGCTTCTGCGACACCTCTTCCCACACGGTCTTCCTGGGGTCGAGCTTGTCGCGGAACTGCTCCACGTAAGCCAGCTGCACAGTAGGCCCGACGACGACCTCGCCGGAATCAGGTTTTTCCTGCCCCGCGATCATGCGGAACAGTGTGGTCTTGCCTGCGCCATTGCCGCCGACGATGCCGACGATTGCGCCCTGCGGAACCTGAAAGTTCAGATCGTCGATGAGCACGCGGCCATCATAGGCTTTGCTGATGTGATTGACTTCGATCACCTTCTCGCCAAGCCGCGGTCCCGGTGGGATGTACAGCTCCATGGTTTCGTTGCGTTTCTGGAACTCGCGGCTCTGCATTTCTTCGAAGCGCGCAAGCCGCGCCTTGCTCTTGGCCTGACGACCTTTCGGATTGGTGCGCACCCACTCCAGTTCCGCCTTGATCGCGCGCTGATGTGACTGCTCCGTTTTCTGTTCCTGTGCGAGGCGCTTTTCCTTCTGTTCCAGCCAGCTGGTGTAGTTGCCCTCGTAGGGAATGCCGTGCCCGCGGTCGAGTTCGAGAATCCAACCGGCCACGTTGTCGAGGAAGTAACGGTCGTGGGTGACAGCGATGACGGTGCCGGGGTAGTCGTGCAGGAAGCGTTCGAGCCACGCCACACTTTCTGCGTCGAGGTGGTTGGTGGGTTCATCGAGCAGCAGCATGTCGGGTTTCGACAGCAGCAGGCGACACAGCGCAACGCGGCGGCGCTCACCGCCTGAGAGCTGGCTGACGTTGGCGTCCCAGGGCGGCAGGCGCAACGCGTCGGCGGCCACTTCCAATGTGCGATCCAGGTTCCAGCCGTCGGCCGCATCGATCGCCGCCTGCACATCGCCCTGACGTGCCAGCAGGTTGTTCATCTCGTCGTCCGACATTGGCTCGGCGAACTTGTTGGAGATCTCATCGAACTCCGTCAGCAGCGCCTTCATTTCGGCCACGCCTTCCTCGACGTTGCCGCGTACATCCTTGGTCTCGTCGAGTGGCGGTTCCTGCGACAGGTAGCCCATCTTCAGTCCGGGCTGTGGGCGCGCTTCGCCGACGAAGTCTTTGTCGACGCCGGCCATGATGCGCAGCAGCGTGGACTTGCCGGAGCCATTCACACCGAGCACGCCAATCTTGGCGCCGGGAAAAAACGACAACGAAATGTCCTTCAGGATCTCTCGCTGCGGCGGCACGACCTTGCCGGCCTTGATCATGGTGTAAACGTATTGCGCCATATTGGCCTGCTGCTCCGTGAGGTCGGTCGCTGAATGAAGTGCGGCCATCTTGCGCTGTGCGAGCACGGATAGGCGACAAGGCGGGGGCGGAAACGCTAGCACAGCCCCTGCGTGCCCAGGTGCGGCCGGGTCGAAGCGCTGCGGGTCAATAGGCGTACCGGCATTCATGGGCGACGGGACGGATCTTCAACTGCGGCCGCGAACCCCGCTGGGCTAGAATCCGCGCCCTTCGCACGCGCCCGATGTGATCAGTGTCCGGCGGGCCGTGCGCAGCAGGCTGTCTCCAGCAGGCCCTCCCAGCACGAAGAGGTACCATACGCACATGTTCGACAGCAACAGCACCATTGCCGGATTCGACGACGAAATCGCGGCCGCCATAGCGGCTGAGCAGCAGCGCCAGGAAGATCACATCGAGCTGATCGCCTCGGAGAACTATGTCAGCCGGCGCGTGCTGGAAGCGCAGGGCAGCGTGCTGACCAACAAGTACGCGGAAGGCTATCCGGGTAAGCGCTACTACGGCGGCTGCGAGTACGTCGACGTGGTCGAACGGCTGGCCATCAGCCGCGTGCGCGAACTGTTCGGCGCTGACTACGCGAACGTGCAGCCGCACTCGGGTTCCCAGGCCAATGCGGCCGCGTACATGGCGTTGATCGAGCCCGGTGACACCATTCTGGGTATGTCGCTGTCCGATGGTGGACACCTGACCCACGGTGCGCCGGTGAGCTTCAGCGGCAAGATGTACAAGGCGGTGCAGTACGGCGTTGATCCGGCGACCGGCCTGGTCGATTACGACGCGGTGCAGGCGCTGGCCGATCAGCACAAACCGAAGCTGTTGATCGCAGGCTTCTCCGCGTATTCACGTGTGCTCGACTGGCAGAAGCTGCGCGCCATTGCAGATTCGGTGGGCGCGTATTTCCTGGTCGACATGGCGCACGTAGCAGGGCTCGTCGCAGCCGGTCTGTATCCGAACCCGGTGGGCATCGCCGATGTCACGACCTCCACCACACACAAGACACTGGGTGGCCCGCGCGGCGGCATCATCCTGGCGCGCAAGAACGCGGACGTGGAACGCAAGCTGAACTCGGCGCTGTTCCCTGGCTCGCAAGGCGGGCCATTGATGCACGTCATCGCCGCCAAGGCAGTGTGCTTCAAGGAAGCCATGGAGCCGGCGTTCGTGGACTACCAGCGCCGCGTGATTGCCAACGCACGCACCATGGCGCAGGGCTTTGTCGAGCGCGGTTACAAGATTGTCTCGGGTGGCACCGACAACCATCTGTTCCTGCTCGATCTGATCGGTCGGGAAGTGACGGGCAAGGTCGCTGAAGCGGGCCTGGGCCGCGCATTCATCACCGTGAACAAGAACACGGTGCCAGGCGAACCACGCTCGCCATTCGTGACCAGTGGCTTGCGCATCGGCGCGCCTGCTGTAACGCGGCGCGGCTTCGATGAGGCCGATTGCCGTCAGCTCGCGGGCTGGATGTGTGATGTGCTGGACGATGTCAGCAACGACAACATGATTGAGACCGTGCGCCAGCGGGCTGTGGCGCTGTGTCGCCGTCACCCTGTCTACCGCGCGTAGGCCGCCGTCATGCATTGCCCCTTCTGCGCGGCGGAAGACACGAAGGTGATTGATTCGCGGCTGGTCGCAGAAGGCGAGCAGGTGCGCAGGCGGCGCGAGTGCCTGACCTGTGGCGAACGCTTCACCACCTTCGAGTCGGCTGAGCTGCTGATGCCGCGGGTCGTGAAACGCGACGGCTCGCGCGAACCGTTCAACGAAGAAAAAGTGCGTGGCGGGTTGCAGCGCGCATTGCAGAAGCGCCCCGTTTCAATCGAGCAGATGGAAGCCTCGCTCAATCATGTGAAAGCGCGGCTGCGCCAGACCGGTGAGCGTGAGCTGCCATCGCGCCGCATTGGCGAGGAGCTGATGGCAGAGCTGCGCAAGCTCGATCATGTGGCCTACGTACGCTTCGCGTCGGTGTATCGGCGCTTTCAGGACGTGTCTGAGTTTGCGGATGAAATAGAACGGCTTGCGCGCGAAGAAACCGGCAAGCCGGTGGCGGACGGCGCCTCGTGAAGCACGAGGTGCGCGTGAAGCACGCGGCGTGCGCGAACACGGCAGGCGCCACTCGATGACAGGTAGCTGAAGATGGCCGACGCATCTGACGCCGGATTCATGGCGCGCGCACTGGCGCTGGCTGAACGTGGGCAATTCAACACCACGCCGAACCCCAGCGTGGGTTGTGTGCTGGTGCGTGATGGGCGGGTGATCGGCGAGGGCTTCACGCAGCCACCGGGCGGTCCACATGCGGAAGTTTCAGCGTTGCGCGATGCGCAGTCGCGGTCCGAACCTGTGGATGGCGCAACCGCCTACGTCACGCTTGAACCGTGCAGTCACTTCGGGCGCACGCCACCCTGCGCCGATGCGCTGATTGCGGCAGGTCTGGCGCGCGTAGTGTCGGCCATGGTCGATCCGAATCCGCAGGTCGACGGGAGTGGCAACAACCGATTGCGAGCCGCTGGCATTGCGGTCGAGTCAGGGCTGATGGCAGCCGAGGCAGAGGCGCTGAATGCGGGCTTCATGTCGCGCCATCGGCGCGGCCGGCCCTGGGTGCAGGTGAAGCTGGCGATGTCGTTGGATGGCCGCACCGCCATGGCGTCCGGTGAGAGCAAATGGATTACCGGGCCGCAGGCGCGCGCCGATGTGCAGCGGCTGCGCGCCGCTGCATGTGCAATCGTGACCGGTGCGGGCACGGTGCTGGCCGACGACCCCGAACTGAGCGTGCGCGAGCTTCTTGACGCGGCGCCGCCCTATCGGCAGCCGTTGCGGGTGGTGCTGGATCGGCGCGGCCGTGTTTCCATGGGCGCCCGCGTGTTCGCAGGCGGGCCGGCTGTGTGGATTGCGGATGGTCGCGTGGCGAACGCTGCGCCCCGTCCTGCGAATGTAGATTGGCTGGAGTGTGTGGCGGCTGGCGAGCGACCGGCAGAGCGCTTGGAAGAATTACTGGCAGAACTGCTGCGGCGCGATTGCAACACGGTGCTGGTGGAAGCGGGGCCCACGTTGGCGGGCAGCTTTATTGAGGCCGGTCTGTGTGACGAGCTGGTGATCTACATGGCGCCAAAACTGCTGGGCGATCGTGCGCGGCCGTTGGCGCATCTGAACATTGAACGCATGCAGGATGCGCTGGGGCTGCAGCTTGCGAAACTCACTCGGCTTGGCGACGACGTGAAGTTGATCTACCGCCGGCCTGTGTGATTGACGATTCGGAACAAGTGTCGGCGAAAAAATGCGCTGGCCGGATATTGGAAGCGGTGAGGCAAACAAGGCAATGAAAACAATCGAAGGCAATCTGACAGGCAAGGGACGCAAAGTCGCCATTGTCGCGGCACGATTCAACAGTCTGATCGTAGAGCGCCTCGTGGAAGGCGCGGTGGACGCGCTGGTTCGGCACGGCGTCAGCACCGACGACATCACACTGGTGCGTGTACCCGGCGCCTTCGAAGTGCCGTTGGTGGTGCGCAAGCTGGCAGCGGGTGGCAAGTTCGAAGGCGTGATCGCGCTGGGCGCAGTTATTCGCGGTGCTACGCCGCACTTCGACTATGTGGCGGGCGAATGCGCAAGCGGCCTGTCGCGCGCCATGAACGACACCGGCGTGCCGGTGGGTTTCGGGGTGCTGACCGTCGATACGATTGAGCA
>CAMAVY010000063.1 GCA_945861675.1 Klebsiella pneumoniae | reverse complement strand
CTGCGGAAGCGTCAACGGTCCGATGCGCTGAATCATTGCCAGGGTGTTCCGCGTCACCGGTACGGCGCGCGTCGATCTCAGCAACGGGCGCGCAGACATGCACCACGATCTCAGGCACCGCACCCTTGGGCTCAGCGCCCACAGCTGCCTCTGCAACCGCCGCCAACGCCATGGCGCGACGCGCAGCTACCGGCGCCGACGGGACATGCTGCTGCATGGCATTCAAGGCCGCGGCCAATCGAGCCCCATCGTCCGGCATGAGGCGAGCCCGCAGCACCAGCATGCCGTCATCGTCGTAATGCCAGTCGCAGGCAATATTCTCGACCATGGCCTGCAGGCGTTGAGGGTCATCCATTGCCATCCCGCCCTTGGCATACCGCACGATGCGTTCAAGGTGTCCTGCAGTGCCGTGCGCGCCGATGTTCAGGAAGAACCCTTCGGTCTCGCGAGTTGCCACACGGGACAGCGCACGCACCTTCGAGTAGCTGATGCGCCCACACGAGAACGCAGCCGCCGTATCAGGCAAACCAACAAGCGCATGCGCCACGCGCATCTGCTCCCGCGCCGCGACCGGGCCAATGCCGCACTTCCAGCCAAGCCAGTGCGCCATGGAGCGCATGCCCCAATCGGCCCAGGCCAGGCGCCGGTCGAACTCGCGGGCCAGCACCAGGAATCGATAGGTCGCGGCATTCAGATTGGCGTTGAGCGCCAGCAGTTCCTGTTCGATGACACCCACGGACTGGGCCTCGAGCCCTTCGAAAGCAATGCAAATATCCATGATCTGACCGCTTGAATGTATGGTCATACAGTACCAAGACAAGATACATTATTAAATGAATTCATTGCTCTAACTATCGAACTGTGGTGCGAAATATCCATGCACGAAAGCATCATGCTGGTGATAGTTCGCGCGGTCCGATCTCCAAACACGGCCCACTGACCACGGCTCTCCGCTCTCCGCTCCCCGACCACTGCTCGCGCTTGCCGCTCCTGCTCGCTGCCCGGGGTCAAGGGCGGGCGCAGCCCGGCATTGCGAACCTTTGACGCCGGGCAGCGAGCGCAAAGCCAGACGCAGGCTGAGTCCTGCAGAAGGCGAGACCCAGCCTTCGAAACCCTGCAGTTGCACCAGCTGCTACGGCGCGTCCATGCAATGCCGTGAGTAAACACCACGCCATCACCACGCCATCACCACGCCATCACCACACTCCGGCACATGTCGGACCACACGGAACTGCGTCGTTTGTAGTCGCGGCCTCTGGTCTTTGGCGAGTCTGCTCAACGCAGGCAAAGGCGCGTGTTGTTCAATCGCCGATAGTTCCTGCGGGCGGCAGCATGGGCTTGCCATTTGCACACGGCAATCCTCGAACGGCTTTGTCTGCTTCTGCTTATGTTTTCGCCCCCGTCCCGCCGGCCACCGCTGTCGGATCAGTATCGAGCACCCATCGCTCGTCGCACACTCCCCGCATTTCGCGCAGGGAACATGGAGGCGCTCCCATGCTGCGCATGCGACTCCACTACTCTCGTGTTGCCCCAAGCGCCGCGGCTAAAGGCTTGCACGGGCATCATGCAGCGCGAAGTACAACCCCTGCGCCGCCATCAGTTGTTTGTGTGTGCCCTGTTCGGCAATGCCATCGTCTGTGAGTACCACAATGCGATCTGCATGCCGAATGGTTGAAAGGCGGTGGGCAATGACAAGCGTTGTGCGGCCGCGCGCAATCTCCAGCAGCGCCTGCTGAACGGCACGCTCGCTCTCGGTATCCAACGCGCTGGTGGCTTCATCAAAGATGAGAATCGGTGGGTCTTTCAGGAATGCACGCGCAATGGTCAGGCGCTGCTTCTGGCCGCCGGACAGGCGTACGCCGCGTTGCCCGATGTCGGTGTCGTAACCATTCGGCAGTGCCGAGATGAATTCATGCGCGTTCGCGTGCCGCGCGGCGGTCTCGATGTCTGCACGTGTGGCGCCTGGCCGTCCGTAGGCAAGGTTCTCGGTGACCGTGCCGGCGAACAGGTACACGTCCTGCTGGACGACGCCGACATTGCGGCGCAATGAGTCCAGCGTGAGGTGCTTGACGTTGTGTCCGTCGATCAGCACCTCGCCCTGGCTCGCGTCGTAGAAGCGTGGCACCAGTGCACACAGCGTGGACTTGCCCACACCGGAGTAGCCGACCAGCGCCACGAATTCGCCTGCGTCGATCGTCAGCGAGATGTTGTGCACAGCATCGCGTGTGCCCCGTGGGTAGCGGTATGAGACGTTGCGGAATGTCACTTGCCCTTTGGCATGCGTGAGTTCCAACGCATCCACATCGTCTTCAATGTCGGGCGCACGTTGAAGCACATCCATGAAGCGGTGAAAGCCGGTAATGCCCTGCTGCCACAGCCGCGCAAAGTTGGCCGCGCGTTGGATCGGATCGATGAGAATGGCCACGCACAGCAGATAGGTCATGAGGTCGGCAACCGTTAACGTTGCGCCAAGGATACGAACAGCGCCAAGCACGATGACCGCAAGCGTGATCAGCTGTGCATAGGTCTGCAGGCCGACCGAGAACAATGCTTCCGCCTTGTAGCCATGCCTGCGCGTTGCCAGGAAATGCTCGTTCGCCTCATCGAAGCGATTGATCTCAAGGGCTTCGTTGCCGAACGACTTCACGACACGAATGCCAGACAGCGCATCTTCCACGCGTTCGTTGATGGCGGCGATGCGCTCCTTGCCCTGACGCAGTGCGCGCTCCATGCGGCCGTTGAAGTACAGCGCGTAGGCAGCGGCGAAGGGCGTGGTGGCGACAATGAGCAACGTAAGCGAAGTATCGAGATGCAGCAGAATGACCACTGCGCCACCGAACTTCAGGACCGAGATGGCAATGTCTTCCGGCCCGTGGTGGTAGAGCTCGGAGATGTCGAACAGGTCGTGGGAGATGCGCGACATCAACTGGCCAACTTTCTGCCCATCGAAGAAGTTGAACGACAGCTTCTGGTAGTGCTGGAACAGATCCTTGCGCATGGCTGTTTCCATGCGTGCACCCATCACATGACCCTGATAGTCGACGAACAGGGTGCACATGGCCTGCACGGCCAACAGGGCCAGCATGGCGGCGCCGATCGTGTAGATCTCCTGCAGGACGGCCAGGCTGCCGGCGGCATCTGCCAGGCGCTTGACCACGAAGTTCGCGCTCAGTGGCAGCGCCAGGGCGGTTGCGGCAATCACTACCGCACAGACCAGATCTGCGATGAGCACGCCCGTGTGCGGGCGATAGTAGGAGAGGAATTTAGACCAGCGAATGCCGGCCAGCCCCGGACGCGTCTGGGACATCTGGGAAAGCGACAGAAAGGCTGCGGTAGTGTCGTGCTGCGCAGGTGCCTGCGCGCGGGTGTTCGCGTCAGCGCGAGGTCGTGGCGGAAAGCCAATTGCGCGTAGCGCGCGGAGTAACAGTGATTGCATGCTTGATCATGTCCACATTCGGAAGGTTACGAGTGAGTTCGTACTGAATGGACATAACCTGCATCATCGTGCGTTCTCCGGCCTGGGCAATCGGGACGCCGCACTCTACGGCGGCCGCGGGCGATCAATCAACCTGGCGGTGGCGGCCTGCTTGTTTCAGGCCCCGGTATTGATCTGTGCGACCTCGGCACGCGTGAACATGCAGTTGTTCAGGATCAATGCGCCGGTCGCGCTTGCGCTACTTTTCTCCGTCTTGATGTGTGTGGAGTGCCGAGCGGTGCCGCATGCCACGGATGCGCGCGAAACGGTTGTGTTGCTGCACGGGCTCGCGCGTAGTGCTGGCTCGATGTCCAGGTTGGAGCGGGCGCTGACACTGGCGGGGTACGCCGTGTGCAACTTTGCACAGCAGCGGTAGCGGCACCGAGTGTCGGTTTAGACGACCGCTGGGCAGCGCGAACACGTCCACAGATCAATCTGGCTTCATCACATCGGCGGTGGACCCTTGGGCATGGTCGACTTCATGGCGCGTTGAAATGCAGGCCTGGCTGCAATGCGCTGCATGAACTCGCGCACCTTTGGAAATTCGTCCAGGTAGTCCTTCTCGCCACTCAGCAGCGCCTTCGTATCGAACGCAGCGCCCGCTGCGATGGGCCCGCCGAGCTTGAGTGCGAAGTGCATCATGATGTCGGCGGCCGTAAACGTGTCGCCCGCGAAGTAGGGGCGCGTTGCCAGCACATTCTCTGCGTAGTGCATCACGCGCTGCGCGCCGGTGCGCGAACCTGCGAGCCCCGGCAGCTTCATGGGGTTTGCGGGGGGCGGCAGGCCCGCGTCGGACAGCGCTTTCGTTAGGCGCTGGTCACCGACGGTCTGCATGATCTTCGCCAGCGCCGTGCCTTCCGCGAAATGCAGGAACTGCAGATAGGCAGGAAACTCCGGTGCGTCTTCGCTCGGGCGCAGGCCCGAGTTCTTGCCATACTTCGCAAGCAGATACTCGATGATGGCCGCGGACTCGACCATCACCACGGGGCCGATGTGCACAATCGGCGTCATGCGCATCTCGTGGTGCTGCTCGAGCGCGAGCAACGAGCCAATGATGTCGCCCTGGATGAAGTCCAGCTCGTAGGCAAGGCCGAGTTCTTCGAGCAGCCAGGCCACGCGCTCCGAACGCCGGCCTTCGATGTGCCGGATGACGATGCGTTCGTTGTTTGGCGCGATTGACATGGTGTTCTCCAGTTGCGATTCGTGATGTCTGGCGGTGGCGCCTCGCGCAAGCCAGGGCCTGGCGATTCTCACATAGACTGCGCACCTCAACGTTCTGCAACACGAGATTCAGCCATGGCCGACGCTACAAGCCTGATCCTGCATCAATACGAGATCTCGCCGTTTTCCGAGAAGGTGCGCGCGGTGCTTGGGATGAAGCAACTGAGCTGGCACGCATGCAATCAGCCCGTGATCATGCCGAAGCCCGAGATGGTTGCGCTGACGGGCGGCTACAGGCGCATTCCAGTGCTGCAGATCGGCGCCGACCTGTGGTTCGACAGCCTGTACATCATCGAGGAACTGGAACGCCGTTTTCCGCAGCCTTCGGTGTTCGCCGGCAGCGGGGTTGGCGTGTCGCGCGCATTCGCGCGCTGGTGCGACGGTGATTTCTTCATGGCCATCGTGGGCTCGCTGTTCGGCGGTGACTGGGAAGCCGACGAGGCTTTCGTGCGCGATCGCAGCGAACTCATGGGTGCACCGTTCGATCCGAAGCAGATGGCCGCCGCCGCGCCCACACTCACGCTTGAACTGCGCCGTCATCTCGATGTGATCGAAGCGCAGCTGGCCGACGGCCGTGCATTCATTACGGGCGCGCGGGCCGATGCGCTGGATGCTGCCGTCTACTGCCAGATTGCGTTCATGCGCTGGGGCCGTGGCCGTTCTGTTGCGCTGCTGGATGATTGTCCGCGTCTGCTGGCCTGGGCCGACCGTGTCGCGGCGCTGGGCCATGGCAAGCGCGCGGCCGATGTGGAACGTGAAACTGCACTTGGCATCGCGCGCGCCGCGACGCCTGAGCCGCTGCGTGCTGCTGTCGGGGACGAATCGTTTGCACCGGGCGCCGCTGTCAGCGTGAAGTTCTTCGATGCCAACACGCCGGAGCTTGCGGGCACGCTGCTGCACATCGATCGTCGCGGTCTGAGCATTGCGCCGGCGCGCGCGGAGCCTGGCGAACTGCACATCCATCTGCCGCACAGCGTGGGCGCCATCACAAGGCGATGACGCGCCATCACAAAACGATGACGCGCCATCGCAAAGCGATCGCGGGGGCCAGCACCGTCAAGTCGGCAGCGCGGGCACATCCACAGTGAGGCCATCCAACGCGTCGGTCATGCGGATCTGACAGCCGAGCCGACTGCATGGACGCAGGTCGTCCACGAAGTCGAGCATGTTCAGTTCGTCTTCCGACGGGACATCCAGTTTCGCAAGCCACTCGTCATGCACATGCACGTGGCAGGTCGCGCAGCTCATTGCGCCGCCACACGCGCCGTCGATGCCCTCCACGCCCTCCATGGTCGCAAGCTGCATGAGGTTCATGCCGTCCGACGCTTCGATATCGGTGCGGGTGCCGTCAGGCGTAATGAAAGTGACTTTGGACATGGGGCGATGCGGGTGAGCGGCCGTGCGACAGTGCACCTGGCAATTAGAGCATGGCCTGCAGATGTTGGTGGTCTGGAACCGGTAGCCGACACCTGGCGCATAGGTGGTGTCGGTCTTATGGGGGGGCGGGCTTGGTCTCGTAACGCACGTCGATTGCGCATGCATGCGCTCATTGCGGTGATGGGCGTGCAACAAAAAAGCCCGCTGGTGTTGTGCACACCCGCGGGCTCTTCTGTGCGAATCAGTGCAGCGAGTGAGCTCAGCGATTCGTGAAGTTGCCCGCGCGGCGCTCCGCCACAGACTTCACGCCTTCCTTGAAGTCTTCGGTTGCGCGCAGCCGTGTCTGTTCTGCCGATTCACGGTCGGTTGCAATTGCGTAGCCTTCGGCCATGCCTTGACGCATGGTGGCGCGCACCGACTGCACTGCGAGTGGCGCTGCAGTCGCGATTTCGCGCGCCAGGTCCCACGCGCGCTGACGCAGATCTTCCAGCGGCACCAGGTACTCGCACAGGCCCAGCTTGTAGGCTTCTTCGCCGGTGTAGCGACGGCCCGTGTACAGCATCAGGTTGGCCTGCTGCTGGCCGATCAGGCGCGGCAACGTCATGGTCAGACCGAAACCATGGTGAAAGCCCAGCATCACGAAGTTGGCGGCCATGCGCGCATCCGGGCTGGCCACGCGGAAGTCGGTGGCAAGGGCCAGGCCCAGTCCACCACCAATGGCTGCGCCTTGAATTGCGCCAACACTGGGCTTCCTGGTCTTGAACAGGCGCACGCCCATGTCGTACAGCGGGTTCTTGCCGGAGGCCACGTTGGTGACATCGGTGGAGGCCTTGCTGAAGTCGTTGCCCGCGCAGAAGTTCTTGCCTTGTGCGCATAACAGAATGGCGCGGCAGCTGTCTTCGTTGTCCAGTGCCTCATGGGCGCTGGCCAACTGGTCGATCAGCGACACATCGAAGAAGTTGTTGGGCGGGCGACGGATCTCGATGGTGGCGACGAACTCGTGGATGTCCACGTGAATGTCTGCATAGTTGCCGAATTGAGTCATAGGGTCCTCGTTCGCTCTTGATAAGTGATTGGTCGTGTAGTGCGTGAACTATCTTGCGGCTGCGGTCTTGGTCAGCTGCTCTACGCGGTGCTTCTCGGTCATTGCTGCCGCAGCTTCCATGGCCTTGCCCATCAACGCTACGCCGTTGTCGACAGCGTGCTGATAGGAACTGGCGCGGCGCGCATTGGCCTGGCGGAAATGCGGCACCACATAGCGTGCAAACATCTCGTAGGACTTCTTCGTCTGTTCCCAGTCGGCCCAGTTGTGTGCCAACTGCAGGAAGGTGCCGAAACCGCCGGTCTTGTCCCACAGTTTCTCGATCTGCGCGATGGCGTCGTCGGGTGTGCCGATGATGGCCTGACCGGATTCGATCATGGCGTCGACGGGGTGCTTCGTGGTGTCTGCTTCTGCGGCCGTGAAGTTGATGCCCGAGAAGTAGTTGCGCCACTTCTGCAGCCCGAATGCCACGTTGGCACGGGCTTGTTCACGAGTCTCGGCGATGTGCATGGGGCCGACCAGGCGCAGGCGGCTGCGGTCCATCGGCACGCCGCGCGTCGCCATGGCAATGTCGTCGGCGATCTTCCAGTTGGTGTCCAGGTTGTCGAAGCCACCTTGCACAGTGGCGGCAACACACAGCATGCCCAGATCGTGTTTACCGGCTGAGCGGCCGCCGCTGGGCGTCATGGAGGACGCCACGGCAATCTCCGGATGCGGCCGCGTAAACGGGCGCAACTGACAGCTGGCATTCACCAGCTTGAACCAGTCGGTTTCGATGCTGACGGTTTCGCCCTGCAGCAACTTCAGGATGGCTTCCAGCGACTCGACCATCATGTCCCGGCGCTTCATGTCTTCGATGCCCAGCATGGCGGCATCGAAGGGCAGCAGGCCGGGGCCAACGCCAAACATCACGCGCCCCATCGACTGATGATCCAGCTGGATCATGCGGTTCGCGACCATCAGGGGGTTGTGATACGGCAGCGACATGACGCCGGAGCCCAACCTGATGCGCCGCGTACGCTCGACGGCGGCCGCCATGAACAGCTCAGGGCTGGCGATGATCTCGAAGCCTGCCGAATGATGTTCGCCGATCCAGGCTTCGTGATAACCAAGTTCATCGAGGTGCTGCACCAGCTGCAGATCGCGCTGCAGGCACAACGTCGGGTCTTCCTCGATCGTATGAAACGGCGCCAGGAAGATGCCGTACTTCAGTTCGTGCTGTTCCATGGTGTGCGGCCTACCACTTGTTCCAATGCAGAATGCCGTCCAGTGGCTTGCGCTTCGCCGCGCGGAAGTCGTCACCTGTGGTGTAGGCCACGGGCAACAGCGCGCACTGGCGGATGTTGTCGGGCAAACCCAGCAGTTCCGCCGCTTCCTTTTCCTTGCCCAGGTGCAGCGTGGTGATCACGGTGCCCAGGCCGCGGCTGCGCAATGCCAGCTGGAAACTCCACACCGCAGGGTAGATGGATGAGCCCGCAGTGAAACCGGGCGAAACTGTTGGCGCCACTTCCATGCACGGAATGACGTGCACCGGCACATCGGCCAGTACGTTCATGAGGTGCAGCGCAGAGTCGCCCACTTTGGCGATCTCGTGCCCGTAGCTTGCGTCGGTCTTCGCGGCCGCAGCAGCCTGCTGCTTGATGCCAGCGGTGAGATAGGGCGATGCCACCTGACGATACAGCTCCGCCAGCGCAGCGCGCTTGTCGGCATCCGTCACGATGATCCAGCTCCAGTTTTGCGAATTGCCGCCGGTGGGGGCCTGTAGTGCAATGTCCAGGCACTCGCGCAATACCGATTCCGGCACGGGGCGTGTGAGGTCCAGGCGCTTGCGCACGGCGCGGGTGGTGGTCAGCAGACGGTCGGTTTCGGCAAGGTTGAAGCCGGTCATGGGCAGGTCTCATGTGATGTGAAATGGGTGGCAGGCGTGCGGGCCGCGCCTGGTCCTGGTCGCGTGTCCGAGGGGCCGTAGTATGCATGTGGCCACCTCCTGACGCGCCACGTGTTGCCTTGCGCGGCGTGCTGCCGGATGCGCTGCGTGACATGCTCCAGCCTGTTCGCTGTCGTAAGGACAAATCAGCATGAACGCGCCCTTGACCGATGCGATCCGCGCCGCCCTTGAGCGGGTGACCCTGGACGACAAGTACAGCCTCGACCAGGGCCGGGCCTTCATGAGCGGCACGCAGGCACTGGTGCGCCTGCCCATGCTGCAGCGGGTGCGTGATGCGTCGTGCGGCCTGAATACGGCGGGCTTCATCAGTGGCTATCGCGGCAGCCCGCTGGGTGGCTACGACCAGGCGTTGTGGAGTGCCAAGCAGCATCTGGCCGCGCAGAACATCGTGTTTCAGCCAGGCGTGAACGAAGAGCTTGCGGCCACCGCCGTGTGGGGCACGCAGCAGCTTGATCTGTACCCGGACAGCAAGCGCTTCGATGGCGTATTCGGTATCTGGTACGGCAAAGGGCCGGGCGTCGATCGCAGTGTGGACGTGTTCAAACACGCCAACATGGCCGGAACGGCGCGGCATGGCGGGGTCATCGCCATTGCCGGCGACGACCACGTGGCCAAGAGCAGCACCGCTGCGCATCAGAGCGACCACATCTTCAAAGCCTGTGGCTTCCCGGTGTTCTTCCCGTCCAGCGTGCAGGAAATTCTGGACATGGGCTTGCATGCGTTTGCGCTGAGTCGCTACGCAGGCGTGTGGACGGCCATGAAGACCATTCAGGAAGTGGTGGAGAGTGCGTCCAGCGTGATCATCGATCCGGAGCGCGTGCAGCTTGTGCTGCCGGAAGACTTCATCACGCCGCCGGGCGGCCTGCATATTCGTTGGCCGGATCCGGCGTTGGAACAGGAAGCGCGGCTGTTCGACTACAAGTGGTATGCCGCGCTTGCCTACATTCGCGCGAACCGGCTGAACCGCAACGTCATTGAAGGTCCCAACGATCGCATGGGCATCATGGCCAGCGGCAAGAGCTTCAACGACACCTGCCAGGCGCTGGCAGATCTGGGTCTGGATGTGGACGCATGCCGGCGCGTAGGGATTCGCCTGCACAAGGTGAATGTGGTTTGGCCGCTGGAAGCCACGATCACGCGGGAATTCGCGCAGGGCCTGCAGGAAATTCTGGTGGTCGAAGAAAAGCGCCAGTTCATGGAGTACCAACTGAAGGAAGAGTTGTACAACTGGCGCGCCGATGTACGGCCCAACGTGCTCGGCAAGTTCGACGAGCCGGATGGCGATGCCACCGGCGGTGAGTGGAGTCGGCCCAATCCCAGCGACGCGTGGTTGCTGCGCGCGAAGGCGGATCTGACGCCGGCCATCATTGCCAAGGCCATCGCCAAGCGTTTGAAGAAACTCGGTGTGCCGGACGACATTGCGGCACGCATGAACCAACGCCTGGACGTGATCGAAGGCCGCGAACGCAGCCTTGCGGCGCTGCACGCGCCCGTGCAGATGCAGGCCGGCAGCAGCAACAATTCACCAGCGTCTGCCGCCGAACGACAGCCGTGGTTCTGCAGTGGCTGCCCGCACAACACCAGTACCAAGGTGCCTGAAGGCTCGCGCGCCGTGGCCGGCATCGGTTGCCACTACATGGCGTTGTGGATGGACCGCAGCACCATCACCTTCAGCCAGATGGGCGGCGAAGGCGTGAGCTGGGTGGGGCAGGCCCCGTTCAGCACCGACAAGCATGTGTTCGCCAATCTCGGCGACGGCACCTACTTTCATTCCGGGCTGCTGGCGGTGCGCCAGAGCATCGCTGCCGGCGCGAACATCACCTACAAGCTGTTGTTCAACGATGCGGTGGCCATGACCGGCGGCCAACCGGTGGACGGCACGCTGGGTGTACCCGCAATCACGCGTGAACTGGAAGCCGAAGGCGCGCGCCGCATCGTGGTTGTCAGCGATGAGCCGGAGAAATACGCAACGTTGCGCGCGTTGCTCGCACCCGGTGTCACCGTGCGGCATCGCGACGATCTGGATGAGATCCAGCGTGAGCTGCGCGAGGTGCCGGGCTGCACGGTGATCATCTACGACCAGACCTGTGCCACCGAGAAGCGCAGGCGGCGCAAGCGCGGCAAGCTGGCAACGCCAGACAAGACGGTGGTGATCAACGAGCTGGTGTGCGAAGGCTGTGGTGACTGCTCGGTGCAGAGCAACTGTCTGTCGGTCGAACCGGTGGACACGGAGTTCGGTCGCAAGCGGCGCATCAACCAGAACAGCTGCAACAAGGACTACTCCTGTGTGAAGGGCTTCTGCCCGAGTTTTGTCACGGTGGAAGGCGGCAGCCGCCGGAAGCTTGTGCCCAGTGCGGCCCGCGACGCGGGCAACAAACAGCACAGGCCGCCTGTGATTCCGGAGCCCGAGCTACCCGACGCGACCCGTGCATGGGGCATTGTGGTGGCAGGCATCGGCGGCACCGGCGTGATCACCCTGGGCCAACTGTTGGGCATGGCCGCGCATCTGGAAGGCAAGGGCGTTGTGACCCAGGACGCAGCAGGCCTGGCGCAGAAGGGCGGCGCCACCTGGAGCCATGTGCAGATTGCCAATACGCCCGATGCCATCTTCACCACCAAGGTGGACACGGCCAAGGCCATGCTGGTGCTCGGCTGCGACCCGATTGTCACCGCTGACAACGCAACACTGGCGCTGATGCGTGAAGGGCGGACGTTCGTTGCATTGAACACCCATGGCGCGCCCACCGCGGGCTTCGTTGTGAATGCAGACTGGCGCTTTCCTTCGGCAGGCTGCGAGGCCGCTGTGCACCGCGCAGCGGGGCCGGGGCAGGTGGGTCAGTTCGATGCAGAGCGCGTGGCGGTGCAGATGCTCGGGGATTCGATCTACACCAATCCCCTGCTGCTCGGATATGCGTGGCAGAAGGCGCGTGTGCCGCTGAGCCATGCCGCGTTGATGCGCGCGATGGAGTTGAACGCGGTGCAGGTGGACAACAACAAGGCCGCGTTCGAATGGGGGCGTGCCTGTGCGCACGACATGGCGGCGGTGGAAGCACTGTTCGATGCCAAGCCCCTAGTGGTTGGAGAGCTGGTTGGCGAGCTGGTTGACGCGCTGAGCCCTGTTGCGCCTTCACTCGACGACATGATCGGCAAGCGCGTGGCATTCCTGACCGACTATCAGAACGCGGCCTATGCAGCGACGTACAAGGCGTTTGTTGAACAGGTGCGCGCCGTCGAGACGCCGCTGCAGGCCGGCACGCGCCTCAGCGAATCCGTGGCGCGCTATCTGTTCAAGCTGATGGCCTACAAAGACGAGTACGAAGTGGCGCGCCTGCATACCGGTCAGGCATTCGCCGCGCAGATCGACAGCATGTTCGAAGGCAACTACCGCGTGGTGCACTATCTGGCACCGCCGGCCATTGCGCGCAAGAACGCCAAGGGTGAACTCATCAAACAACCGTTCGGACCGTGGATGCGCACTGCCTTCAAGGTACTGGCGCGCATGAAGGGCTTGCGCGGCACCGCGTTCGACCTGATGGGCCGCACAGAAGAGCGCCGCATGGAACGAGCGCTGATCGGCGAGTACCGTCGCTGCATCGAAACGCTAATGGGTAGTCTGACGGCCGACAACATTGCGCGCGCCGTGCAGATCGCACGTATTCCGGAAGACATTCGCGGCTACGGGCATGTGAAGCTGCGGCACATCGCGGCTGCACGTGTGCGCTGGGACAAACTTATGGCGGGCTGGCATGGGCATGCTGGCGACCATGCATCGGATCAGGACAGGGGGCATTGAGCATGAAATTCGGCATCTTCTTTGAGCTTTCCGCTCCGCGCCCGTTTTCGCGCGCGGTGGAATGGGCCGTGTACCACAACGCGCTTGAGCAGTGCCGGCTGGCCGACAGCCTGGGCTTCGATCACGTGTGGGCGGTCGAGCATCACTTCCTGGAGGAGTACTCGCACTGTTCGGCGCCGGAAGTGTTTCTGTCTGCGGTCGCAGCGCAGACGCGGCGCATTCGCGTGGGCCATGGCGCAGTGGTGTGTGTGCCGGAGATGAACCATCCCATTCGGGTAGCCGAACGCGCTGCGGCGCTGGACATCATCTCCAATGGCCGCTTCGAGTTCGGTACGGCGCGTTCGTCCACCTGGACCGAGCTGGGCGGGTTCGGTGTGAACCCGGACGACACCAAGAAGACCTGGGACGAGTTCGTGCGTGTGCTGCCGCAGATGTGGACGCGCGATGAATTCGAGTGGGAAGGCAAGGCGTTCAGCATGCCGTCACGCAATGTGTTGCCGAAGCCGTTTCAGGATCCGCACCCACCGATGTGGGTCACGGTGACCACGCCAGGCACTGAGCTGGATGCTGCGGACCGCGGGCTCGGCTGTCTGGGTGTATCGGCGGCCGGGTTCGAAGAACAGGAACGCCGCACCAAGGCCTATCACGCGCGCATTCGCCACTGCGAACCTGTTGGCGGCGTGGTGAACGACCAGGTGCACACCATGAACTTCCTGTACTGCAACGAGGACTACCGGCGCGCGCGCGACATCGGTGTGCCGATGGTGAACGCATTCAACGTGGCGAACTCGCATCTGTACTGGACGCGCGAGGCTTACCCAACGCGGGCCTATCAGACGCTGGGCAATGCCGGCGCTGCAATGAAGGCCAAGCGCAACGTGCCGGCGGATGACCCGAGTGTTGCAAAGGGTTTGCCGCAAGGTGTCGGCGTTGGCGATCCGGAACACCTGATCGCCACCATCAAACAGTGGGAGTCCATCGGTGTCACGGGCATCAACTTCCTGTTGAACGCCATGGAAATGGTGCCGCAGGAGCAGGTGCTGGACAGCCTGCGCCTGTTTGCGCGCGAGGTGATGCCGAAGTTCCGCACGCGCGAGGATCTGGAAAAGCCGGTCTGGACGCCATCGCGGCTGCCGATGTTTGCACGCGGCGCTGCGCATGCAGCTTCTGGTGTGCATGCCGGAACGGGGAGCAGCCGATGATTCGCGGTACGGCCGATCTGCTCGAACTGGCACGTAACGCGCCGGACATCGGCAGCTATCCCGCAGACATGGTGCTGCTGAACGATGTTGTGTGCCTGCAGGCAACGATGGAAATGCGCAACAGTGCGCGCGAGGCTGTATTGCCCACATCGTTGCACCCAACCATTCCTGCATCGATGTCCGTTCAGGTGTGGAAGGTGGGCGACAGCCCATGGGGCGCATTTGCGTTCGCCATGACGCGCATCTCCTGCCGCAGCGGTGTGCGCGCGCGTGGCTTCGTGAGTGCTGCGTTCGCAACTACGCCTGCTGCGACCAGGGCGTTGCGTAACCACTATGGGTTCCCCATTCAACTCGCCGATGTGACGCTGCAGCACAACTACAGCGGCGCATCGGCGCAGGTGCGTTGGAATGAGCGCGTGGTGCTGGATCTGCGTGGTGTGGACCCCGAGCCCATGGGCCACGATGACGTGCAGTACACCGGTAGTTTGACCTTGGCCAATACGCCTAACGGATTGCGGCTGGTGCAGGTGGAGGCGGATTACCACTCAACGCAGGTTGAACGCCTGCGGCCCACGCTGCATACCTTCAGCGGGGCAGATTGGGGCAATGCGCTGCTGGTGCCGGCTTGCACGGTGTCGGCATCGGTTGCACTGGCGGCGATTGAACTGCCGCCGATCCGGTTCGTATGCCGGGCCGATGAGCTGGCCTTTACAGGCACCGAGTCAGTCAAGCTCGACGCTTAGCGGCGGCGTCGAGTCTGGCGGGCGCGCATCCGCGCGACGCGCGCCTGCCCACATCCGTGCGTTTGCCCAAGCGCATGTTTCTGAACAGCCTGCTGATGTGTGTGCGTAAGGTGTTGGCGGCGACACCGAGTTGGGCCGCGGTGTCTTCCATGCGCGCGCCATTGACCAGCCCCAGTGCAACTTCGGACTGCTGCGCCGTGATGAGGTACAGCGCGCGCAGGTAGCGATTGGGCGCGCTTCATGGATTTAATTGAGTCCCCCCCTCTTCTGCTGTGAATTCCGAGCCCGCGTGCCGTGGCGTGCATTGGCTTGGTGTGCATTGCTTCGGCGTGTGCGGCGGCGGGCGATGCCTGTAGTTTCCGGCGCCCGTGGAACGCGGAACGATAAGTGAGCACTACCTGAATTCAGATCATAAGAACGAGCGCCAGAGGTTCCCGCTGGGAAGGAATGTTCCACTCGTCCCTCTATATAGAGGCGCACGCCGGGCAGCGACCCCCGAGGCTATTCCTGCGCCAGTGCGGTCCCGGCCTCGTCGAACAAGCCGTAGTAGAAGCGGCCGGCGCTTTCGGCGGCCTGTGTCATCCACATCTGCGCGTCTGCACCGGGTTGCGCATGGGCGACGGTCGACCACAGGGCGCAGCGCTGCTCGTTTGAGAGACCCGACGCTGCCGACAGGTAGCGCGTGGCGGTGCTGGGCAGATGCAGCGCGTGCTGCATGCGATGAAAGCAACTGCGGTGCGTGAAGTTGATGACATCCAGCACACAGATGATGGCCAAGGTGCACACAGGTGCTTCGTGGGACACAAATGACAGCAGCCCAATGAGCGGTTGCGCGCAATCCGGCGGTGACTGCGCACGGATACCGGGGCCCGGGTACTGCGTGTTTGCCAGATCGTTGGGAATGAGCTGACTGCGGTCGCGCGCAGCACTGGCGCGCCGTCACAGATACAGCTGCGCATCGCTTTGCAGTGCGCCGCAATTGATTGCCGCACGGGCATGGCAGTGTGGCGTGAGCTGCGCAACGTGGTACAGCGAGATCAACAGCTCGTGATGGTTCGCCAACAACAACGTATTGGTGCGCACACGATGCAGCAGGCGCACGGTCGGAAATGCAAGCAGCGCTTCCTGAACGGTCGACTGCAAGTGCGCTTGCAGCGGCCGCTGCGCACCGTGCTGAATGAACTCGAGTACGTCAGACATGAGTAGCATCGTCGTGGCATTGGCGTGGCATTGGCATGTGCTGGGCGCGCGCGTGCTGGTGCGCCGACGCGCAGGCTAAGCGGGCCGCAGACTGCAGAATCACCCGGGTGGGGTAGCTGCGGCAGTGCGGCGTGCCCGCGTACCTGTCACTCGACAGGCGCATGGCACTAGACTCGGCCGTCCGCGCCCACCACCCAGATTGGAACCACACCCGTGTTGAACAAACTCGATGACTACCCGGTGCATCAAACGCCGGAGCCGCTGGCCCACCCGGCCACCAGCGATCGCAACGTGTACGACCGCACCTGGTTCAACGGCTATGCCCCGGATGGGTCGTATTACTTCGGCATTGGCATGGCCATTTATCCGTACCGCGGTGTGTTGGACTGCGCGTTCAGCGTGGTGCAGCCCGGCCAGCGCCAACACTGCTTCTACGGTTCGCGGCGCGCGCCCATCGAGCGCACGGAAATGGAAGTGGGGCCGTTCAAGCTGGAAGTGCTGGAACCCATGAAGCGCGCGCGCGTTGTGTTGAACGACAACAAGAGCGGCATCTCCTGCGACCTGACATTTTCTGCGCGCACCGGCGCCATCCAGGAAGGGCGGCAAACGTTGTTCAGCGGCACGCGTCGCACCATGGATGCCACGCGCTTCGATCAGTTCGGCCGCTGGTCCGGTGTCATCCGCCATCCCGAAGGCGAAATCAAAGTAGACCCCGCGGTATGCCATGGCACGAAGGACCGCTCGTGGGGCGTGCGTGGTGTGGGTGAACCCGAGACAGGCGGTGCGCCCATCACGCATATGCCAAGCGCGTTCTTCCTGTGGGCGCCGTTGTTCTGGGATGACCACATTTCACACGCCATCTTCTTCGATGGCCCGCGCGGCGAAGCGCTGGTGCGTGAAGGCATTGTGGCGCCGCTGTATGGCAGCGAGGCCGCGATACCCGGTGTGCAGGATGGCAAAGACGAACGCATGGCCACCGCGCGACACCGCGTGAACTATCACAAGGGCACGCGGCTGGCGCAGTCGGCAGAGATCGATCTGCTGCCGCTGCAGGGCGACATGCGCACCATCAAGCTTGAACCCCTGCTGAAGTTTCAGATGAAGGGGCTGGGCTATGGCCACCCGGAATGGGGCCAGGGCATGTGGAAAGGCGAAGAGGCGATTGGTGGCGAGTCTTTCGACACACGCCAACTGGACATGCTGGCGCGCGAGAACATTCACGTGCAGCAGGTGGTGAAGGCCACCGATGGTTCGCGCACGGGCGTAGGTGTGTTGGAGCAGATTTGTATCGGGCCGTATGGGCCGTCGGGGTTTGAGCAGTTTCTGGATGGGGCGAAGTAGGAGAGGGCTCTTCATTTGCGCGCTGGCGCGCGCGGCGCGCGGCCCAGATTGACGAGGAGCTTGTTTATGCGCGCTTGCGCGCGCGGCGCGCGGCTCAGATTGACGAGGAGCTTGTTTACAGCGCGCTTACGCGCGCGGCGCGCGGCCCAGATTGACGAGGAGTCTTAGGCGGAACCCACCGCGCGCGTGGGATGGGTTGTTCTTCTAGCGCTTTCTCGTCTTCAGCGTCTTTACCTTTTCCTCGCCTTCGCCGAGAGGGTGGCAAGCGGGCTCTGCACCGCATTGCCGCCGCGATTGAGCACGTGCGTGTAGATCTGTGTGGTCTTCACGTCGGTATGGCCCAACAGTTCCTGTACGGTGCGGATGTCGTAGCCGGCTTCGAGCAGATGCGTTGCGAAGCTGTGCCGTAACGTGTGCGGGCTGGCGGGCTTGTGAATGCGCGATGCACGCAGCGCGCGACGGAACGCGCGTTGCAGTTGCTGCGGGTGAATATGATGGCGGCGCTGCATGTTCGGCTCGCGCGGATCGTAGGCAAGCGTTGCTGCCGGAAACACCCATTGCCACGCCCACTCGGTGGGCGCACGCGGGTATTTGCGTGCCAGCGCGAAGGGCAGGTACACGCCGGCCACGCCGCGTGCGATGTCGCGCTCAAACGTAAGTTTCACCTGGTCCATGTGCAGCCGTAACGGCTCGATGAGGTCGGCCGGCAGAATGGTGATGCGGTCCTTCGCGCCCTTGCCACTGCGTACGTAAACAGCCTGGCGCACGAAGTCCAGATCCTTCACACGCAGGCGCAAGCCTTCCAGCAAACGCAGGCCGCCGCCATACAACAGCGCAGAGGCCAGCCATAGCGTGCCTTCCATGTGTTCGAGCACGCTGGTGACCTCGTCACGCGTGAACACCACCGGCACACGCTGCGGCTGCTTCGCGCGCACCGCGCCTGCGATGTCGCCCAATGGTTGCTGCAACACATAGCGATGCAGAAACAGCAGCGCGCTGAACGCCTGGTTCTGCGTAGACGCGGCAACGTTGCGCTGCACGGCAAGGTAGGACAGGTACTCGATGACGCCTGCATCGCCAAGCTCGGCAGGGTGGCGTTTGTTGTGGAACAGAATGTAGTCGCGCACCCAGGTGACATAGGCGTCCTCCGTGCGGATGGAGTAATGCATGCGGCGAATCACTGTACGCAGTTCGTCGAGAAGTTTGGGTTTGGTCACCGGAGCAGACTGGAGACGAGGGGCGGCCAGGGTGTGCGATGTGGTGGTGGGGGCGGGTGGGGGTGGGTGGATGGCGTACGGGTAATGTGGGCGGTGGACTACATCGCCACGGGCACGACCAAGGAATCATTCATGCGACAACCAACGATGTGATGGTCGCATGGATAACAATATTGATACCCTTCGCCCATGAGTCGAACGCTTGGGCAGGGGGTGTGTGGTCGTGAAGCATGTAGCACTGAAGAAACAGGCGCTGAAACGCCCGGGTGTTCGCGCGGCCTATGACGCGCTTGGCCCCGAGTTCGATCTTTTGAACGAGATGCTCGCGGCCAGAACCCGCGCCGGATTGACCCAGGCCGATGTTGCCGAGCTCATGGGTACGCACGCGCCGGCCATCACACGGCTGGAGTCTGCGTTGAGCAGCGGCAAGCACTCGCCGTCCATCGATACGCTGAAGCGGTACGCGCGCGCCGTTGGCTGCGAGCTTTCGATTCGGATGCGGCCGAGGAAGGCTGGGGTGGCCAAGCAGTCTCGCGAGCGCAGGAAACGCGGGACGGCGGAAAGACCATGATTGTTGCAATAGATCTACTGCAGAAATGAACTTCCTTTGGGACGAGAAGAAGGCGAGCGGCAACCTGAGAAAACACGGGATAACGTTTGACGAGGCAGCCACCGTCTTCCTGGATCCACTAGCGATAACCGGCCTTGACCCAGACCACTCGGAGGACGAATACCGATTCATAACGTTTGGAATGACCAGCTTGGGCCAACTGCTGGTGGTGTGCCACACTTCCCGGCGCGGAGCCATTCGCATCATATCTGCGCGGAAAGCCACCAGCGGCGAGCGGAAACTGTATGAAGAAGCCTAAGGACACGCTCCGGAAGGAGTACAAGCGTTCCGACTTTGCGAAATTGGAGCGAGGGAAGTTCTTTGCCGAAGCCAGCAAGGGAACGTCAGTAGCGCTTCTTGATCCGGTGGTTGCAAAAGCGTTTCCGACATCCGAGGCGGTGAATGAGGCGCTGCATGGCCTTTTGGATATTGCCGAGCAGGTCTCGCGCATCACCGGCGCGCGCTCCACGCGCCGCGGAAAGCGCCGGGCGGCAGTCAGGAAGTGCGAACCGTCAGCGGCGCCAATTGACTAGCTTTGTGGAACGGACAGTTGCGACGCGGGTTGCGCGAATAGATGGATGCCCGCGTGTTGTTTCGGACAATGCGCTTGTTGCTGGCGCGACCGGTTGAGGCTGGCTGACGATCAAGGTACAGACGCCTGGCTACCAAACTCACATCAACACTGTCCCGTGATTTCGCCCGGAGTTAGGCGTCACGTTGACGCAACGCGTTCCTTCGAAGTGTCGGGTCGCTCCGCGTCGGAATGAAACGAGCCGAAGGTGCATGGTGCTGATTTCGCGGCGGAATCGAACCCGGCACGTGAGGCTCAAGCCAAAAGGTTGCGGCGATCGAGATGAGGGTGGTTGCAACTGGAGTGGCGCACTTGGAGTGCGACGGATTAAGGTCTACTCAATGTTGTGCACCGTTAGCCCGGCTGTGCCGTTGCACGTGTTGTCTTCGCTAAGCAAGGCGTTCGCAAGCGGCGCAGGTCGCGCGCTTCTCCGAGCGGCGCGCGCTGTGCGCTCAGATGGTCTCTTGTCTGTCGCTGCATTGAGTGCAACGTGTCCAAGCTTCGCACGCAGCTCGCTGTAACAGCGGGCTAGCGAATAGTCGCTGCCGCGAATGCGTTTGTCTGTTGTGGGGCCGTGCCTTCCAAGCATCGAGGTCATCGTAGCCAAGCATCGAGTCAGTATCGTGGGTAGTGTTGGTCGTCGTGGACAGAAGATCAGTATGCGCAGTGCGTAGTGCAGCGCTGTTGCACGTCCCGCAGGTCGAATCCGTTTTCGGTAGTTCATCGTTGTGGCGAGTCAGAATCGCCAGCGCCTACGCCGAGTTCCTGTTGCAGGCATGGCTCAGTTGGTCCGCACCGTCGCTCGCTACATCCGTTCTTTGGCCGCCCACATGGTCGGGGCCCACACGGTGCACAACCAAATCCTTGAGCCGACGCGGGACCTCAACGTGTGGCGCGCCACAGGCCTACGTGTAACTCTCCGGCCCGTGGCGCGCCTGGCTAAGTCCTCATGGCGCGGCTCAGGAAAATGTTGGGCCGGAGGTCGCTCAATCTCATGACACCACCAACAGCGGTGACATTGTGGATTCATGCCCTTAGGAAATTCGCTCGGCGGAGACTCGTTCAATGCGAATGTGCCGAGCGGAATCGCGACGGCTGATAGCAACAGCAGCACTGGTTCTGCTGGTGTTAGATATCTCAGCAACGGCATCGAGGGTTGAGGGCCGACGACCACGAGATGCGCTGACGCGTGAAAGCCAGGCGGTCGTTGTAAACGGCACACCGGAAACGTAGAGGCTCGTCTGGCGCAGTCCCCCAGTGGAAGTGTGTGGCCCCTCCGATGTGGCAACGTGGCTTACGTCTCCATGCAGCGGGTTCGCATTTGGCGAAGCAGGCGCGTTGGAACTCCGTCGGGAACGAAGTGGCCGTGTTGTTGATCGTCTCGACCTGAATGCGTATTTTCACGGCGATGAATTGGATGGTCCGAATGTCAGTCGCTTGCACAGCGTTCTGCCGCGGTGGCCAGTCGAGGACTCCGATCTCGACGAATCCGCTGACGCTGACACGAATCGAGAGCGGACGGTTCGATTTGCGGAGCGGGTGAAACGTCGAGCAATTGTCCGACTAATGAAGCTGCAGGACATTGA